>NZ_SDHZ01000002.1:330096-660193 GCF_004118675.1 Filimonas effusa | reverse complement strand
ACAAACAACGGAATGATCGCCTTGTGGCTGCCGGGTTATATGATCAGCGCTATGCTCCTTATGGTGAGTTGGCTGCCAATACCACCACCAATTATCTTTCGGCCATTCGTTTCCAGGGAAGACTGCAGGGCAAGGTCACGGAATGGCTATCTGCCGAGTTGGGTGGTACTTACGAAAACCAGCAGGGGACACAAGATAACCTGCGGACAGAACAGGCGTTTGCCGTCAGGTACCTGCTGAACAGCAGGGCTTCGAAAGACCCTTCTTCGGGCAAGCCTTTATTCGTGGATATTCCGCAGGGAAATATACTGGGTAAAACCCAGCAGAAAACAACCAGCTATACTGTACGTGGACAACTGAACTTTCATAAGAAAATTGGATCGGTTCATGACTTCTCAGGCATTGCAGGTATCGAGCAGCGTAAAACGGTAACATCGGCTTTCAAGACAACTTACTTCGGCTATAACGGACAAACACTGTTAAGCAAACCTGTTAACTGGCAACGCCTGAACTCGAGCAATTCACCTGCTTTTGCCGATGTGGGATCGTTTGGCTTGGCCGTCAGATACTCCGATTATTTCAATGAATCGTATGGTGACAGGCGGTTTATGTCGTATTACGCGCAGGCTACCTATATGTTGCAGGAGAAGTATATCGCCACGGGCAGTTTCCGTATCGATCAGTCGAACCTGTTTGGTGTAGATCCAAAATATAAGAACAAGCCATTGTGGTCTGCGGGTCTTAGCTGGCGTATAGATAAAGAAGATTTCCTGCAGCCGGTGAGCTGGGTGAACGAATTGAAACTGCGTGCCGCCACAGGTTTTAACGGGAATGTGCCCGGCAGCAATAATGGCCCTTTCCTCATACTTGAATCGGGGATCAACAGCCTTTTCTATGCAGCACAACCACTGAACAGGGTGTTGTCGCCGGAAAACCAAAGCCTGCGTTGGGAAACAACCCGTAACTACAATTTCGGTCTCGACTATAGCCTTTTCAAAGGAAGGGTTTCCGGTACCATCGACTGGTATAGCAAACTTTCTACCGATGTCTTCGGTCAGTTTGATGCTGATCCGACCACCGGCTTCAACCAGTACTTTGCGAATACCGCTTCTATCCGCAACAGGGGACTCGAGATCATGGTAAACACTTCCAATATCAGAACCCGGAATTTCGAATGGCGTTCGCAGGTGACAGCCTCTTTTAACAAGAACAGGATCATGGCTGTAAAAGCAACAGAGTATGCGAACAGCCAGTATATTACCAGTGCCGGCATCAACGTGCAGGATCAGCCTATGAATGCCGTATTCAGCTATAATTACGGCGGTCTTACCAATATGGGTAAACCATTTGTATACGACAGCAAGGGCAACCAGAAGATCCTGAACTTTTATGGTGCATCGGTAGTAGATGTAAACTTCAATGATCTTATCTATAGCGGTACAACAACACCGAAATACGTATTGGGATGGAACAACCAGTTTACATTAGGCGCTTTTGATCTGTCGTTCCTGTTTATGTATTACGGCGGGCATGTGATGCGTGCAGAGCAGCCTAATCCCAATAACCTCGGCTCCTATACCTCCAATCCTATAGCGGGATCGCTGAACTACTGGCGTAAGGCGGGGGATGAGGCAAATACCATCATACCAGGCTTTACGCCGGGGACTTCCCTCGATCCGTATTATTATAGTTCTTATGCACGTTATGGTTACCAGTACGCCAGCAGGTTTGTACGTAAGGCCGATTACATCAGGTTGCGCGATCTTATTCTTACCTATAATGCGAAGCTGCCATTCATGCAGAAGATGGGCTTTACACGAACTCAGATACGCTTACAGGCACAGAATATGTTCCGCTATACGTTCAGCGGAAATGATATAGATCCTGAGGCTATAGACAGGCAGTCCGGTATACGCCGGTTGCCGCAGCAGCCTTTCTACAGCGTATCCTTATTCACCAACTTCTAAGATGATCCTTCATGAAACAAACGTTTATACTATTAAATACATTGTTACTGGTTGCGCTATTAAGCTCCTGTAATAAATTCCTGGAAGTAAAGCCCAAGGGCATTGTGATACCTGAGAAACTGGAGGATTATGAAAATATCCTCAATTCCCGCGAAATTGCTTTTTCCTTTGCACCGGAATTACTCTATTGTACCGATGATTTCTATGAAACCTTCGATGCATTGAATATTACTACTGTTGCCAACGCCTACTACTGGCGGCCCGGGCTCGATCCTAACGAAAAAGAAAATCCGGCGGTATGGGGCGACCTGTACAAGAGTGTATATCATACCAATGTCATCATCAACAATGTACTGAATGCTTCCGGCGGATCTGAGGAGCGTAAGCAGTCGGTATTGGGGGAGGCATGGCTGGTGCGTGCAGACAACTATTTTACCCTGCTCACCATCTTTGCAAAAGCCTATGATCCTGCTACTGCCGCCCAGGATCCTGGTATCCCTATGGTAACCAGTACCGATGTTACTGCTGCTGTTCCTCAAAGGGCTTCTGTTCAAACGGTGCTGGATACCATCATCAGCAACCTGAAGCGGGCTGCCTTGTACATGCCAACGTCAAATATCAACAGGTATCGCGGAACCCGGTATGCTGCCTATGGTATGTTAAGCAGGGTATATTCCTATATGCATTTGTATAAAGAGGCGGGCGAATATGCCGCCAAAGCGCTGGAAGCACAGCATGCCATCCTCGACCTGAACAATTACGCCGATGGGTATGATATGCCCGATACCGACCTGCGCAGCGATATCCTGTGGCAACGTGGATCCAATAACTACTCTATTCCCACATTCCTGTTATTGTCTGATGAACTGAAAACGTTGTTTAACAATAACGACATGCGTACGTTGTTATTCACCGATACCAATAACAACGGTGTGATATGGCTGGCGCCCTCGGGCTGGGCCAACTTTGGTATTACCTTCCAGGAAATGTACCTGTCGCGTGCCGAAGCGCTGGCGCGTGATAATGATAAGGACGGCGCCATGACCATCATCAATAACCTGCGCAAGAAAAGAATAAAGCCTGCTGCGTGGACGGCTTTGCCGGCTTCCACTGCCGAAGAGGCCTTGCAACTGGTACTGGCAGAACGCCGCCGTGAACTGGCTTTTGGAGGCCTGCGCTGGATGGATATGAAACGCCTTGACCAGGAAGGCCGTATGCCTGAAGTAAAAAGAGTGAACCGCACAACCCATGTCATTGAAGCTACATTACCACCGCACGGCGCTGGTTATGTATTTGAAATCCCTGCAAGAGTACAGCAGTTCAATCCCGGTATTCAATTAAACAACAGGTAGCGCTATACTTTCTATCATCTATTAAAAATCTTATAATGAATAAATGGATAAACACAATGGCGGCCCTTTGCTTTTCCGGGGCTGCCATCGCCCAAATGGCGCCAACGGTATTTAGTGGCCAGCTGAAAACGCCTGCTAACACACCGTTACATCTCAAACATCTGGATGGTACCGATATCAGCATCCCGGTAAATGAAAAGGGGGCTTTTAAAGTAACGCTGCCGGCAGTTACCCCGGGCTTTTATTCAGCGGAAGCCATAGGTACTGTTTATCTCAGGCCGGGCCTGCAATTGAATGCTGCTATAGGAAAAGATGGCGCCTATATATTTACCGGTAACGGTGCCCGTGAAAACAACCTGGTGAAACAACTTAAGGCCGCCTTACCTGCTTTTTTGCCCCAGGCGGAAGAGGGATTTACCCAGGAAGTTTATATGATGGAAGTACCACTGTTCCTGCAGAAATTAAACGCCTTTGAACAGTATGGACGTACAGCCATTGCTGAAATACAGGATACATTCTACCGCTCCGTTGCAATTAAAAACCTTTATTTTTTCTGTAACGACCTGCTCAATAACTACTCTCTTTATTACGGAACCGATTTAAAGAAACAAGAAGCGTTCTATAAGCTCATGCAGTCGCCCGAGAAAAAAGACAGCACCTTTAGTGCGAAACTGCACAAAGCTTATGAAGATAGCCGCGTAAAAAAACTGGACAGCACACAGAAGAAGATGCTGGATCAGCGGCTTTATAACGACTGGAAAGCAGATGATGCTGTTCTTTTTCGTAATTCGCAGTATTACCGCATGGCTGTGTCTAATAATATAACGCACCTGATGTACACAAAGTATATGAAAGGGATGAGCGCAGATGCAGGCAGGGAACGGCAGATGCTATTACAACGGCAGATTGCTATGGAAAATATCCCTGACGAATGGATCAAAGGATATTACAATCATAGCTTCACTGCCAATGCCCTGAAGATGGTACAGGATAGTGCTAAACGAGAAAAGATCTACAGAGATTTTCTGGCTGGTAACAGTACGCCGGAACAAAGAGAGGATATAAAAAAGATCTACAATAATGCAGTAGCTTATTCTGATAATAATGCCGCACCGGATTTTATTTATACAAGTGTAAAAGGAGAAAAGGTTTCACTGAAAAGCCTGCGCGGAAAGTATGTATATATCGATGTATGGGCTACCTGGTGTGGTCCGTGTAAAGCAGAGATCCCGCATCTTACCAAAGTAGAAGAGGATTATCATGGCAGGAATATCAGCTTTGTAAGTTTATCTGTTGACCAGCCGGGCGATAAAAACAAATGGGTTGACTATGTAAACGGGCACCAGCTAAAAGGTATTCAGCTGATGGCAGACAAAGCCTTTGATTCGGAGTTTATTCAAAAGTTCAATATAAATGCCATTCCCCGTTTCATACTAATATCTCCTGAAGGCAAAATTATTTCAGCGGATGCAAAGCGGCCCTCGGACCCACAGTTGAGGACCCAGCTCAATGCATTGCTGTAAATATACATGGGATCGTTAGCAAACGAGGGTGGCACATAAATAAAAATAGCCGCTGAGAATTGCTTAAACGGTAACCCTTCTTCGTCAGGTACCCGAATAAAACGAGGCCGTATCATAAGTGTGATACGGCCTCGTTCCTATCAGTTGTCATTTTGTTATTTATGCCTGTTTCAGCAGCTCCAGCGTATGCTTCATACGGGCTATCGTTGCTTCCTTACCTATGATGGATGCGATATCGAATACACCGGGGCCGAATTTGCCGCCAACGAGCATAATACGCAGCGGCAGCATTAATTCACCTGGTTTGATCTGGTGAGCCGCCGCCATTTCCTTGAATTCTTTTTCCAGCGTGTCGTGATCCCAGGTGGCTGCCAGTTCAAATGCGCGGGTGAGTTCGGCAAAGAAAAGCTGTTTCTGCTCATTCCATTTAGGTTGAATAGAAGCAGTATCAATTTCGGCAGGCGCTTTGAAGAAGAAAGATGCCTGTGGAATGAAGTCTGTCAGTAAAGTACAGCGGTCTTTTACCAGTTCCAGTACTTTAGTGAAAGTTGCGTCGTTGCCAACAGCAATACCCTCTTTATCGAATAATGCTTTTACGCCGGCCTGCCATTTTTCTACCGGCTGTTTTTTAATCCATTCGTGGTTGAACCATTTTGCTTTCTCGAAATCGAAGATGGCGCCGCTATGATTTACACGACTGATATCGAAGCGTTCTGTAAGTTCCTGCAAGCTGAAGAGTTCCTGTCCGCTGCCATCGTTCCAGCCCATCAGCGCCAGCATATTGATGAATGCTTCGGGGAGGAATCCTCTTTCACGGAATCCTTCTGTGAAGTCCTGTGTACGCGGGTCGGTCCAGTTCATGGCGAAAATGGGGAAGCCATATTTGTTGCCATGACGTTTGCTTAGTTTTGAGCTGTCGGGCCCCAGTATCAGCGGCAGGTGTGCCCATTGTGGCATCTGGTCTAAGCCAAACAGGTATTTCCAAAGCAGGATATGTACCGGTGCACTGGGCAGCCATTCTTCGCCGCGGAAGGCATGGCTTATTTCCATCAGGTGGTCATCTACTACCACTGCGAGGTGATAGGTAGGCATGCCATCGGCTTTCAGTAATACTTTATCGTCGGACTGCGAGGTATTGAACTGGATATCGCCGCGGATCATATCGGTGAACTGTACCGTTTCATTGTCGGGCATTTTAATACGCACTACGTAGGGCGTATTTTCTTCGAGCAGCTTTGCTACGGCCGCTTCGTCTAACGACAAAGAGTTACGCATATGGGCGCGCAGCTGGTGGTTGTATTGCGGGGAAGGGTTTTCTGCGGTTTTGTATTGCTGGCGCATTGCTTCGAGCTCTTCGGGCGTATCGAAAGCATAATAAGCCTGCCCGTTCTTGATCAGCTGTTCGGCATACTGGCGGTAAAGTGGTTTCCGCTCGCTCTGGCGGTAGGGGCCGTAGTTGCCTCCTTTGTGCGGTCCTTCATCGGCTTCCAGTCCACACCATCTGAGGGTTTCTGTAATATATTCCTCTGCGCCTGCTACAAAGCGGGTTTGATCGGTATCTTCAATCCTGAGAATAAAATCGCCACCTTGTTTTTTGGCAAACAGGTAGTTGAATAAAACGGTTCTTACACCTCCCAGGTGTAAACCCCCGGTGGGAGAGGGGGCAAAACGAACCCTGACTTTTTTGTTGCTCATAGGCCGCAAAGATAGATGACAGATGGTAGAATGACAGATGTATATTTGTTGCATGTACCTCGTTAAAACGCCTTGGTGGCTTCGCAAACTCTACCCCACCCTTACCTGGCAGTTGCCGGGTGATGAGAAAGTGCTTTACCTCACTTTCGACGATGGTCCGCATGAAACAGCCACTCCCTTTATACTCGACTGTCTCCGGAGCTATAATGCCAAAGGAACATTTTTCTGTATAGGCAAAAATGTACAACAGCATCCCTCTATTTATCGCCGGATCATAGAAGAAGGGCATAACGTTGGCAACCATACCCATAATCACCTGAACGGCTGGAAGACCAGGGACAGGGAATACATGGACAATATTAACCAGGCGGCCAGTTATATCGACAGCCGTCTTTTCCGCCCTCCTTACGGCCGTATAGGCCGTTTTCAGGCCAACTTCCTGCAACAGGTGCAGCAACCTCCTTACCAGGTGATCATGTGGAGCGTGCTCAGTGGTGATTTCGATGTTAAAATTTCGCCTGAGCAATGTCTGAAAAACGTTATACTTTCTGCCACACCCGGTAGTATCATTGTTTTTCATGACAGTACAAAGGCCTGGGAGAGAATGAAATATGCTTTGCCGGGCACCTTGGAGCATTTTGCCGCGCAGGGTTTTGCATTCAGAAGTATAAACGGGGCTGGTTTTAATTTCTGACAGGCAGGTAGCCGGGGTGGGGAGCGCGGTGGCCAATATGGATGCGCCCTGCGGAACCTCCGATTGCTTATTTTTGCGCCTAAATAATCCAATTTAGCATTATGAAAACTTCCTGGAACAGACAGGAAAAGATGATGGTAGGGGTGATGGCCTGTCTGTTGGGTTTGTGGTTGTTAATATCGTGTTCGCATAAAAAGCAGAATGAACATGAAAGAGTGTCTGTTAATATTACCCGGCAGTTCGATACGCTGGATATTAAAATAGGGTATTTTGCCGACGCTCCCCGCAACCAGTACGATTCCGCTTATTTTTATGCAGATAGTCTTATCAGGCTGATGGCCCCTTTTAGTAACTCCCGGGAATATAATCTGTTATATGCACGTTCGTTTGTAAGGAAGGCGGATCTTTTTTTATTTGAAAAGCGTTTTGAAGAAGCTTGTCTTTACCTGTTTATGGCGAGGAAGAGTTTACTTTCTGAAGCCGATTCCTGTGTGTATGCGCAATTGAAGTCGACCATTAGCGGGCGTCTTGCCAATATCAGTTATTCCCAGGGGCGGTATTTTGAGGCTATCAGCAGTCATCTTGCTTCACTTAAATTTCTGGAAAGTTGTGGCAGCGGTTTTTTCAGATTTTACACTATCCAGGGGACGCTTGACAATCTTGGTCTTTGTTATAGCGCCCTGCATCAACCAGATAGTGCGCTTTATTTTTATAATAAAGCGTTGGATTTTTTAAATAAGGAAGGGCCGGCTTTTCCTGACCGCAGGCATTTTATAGAAGTGGCGAAAGCGGTAGTATATGGCAACCAGGGCACTGCCTGGCTGATGAAAGGTGATACTTTAAAAGCAGAGCAGGCGTTTATCCGTAATATATCTATCAATGGCCAGAAAGACTACGCAGAGCAGGATGCGCTGATCACGAGAGTAAAACTGGCAGCGCTTTATATTGCGGGCAACCGGTTTGCTGCGGCCGACAGCCTGCTTTCATTTATAGACAGTTCTGCCATTCCTCTGCCGGCGCCCGGGCAGCTGCGAATATTGAAGATGAAGGCTGAGCGGGAAAACAAAAAAGGCAATTACAGGCAGGCGCACGAGGATCTGCTGAAGTATATACAGGGGAAGAATGCGCTGGATAGCGCCAATATTGGACTCATGCATGCTAATTTACAACAGGGGCTGGATGCGTTGCATCAGCGTTATGAGGTACAGGCGATGCAACGGAAGACAGAACTTAGTAAAGCATGGCTTTTTATCGTTCTGCTTTCTCTTCTCATCACCTCAGCTGTGTTGTACTTTACCATCAAAAGCCGGAAAGCAGCGAGGCTGCATGCGGAAGAATCGCAACGGCACGGAAAGCAGCTGGAAATGGTGCTGGAGGCCGTTGAAAAAAGTAATCATGAGTATGCACAATTGCTGAGGGTGGTAGCGCATGATCTTAAAAATCCACTAAGCGTTATCTATATGCTGACGGAGCTGATGACCGTTCAGGAGGGTAAACCTGCGGAAGACCTGGAAATGCTGCAGCTTATAAGAGGCGCCAGTACTAATATGAACACCATTATCAGGGACCTGTTACAGTCTAAATCGCAGGTTGAAAACAATGTGAGGAGAGAAAGAACTGATTTGCCGCTGTTGTTAAGGCAAAGTGTTGACCTGCTGAAGTACCGGGCCAATAAAAAGCAACAGCGCCTGGTTGTAGATGCTGGTCCTGCATGCGCGGTTTATGTGAACTACGAAGAGATCTGGCGGGTGATCAATAACCTGCTGGTAAATGCTATTAAGTTCAGTAATGAAAAAGGGCTTATCCGCGTAAACTGGGATATAAAAGATAGTGCGGTCGTTATCCAGATAGAGGATGATGGGATTGGGGTGCCATTGGATATGCAGGAGCGGATCTTCGACCAATTGACACAGGCGCAGCGTACGGGAACTTCGGGTGAGCAGCCGTTTGGGATGGGCTTGTATATATCCCGGAGGATAGTAGAAGCCCATAATGGACGTATATGGCTTGAAAGTACGGAAGGGAAGGGAAGTATCTTCTTTGTATCGCTTCCTGTAGACACCAGCGGCATAGCTGCAACATAATTCTACTTTGTGTATTTTCATCTTTCCTTATGCGATATATAGCCCATTTTGACCTCGACTCATTTTTTGTGAGCGTGGAAGTGTTGAATGATCCTTCTTTACAAGGGAAGGCAGTGTTGGTGGGTGGTTCCAGCGACAGGGGGGTGGTGGCTGCCTGCAGTTATGCGGCGCGTAAATACGGCGTGCATAGTGCGATGCCTATGAAGAAGGCTTTGCAGCTTTGTCCGCATGCCATAGTTTTAAAAGGGAGCAGGGGAGAGTACAGCCGGTATTCGCGAATGGTAACAGAAATTATTGCGGGGAAGGCGCCTCTTTTTGAAAAGGCTTCGATCGATGAGTTTTATATCGAGCTGGATGGGATGGATAAATATTTCGATCCTTACCAGTGGACGATAGCGTTGCGGCAGGAGATCATCGATAAAACGAAGCTGCCTATTTCGTTTGGGCTGGCTACCAATAAGATGGTGGCGAAAATAGCGACCGATGAAGCGAAGCCTAATGGATATTTATTTGTTCAGCCGGGGATGGAGCAATTGTTCCTGGCGCCGCTTGCGGTGAATAAGATCCCCGGTGTTGGCAAGCGGACGTTTGATGTGCTGCAATCGTTAAGCATTAAAACTATCGGAGATATACTTAAGTATAGTGCGGTTCAATTGGAGAAAAAGCTGGGTAAGTATGGTCTGGAGCTGCATGAGAAGGCACAGGGGATCCATCATGGCGTAGTGACTTCCTTCCATGAGGCGAAGTCGGTTTCTACGGAAAGCACCTTTCATGAAAATACAGCCGATACTGATTTTTTACTATCGCAGCTGGTGAGGATGACGGAGCGTGTTGCTTTTGAGTTGCGGCATGATGAAAAGGTGGCCGGATGTATTGCGGTGAAGATCCGTTATCCCGATTTTACCACTACGTCGAAGCAGGTGACCATTCCCTATACTTTTCGTGATGATGAGCTGATACCCATGGCGATAGACTTGTTTCACAAATTATATAAACCTGGTATGCAGGTGCGGCTGCTGGGGGTGCGGCTGACGGATCTTACAACGAATGCGATGCAGACGAATTTGTTTGACGATACGGCGCGCAAGGCAGGGTTGTATAAGGCGATAGATGATGTGAAGAACAAGTTTGGGACAAATGCGTTAAATAAGGCGGGCGGGATGAAAAAGAAAGGGTGAAATTTTTTTTCAAATAATCTACTTAGTTGGTAGGGAATTAATATCTTCGTGCCCATAAATATGTACCGTATGAGTTTACGTTTAGGCGATAACGCGCCCAATTTCAAGGCAAAAACGACCATAGGCGAGATAGACTTTTATGAATACCTGGGTAACAGCTGGGGCATATTGTTTTCTCACCCTGCCGATTATACGCCTGTTTGCACTACAGAACTGGGCAGGACAGCTGCTTTACAGGATGAATTTGCCAAAAGGAATGTAAAAGTCCTGGCTTTAAGTGTTGATCCGGTCGACCAGCATCATGGCTGGGTAAAAGATATCAACGAAACGCAAAATGTAAACGTAGGATTTCCTATCATTGCTGATGAAAACAGAGAAGTCGCTACATTGTACGATATGATTCATCCCAATGCTTCAGCAACTGCCACTGTGCGTTCGCTGTTTGTTATTGGTCCAGATAAAAAGATCAAGCTCACACTCACTTATCCTGCTTCTACAGGAAGGAATTTTGTAGAGGTGTTACGTGTGATAGAATCATTGCAATTAACGGCCGACTATAGCGTAGCTACTCCTGCCGATTGGAAAGAAGGGGAAGATGTAATTGTGGTACCTGCTGTAAGTACAGAAGATGCTATCAAGAAGTTCCCTAAAGGAGTAAAGGTGGTAAAGCCTTACCTGCGTTATACGCCGCAGCCTAACAAATAGCAAAGATCTCTATAAGAGCATAATGGTTTATTTCTTTGTACTCGTTCCGGTCCCGTTGTCTAGCGGGACTTCTTTTTTTGACGAAATTTCGGTCTTTTCTTTTACAGCTTTTCTATGGCTTTGGGTTCATTTAATCCTGCTTCACTGCTTCCTTTAAGCTATCGTAATGGTTCCGGCTGGCCCTGCCAGTGTGCATACACCAGTATATCCTTCTTTTCTTGCTTAATCTTTGACATTACTATTATTTGACTTTTTAGGCGCCCTTTCCTTTACAGTTAATCCGGCGTCCTGAAGTTTTCTACCCAACTTGTCGTCTTCGGCAACTTTCAACAGGTCTTTCTCTAATCCGAGTACAAAAAGTACCTGAGCGTATGCGCTTATGGCAACGCCTGGCGAACCCTTTTCAATCGCCAATAACGTTGGCCGGCTTATATTAGCCCGTTGAGCAACTTGGTGAGCGCTAAGCTTACGACGTAGTCGGGCAAGCTTGATATTCTCTCCAAGTTCATTTAAAATCCGCTGTACAGTAGGAAAAATAGTCATTCCGATAATGTAAAATATATTTTACAAATGTGGCTATTATTGTAAAATATATTTTACATTATCGGAGTTTTGATAAAAATTGAATTTAATGAGTGTTTTGCTCCAATAAGATGCTTGAGCTAGACCTAAAACTTACAGGCCAGTATGTAGTTATTATTTTGGAATATGAGATGACAAGTTCAAACAAAATTGGGTAAAATTCTTAGCGTCTAATGAATCTAAAATACCGACTCCATGGGGCGTTTTAACTATATCAAATAGATAAGCAGGCCCCTTTAATAATCACTCTGAATTCTATCCCTTATTGTGCTTCTCTAATTGCTGCAAAGCTGCCCGTAAGTCTTTTGGCAACGGTGCTTCCAATGTAATGGCTTCTCCATCAAACTCAAATTTGAGCAGATGCGAATGAAGTGCCAGCCTGTTCAATAATGGCCTTTCTTCATCTTCTTTTTTGGAGAGGTTGAACTTTTTCTTAATAGATGACAACAGCAAGGGAGTGCCATCGCTGTAAAGTTCATCGCATACAATAGAATTTCCCTGGTGCTGCATATGTACCCGTATCTGGTGCGTACGGCCTGTATGAATGCGAAACTCCAGCCAGGAATACAGGCGGAACTTTTCGAGTATCTTATAATCAGTTAAGGAGGCCTTGCCTTTGCTGTGCGTGATCATCTTACCATTGTTGGCGGGATGTTCTGCAATAGGGGCGTTAACACTGCCTTCTTCATGGGCTGGAATACCATATACCAGGCCCTGGTAATACTTCTCTACATCGCGGCCTTCGAATAGAGCAGAGAGCTGCTTGTGGGCAGCTTCGTCCTTCGCGAATACAATAACACCAGAGGTGTCTTTATCCAGGCGGTGAACTGTAAAGATGCTGCCGTATTTCTTCAGCAGCAGATCTTTCAGCGATACTTCCGACTGTTTCCTGTCGGGCACACTTAGGAGGCCTGAAGGTTTATTGATGGCAACGAAAGCATCGTTCTCGAATATGATTTCCGGCTTCAACGGGTGAGGTAAATATTGATCAGGCATCCTTTTTCTCTCTTTTTCTTACAAAAGACTGGTTCATGTATTTCAGCAGACGTACTTCTTTTTCGTTGAGTAAACGCCATTTGCTGCGATCTACATTCTTTTTGGTGAGGTTGGCGAACATTACCCGGTCGAGGTTTCTGACATCATAACCCAGGTGTTCAAAAATACGGCGTACAATGCGGTTACGGCCACTGTGAATTTGTATGCCTATAACTGACTTGTCTTTGGGATCAGCATAACCCACTGCATCGGCTTGTACAAAGCCGTCTTCGAGTGTTATACCGTTGACGATAGCTTCGTAATCTTTTTTCTGTAAAGGTTTATCCAGCTTTACTTCATAGATCTTCTTGATCTCGTATGAAGGGTGGGTAAGCTTTTGCGCCAGTTCGCCATCATTGGTGAGTAATAGTACGCCTGTTGTGTTACGGTCGAGGCGGCCTACAGGGTAAACACGCTCCTGGGTGGCTCCTTTAATAAGCTCCAGTACCGTTTTACGTCCCTCAGGATCTTTGGCGGTGGTGATATAATCTTTGGGTTTGTTGAGCAGTATATATACCAGGTTCTTTTGAAGGAACACGGGTTTACCTTTTACTTTTATTTTATCGGCCGCGCTTACTTTAAAGCCGGGTTCGAAGATCTTGTCGCCGTTAACTACTACTTGTCCCTCTTTTACGAGGTCTGCTGCTTCCCTTCTGCCGCAGATGCCTGCATGAGCGATGAACTTGTTCAGTGGCATCATGTCGTTGCCTTCGCTATCCTTAGCGGTAACAGTTTTGGCGGCAGTTGTTTTATTGGTAGCTGTAGTTGCGTAAGACCTGGAACGTGGTGTTGCTTGTAAAGAAGCTTGCAGTGCATCGGCTTTTTCGTCGTCAGTTTTACCGTATGCGGTGCGTGTGGTGGCTTTTATTGGTCTTGTGGCTCTTGTTGCCGCGCCGCCCTGGGGCTTTATGCCAATTCCACGGCCTTTTTTGTCTTCAGAGAAGTTGCCTTCTGTACGTTTGCCTTTGCCGGCTTCGAATGATGCCTGCCTGGCTTTTTTCTCAGCTTCAAATGAGCCGCCTGCCTTACGTCCTGCTTCAAAACCGGCAGCATCGGGCTTCCTTGTTTTAAAGCCGATTTCGGGCGTTTCTGCTTTACCCCTGGATTTGAATTTGCCTTCAGAAGCATCGGATTTACCACTTCTGCCTTTAAATCCGGATTCCGGCGTAGCAGCTTTGTCAGTCCTGCCTCTTTTGCCGGCTGCTGTTACTTCTCCATACTTTTTTTCGTTGGTTTTGCCGGCTTCTTTTTTCCTGGCTTCATAATCAGCCCGCATTTCGGCTTTTAAGGCTTTCTTTTCCTGGCGGTGTGCCTCTTTTTTCTTGGCCGCACTGGCCTTATTGATGAACTTATCAAACGCTTGTTTTGCCATAAAATTGTATTTGCTGTTTTGCAACAGGAACGGCAAAGGTACGCAAATAATGCGGTATATGGTTTCTGCGCCTTACGGAACCTGCATACAGGCCGTTTCACCCGTACTGTTAACATCGTTTCCCCGGGGGCCGGGCGGCCTGGTCATTCTGGCTACTGAAATCTCCTTTTTGGTTCATCGGGGCAGTGACATTCTCTTGATTTTTGCCTTATATAACAGCATATAAACTATGAGTAAGTCAATTTTCATTACAGGTGCCTCATCAGGACTTGGAAAGGCAGCAGCCAGGTTGTTTCAAAGTAAAGGATGGAATGTTATTGCTACCATGCGGCAACCGGAAAAGGAAACGGAGCTGCGGCAGTTGAAAAATATAACCATACTACCGCTTGATGTCACCAATGGACAGCAGGTTAACGATACTGTAGAGCAGGTAGCAAACCTTTACGATATTGATGTGGTATTGAACAACGCCGGTTATGGTTTGATTGGTCCACTGGAGGCCTTCTCCGAAGAACAGATAAATAAACAGGTAGATACGAATTTACTGGGTGTTATACGCGTATCGAAGGCATTCATACCTTGGTTCAGAGAGAAAAGAAAAGGCCTGTTTCTCAACATTACCTCGAGCTTTGGATTATTAGGCTTCCCAACCTGTACACTTTACAGCGCCACCAAATTTGCAGTAGATGGCTTCTCCGAAGCATTGGCGCTTGAACTGGCGCAGTTTGATGTGCGGGTGAAGATAGTGGCTCCTGGCGGCATCCGGACCGATTTTGCAGGCCGCTCTTTACAGTCCGGTACGCATGGTGCCTACCGGCAGTTGATGGCTAAAGTGGCCGAAGGATATAGCGCAGAACAGGTAGCCAACTACGCTAGTGCTGAAGATATTGCCCGGGTGATCTTTGAGGCAGCAACCGATGGACAGGATAAATTGCGCTATGTGGCAGGTAAAGACGCCATAGCATTGTATCATGAACGTACTGCTACAGGAGCGGAAGCGCAACTGGAAAGGCTGAAATCAGCGTTCCTATTTTAGAGCCTGTTATTAATTTGTAGATTTGTTAAGAATGTAAAATTGTGAAGAAGGGACCCGTCATATTCAATTCGCTGGCTCACTTGCATAGGGCAATGGGACTGCCGGCGCCTTCGCATCCTCTGATTAGTGTTATCAATTACGGAGATGCTGTTTTTGACCCCGCAGATTTTGAACAAGGTATTATCCTTGATTTCTATAAGATCTCGTTTAAGACCCGTTTTTCGGGAAAATTGAGATACGGACAGGGATTCTACGATTTCGAGGATGGAGGAATGTCGTTTGTAGCTCCCGGTCAACTCCTGCGCATGCAGGATGAAGAAGCGAATTATGAAGGTTTGTCACTGCATATTCATCCTGACTTCATCCGTCCCTATACCCTGAACACGGTAATAAAACAGTACGGCTTTTTCAGTTATTCAGCAGCCGAAGCATTGTATTTATCTGAAAAAGAAAAGGCCACTATCCTGAGCGTTTATAGCTACCTGCAGGAGGAACTGAATGAACGGATTGATAAATTTTCCCAGGACGTGATCATTTCACAAATTGAATTATTGCTTAACTATAGTAACCGTTTTTACGATCGCCAGTTTATTACCCGCAAAGCAGTAAACAATGACATACTGGTAAGATTGGAGGAGCTGCTTGAACATTATTTCAATCATAAAACGTCGCTGGAGAAAGGACTTCCGTCTGTAAATTTTGTAGCAGAACAACTGCATCTTACTCCAAGATATTTAAGTGATCTGTTACGGAACCTGGTAGGTTCAAATACGCAGCAATATATTCATAGAAAAGTTATCGAAAAGGCGAAGGAGTATCTGACTAAAGATGTACTCACCGTGGCGGAAGTTGCTTATCAACTGGGTTTTGAGCATCCGCAATCTTTTAGCAAGTTCTTTAAAACCAAAACCACCTTATCGCCCCTGGATTATAAAAAGACGATCCGGAACTAACGCTACATGTATTATACATAAACCATTAGATTCATCATCGATTAAATAAGAAGAAATGAGTGAAACAGATTTTAATGATATCGTCTCCCGTTCACTGGAATTGAGGAAAAAGTATCACCAACTGGAGCTACAGCATCATGGCAGTGAATGGACGGTGGAAGAAGATGCATTGGCTTATCTGACGGATGCGGGATTGGTAGGAAGAAATATCATGTCGCAGCAGGAGCGCTGGCCGAAAGCTAATTCTCAATCGGAGCTGGAACATAAGCTTGGTGAGAATATCTGGTGGCTGATTGTGCTTGCCGATCGCAGCGGTATCGATATTAAGGAGGCTGTAGGAAATTTTCTGACCAAGACAGAGGGACAGCTTTCGTAGAAGGACGTTTCTGTGAAAGAGGATAAGGTTGTATACAAAACCGGGTGAGCTTTAGGCACACCCGGTTATTCAATGTTGATTATTGTAATGGTTAGATCCTATCCATTATTCATTCCATCATCTGGCTATTGTTTCGTTCATTTATTATTTTGAAGGTTGTTGTTTCGCTTTCATTTTAGCCTTTTGTTCAGGCGTGAGGATGTTATCCCAGCTGGCTTTTTGTTTTTGCATAACAGCTTTTACCTGTGCTTTTTTGTCGGCTTCGGAGAGTGACTGGTTCTCGCGGATTGCTTTGATCTGCTCGCGGGTCTTTGCTTTTTCTTCTTTTATTTTAGCTACCTGTTCGTCGTTGAGGTTCAGAGAGGCTTTCATGGCATCGAGGCGTTTGCCCTTCATTTCCTTTGCTTTTGCTGCTGCCTGCTTCCTGTTGGTTTCGATAGTGGCTTTTTGTTCGGCCGTTAATACCTGCTGCATTTTCTGATGACGCTCCTGGTGCAGTGCCGCCAATTGTTTTTTCTGATCTGCTGCATCCAGGTTTTTGGCTTTTACATCTGCTGCTTTCTTTTTAAAATCTTCGTTAATGGTTTTGGCCTGTGCCTTTTGTTCATCGGAGAAAGTGACGCCTTTCATTGCTTTGTCGCCCTTGTGTCCATGATGTTTATGGTCTTTACCATCTCCCTGGTGTTTTTGATGTACGCCTGCTTTATGTTGCTTAACAGCTGTACTATCCTGGGCCATCGCACTGGCTGTCATGAAGACGCCAACTACTGCAAGTGTTAAGATTTTTTTCATGTTGTGTCGTTTTTAAAATAGACTACGACAGAATTCGGAGGTTTAACCCGCTCCTCCAAAAAATGCCATAACAACTAAACATTAACGTTTGGTTCTCCAGCATAAAAACAAAGAGGCCGTATCATAAGTTGAAGTGCGATACGGCCTCGTTTTTCTCGGGTAACTGATGGAGAAGGGTTCCCGTTTAAGCAATTCTCAGCGGCTATTTTTATTTACGAGCCACCCTCGTGTCATAATTATTGTAATGGCCTTCACCTGCTTTTAAACCTATCATTCTGCCATCTGTTCCTATTTATCTCCTCCTCCAAGCGCTCTGTACAGATCTATCCAATAGAGAAACTGGGCCTTCTTCGCTTCATTCAGTTCCAACTCTGCTTCCAGCACACCCTTTTGGGCGGTGATCACCTCGAGGTAGGAGGCGTAACCTGCAATGTAAAGTTCGCGGGAAGAAGCTACCGCTTCACTTAAGGCAGTTACCTGTTTTTGTTTCAGGAGGTAAAGCTGGCGCGTATTGTTGAGCTGCTCTATGGTTGTGCCTACTTCGCGGAAACTGTTGAGGATGGTTTTCTGATACTGGTACCATGCTTCTTTGTTGCGTGCGGTGGATACCAGGTAGTTGGCCTGCAGTTGCTTCTGGTTAAACAGGGGAGCGGTGAGGCCTCCCAACAGACCATATGTGAGTGAAGAGCCGTTGAATAACAGTTGTGCTTTAAATGCATTGATGCCGGCGTAGGGAGTGATCTGGAAGGAAGGCATAAAAGCAGCCCTGGCGGCCGCTACATCTGCTTTGGCTGATTCGAGCTGCCACTCGGCTTCGCGGATATCCGGCCTGCGTAATAACAGGGTGCTGGGTAAACCTGCGATGGCTTTTTCGGGGATGGCTTTCTGCATAAACCCGCTGTCGCGTAATACTGGTTGGGCATAGCGTCCAAGCAGGTAGTTGAGCTGGTTTTCTGCCTTTACTATTTCGCGGCGGATGGAGTATTCAAATGTTTGGGTGTTATACAATTGCGCTTCCATTTGCTGCACTGCCAGTTGTGTGGCCCGGCCGCCTTCTTTCTGTGCTTTTACTACTTCCAGCGCGCTTTCCTGTAAGGTGGTGTTACGGCGGATGATGCGGTGCTGGTTGTCTAAAGCCATCAGTTCGAAATAGTAACCCGCTACCTGCGACACGAGCATGGTAGTAAGCAGGCGTTTACCTTCCTGTGAAGCGGCCAGTTGCGCCAATGCCGCTTTCTTTTTGTTCTTCAGTTTTTTCCATACATCTATTTCCCAGTTGCTGCGCAACCCCAGGAAGAAGTCGGGGGTGACAGGATAGGGGATCTTCTGATTACCGGAGATATTGGGCGACAGGTTGGTATCCCAGTTACCCACACCGTTCATGGTGTAGTCGCCGTATTTATCGATGCCTGCTGAAAGGATGGCGTTGACGGAGGGGAGCATTGCGTTTTTAGCGCCCAGCAGCAGTGCATTGGCGGTTTGTATGCGTTGCATGGCAATCTGCATATCGGGATTGTTGTGCAGCGCTGTATCGATGAGCTGTTGTAATAACGGGTCTTTGAAGAACTGGCGCCATGTAAGATCGCCTATGCCGGTGCTATCGTGTTGTGCAGCGCTAAAGGCGGCCGGCATGGTACGTGCTTCGGGCAGTATAACCGGCTGCGCTACTTTGCAGCCGGTTATGCCTGTTACTACTATAAGTGATGCATATATAAGGAATCGCATGTGTTTACTGTTTAGGAATGAGCTGTATGATGACCGTGCTTATTGGCTTTCTTATTGGCTTTGTGTGCTGCCAGGCTTGCGAATACTACATAGAGCCCCGGCACCAGTACCAGTCCGAAGATGGTACCGATAAGCATACCGCCTGCGGCTGCGGTACCTATAGACCGGTTACCCATGGCGCCTGCGCCGCTGGCGATACACAAGGGTATCAAGCCTGCTATGAATGCAAAGGATGTCATGAGGATTGGCCGCAGCCTGGATACTGCACCTTCTTTGGCGGCTTCGAGTACCGATAAGCCATCTTTACTGCGCTGGATCGCGAACTCTACGATAAGGATGGCGTTTTTACCCAGCAAGCCTATCAGCATTACGAGCGCCACCTGCGCGTAGATATTGTTTTCGAGCCCTGCCATTTTCAGGAAGAGGAAGGAGCCCAGGATACCTGTAGGCAAAGACAGGATTACGGGTAATGGCAGCAGGAAGCTTTCGTACTGTGCTGCCAGCAACAGGTAAACGAATACAAGGCATATCAGAAAGATGAAGCCTGCCTGGTTGCCGGAGAGGATCTGTTCGCGTGTCATGCCTGACCATTCGTAGTCGTAACCTTTCGGCAGTTTTTCTTTTGCTACCCTTTCAATGGTTTCGATGGCATCACCGCTACTGAAGCCTGCTGCGGCATCGCCATTGATGAGGGCCGATGTGTACATGTTGTAACGCGTAAGCTGCTCCGGGCCGTATACTCTTTCGAGCGTGGCGAAGTTGGCGTATGATACCATTTCGCCTTTATCATTCTTTACATAAAGACTTAAAATGTCTTCCGGTTTAGAGCGATAGTCGGGATAAGCCTGTACCATCACCTTATACATCTGTCCGAAGCGGATGAAGTTGGTGGCGTAGTAGCTGCCCAGCAATGTTTGCAGGTTTTGCATGGCATTGTCGACGGTGACACCTTTTTTGGCGGCCATATCCTGGTCTATCCGGATCATGTATTGCGGGAAGCTGGCGTCGAAGCTGGTGAAGGCGTTGGCGATGGCTTTCTCCTTTTTCAGGGCGGCTATAAAATCCTGGGTAGCGTGAGCAGTTTTATTGAGATCACTGCTTTTGCCCTTATCGAGCAAACGGAATTCGAAGCCACTGGCGTTACCGAAACCGGGAACGGTGGGTGGTGCAAAGAATTCGATCGTGGCATCGGTAATGCCTTTTGTTTGTTGCTGCAGTTTTGCGATCACATCTTCGACGCTGGCGTCGCGATTGTCCCAGCTTTTGAGGTTGATCATGCCCATGCCATAGGAGGCGCCTGCTACTTCGGTAACAAGGCTATAACCTGCAAGCGTGCTGATGTTCTCTACTTCTCCGAGCTTTGAAGAAGCTACCTGTATGGCATCGAGTACCTTTTCGGTACGGCCCACCGAAGCGCCGGGCGGGGTGGTTACGTTCACGTAGATCATGCCCTGGTCTTCCGTAGGTATAAAGCCTGATGGCAATACGCTGCCGGCTATCCAGGTACTAAGACAGAAGAACACCAGCATTGCCAGCGTTACCCATTTCTTACCTGCTATACGGACTACAAGGTTCTTATACTTGTTTTCGGTAGCATTATAACTTTTATTGAAACCGCCGAAGAAGCGTTGGAGCCAGTTTTTCTTTTTGCCTGGCGAAGGATGTTTGAGCAGCAACGCACAAAGGGCGGGTGTTAGCGTAAGGGCGTTGATGCCGGAGATGACAATGGCTATTGCCAGTGTAAGAGAGAACTGCCTGTAGAATACGCCAACCGGCCCGGAGAGGAATGCCACAGGCACAAACACCGCCGACATGACGAGCGTGATTGCCAGGATGGCGCCGCTGATCTCTTTCATAGCGCCAATGGTTGCGGGTAAGGCGGGCATATGATGATGGCTCATTTTAACGTGAACCGCTTCAACGACGACAATGGCGTTATCGACGACGATACCAATCGCCAGCACCAGTGCGAAGAGGGTAAGGAGGTTAATAGAGAAGCCCATCATTTGCATAAAAGCCAGTGTACCTACCAATGCCACGGGTACTGCCAGCGCGGGAATCAACGTAGAGCGGAAGTCTTGCAGGAATACAAAGACTACCAGGAATACCAGTAACAGCGCTTCAACCAGCGTACGCAATACTTCATGGATACTTGCATCGAGAAAGCGCGATACATCGTAGGCATAGTTGTAGTCCATTCCGGGAGGGAAGCCATCTTCCCTGAGTTCGGCCATTTTGGATTTGATGGCCTTGATGACATCGCTTGCGTTGGAGCCGGGGCGTTGTTTGATCATGATAGATGCTGATGGTTTGCCATCTGTTTTCGATACCATGCTATAACTCAGTGTACCAAACTCGATATCGGCTACTTCTTTTAACCGCAGGATATCGCCATCCTGCGAAGCTCTTATCACAATGTTCTCATATTGCGAGGGCTCGAAGAATTTACCTGTATAGCGCAATACATATTCGAGGTCGTATGATTGTTTGCCGGAGCCTTCGCCTGTTTTGCCTGGGGCGGCTTCTACGTTCTGGTTGCGCAGCGCCTGGATGACTTCATCGGTTGATACGTTGTAGGCAAGCATACGGTCGGGTTTCAGCCATACGCGCATGGAGTATTCCCTGGCGCCCATGATCTCGGCGAAACCAACACCATCGATGCGTTTCAGTTCCTGCAAGACATTGATGTCGGCGAAGTTGTAGATGAATTCTTCGTCCATGGTAGAGTCGCGGCTGATGACGTTGAGGTAGAGGAGCATACTGTTCACCTCTTTTTCGGTGGTTACACCGGCTTTGATCACCTCTTCGGGTAATTCGTCGAGTACGGTGGATACGCGGTTCTGAACGTTTACGGCTGCCTGGTCGGGGTCTGTTCCTACCTGGAAGAACACCTGAATGAGCGTTGTGCCGTTGTTACCGGATACAGACGACATGTAAGTCATGCCGGGCACACCGTTAATAGCTCTTTCCAAAGGGGTGGCCACAGCTTTGGTACATACTTCGGCATTGGCGCCGGTGTACTTAGCTGTTACTACTACAGAAGGGGGAACAATATCGGGGAACTGAGTTACCGGCAGGGTGAACAACGCCAGTGCCCCCAGCAGGCATATGATAAGTGAGATAACCAGTGATAATACCGGTCGTCGTATAAATGTTTCAACCATTGTGATGCGTATTCAGTGATAGTTCTGCGGAAGCGGCAATAGCATGGCTTCCGGCAGGTTATCTGTTGGTCAATAAAAGGATTAATTGATCGTTCTACTTCAATCGTTGTGCAAGCAGGCTATCGTTTTGGACGGTTCTGGGTTGAATGCGCATACCGTTTTTGATAGACTGTACACCTTCCAGCACAATGTTATCTCCATTGGAGAGGCCCGACTGAACAATGTAGTAGTCGTTGATGCGCACACTTGGAATGAAATTGCGCATGGTTACTACGTTGTTTTTTTCTACTACGTACACGTAGTTTTTATCCTGGATCTCGAAGACGGCTTTTTGCGGAACCAGCAGCACTTCCTGAACAGGCGTGGTGACAACGATTTTACCGGTAGAGCCATGTTTCAGCAGGTGATTGGGATTGGGGAAGCTGGCGCGGAAAGCGATGGAGCCTGTACCTGCATCAATTTGTCCTTCCATGGTTTTGATGATGCCTTTATGGGCGTACTTATTGCCGTTGGAGAGGAAGAGTTCCACGGTGCTGTTCAATGCATCGTTTTTCTTTTCATTGCCATTGGACTGCAGGATCTGGAGGTATTCGTTTTCAGACACGTTGAAATAGGCGTGAACGGTGCTGAGGTCCGATACGGTTGTGAGTAGTGCACCTTCATTCACAAGGCTGCCGCTTCTGAGGGGGATACGGTCTATTACGCCGGAGAATGGCGCATAGATAGCGGTATAGGAAAGGTGATGTGCTGCTTCGGATTCGAGTGCCTGGGCTTCGGCTACTTTGGCTTCGGCTGACCGGACCCTGGTTTTGGCAAGATCGAGTTCGGTTGATGAAATGATCTTTTTCGTTACCAGTCCGCTTACCCTTTGTGCTTCCAGTGAAGCTGCTTTGGCTTCGGCCTGCATATTGGCGAGGTTGGCTTTTGCTTTGTCGAGGGCGAGGCGGTATTCTTTGTCGTTGAGTTTAAACAACAGTTGTCCTTCTTTTACTTCCTGACCTTCATCGACGTAGATCTGCTCGAGATAGCCCTGTACTTTGGCTCTTAATTCTACGTTACGTCTTGCTTCGATAGCTGCGACGTAGTTGGTATGTATGATGGTGTCTTTTTTCAGGATCTGAACGACAGGGACTTCCTGGAGTTCGCTGCCGGTGGATTTGTTTTCGTTATTGGAACGGCATGCAATGGCACACAAAGCCATAGCCGTGAAAAAACAGAGTGTATTCTTCCGTATCATTAATGTTCAATTAAGTTAATTCAATCAAAGGGCGTATGTACTAAAGCCAGTGATTGAACTCAGAACGGTGTTAACCGGAAGAGGTAGTTGTAATAAGGAGGTAGTAGTGCTTCCGTGGTATTGGCGGGTTTGGCATGCAGGACAGCGTTCCTGGCGTGAGCATGTGTGCCGCAATACTGGTGGGCTTCTTTCTGCCGCACCTGGTGCCTGATGGGCGTGCGTTGCAGGTTGAAGTAGCTGTAGTGAAAATGAAAATGTTTTATGGGTGCTTCTTCCGCTGTTTCGGGGTTACCTGCCAGCAGATCGAGCAGACATCCGAGGAAGTATCCGTCGGTGCCGTAGTTGGTACGTGGGTCTGGTGTTAATGAAAGATGGTCGGTTCCGTTTATCGGCTTCGGAGTGAAGTGATTTCCGGGCAAAGCAAAGCTCATCAGGCCAAAAGAGATGGCCAGAATAACGGATATGAAAGTATTTATTTTCTTTACCGGCATACTGCTTTTTCTACATTAACCAGGACTCATATGGCAGCAGTCGGCAGTTGAGTGCTACTGATTTCGTTCGAAACAAATATAGAAAAAAATAGAGAAAAATGCCAGGAGGTACATTCTGAGACGGGTGGAATCATCAACGGCAGTTCTATTCTAAGACTCCTTGTTGGCGAGCTGTCCGCATGCTGCATCTATATCTTTTCCCCTGCTTCTGCGAAGCCTTGCGTTGACGCGGTTTTTCTCGAGGTATTGCATGAATGCTTCAACAGTATCTTCATCGGGTTTTGAAAACTGGAAGGCGTCTATTGTATTATATTCAATGATGTTAACGAGATCGGCTGGTATTTGCCTGAATACGCGCACCAGTTCGGCGGCATCTTCTAAACTATCGTTAAAATTCTGAAAGAGAATATATTCCAGGGTGATTTCGTTGCCTGTTTGTTTATAAAAATAATTCAGCGCGTCGATCAGTGCTTTGATGTTGTTGCTTTCATTAACCGGCATGATCTCATTCCGCTTTTTATCGTTTGCGGCGTGCAGGGACAGGGCGAGTTTAAAGCGTACTTTATCGTCTCCCAGTTTCCTGATCATTTTGGCAACGCCTGCTGTAGAAACCGTAATACGCCGCGGGCTCATGCCCAGACCATCCTCAGCCGATATTCTTTCAATGGCTTTAAGGACGTTATTGTAGTTAAGCAGGGGTTCGCCCATGCCCATAAATACAATATTGGACAGTTTTTTACCGTAGGCTTCTTCGCTTTGCTGGTTGATGAGCACTACCTGGTCGTAGATCTCGTCGTAATGAAGATTTCTTTTCCGGTCCATATAGCCCGTTGCGCAGAATTTGCAGCTAAGGCTGCAGCCTACCTGTGAGGATACGCAGGCGGTTTTGCGTTCGTCGGTAGGGATGAGCACCCCTTCGACGAGATGTCCTTCCACTGTTTTGAAGCGGCTTTTTATGGTGCCGTCGTTACTATGCTGTGTGGCATCGAAAGAGAGGGCGGGCAATGTAAAGTTTTCGGCCAGCTGGTTTCTCAGTTCCTTACTCAGGTTGGTCATAGCGTTGAAGCTATGTGCATGTTTCTGCCAGATCCACTCATAGACCTGTTTTGCCCTGAATTTCTGAGCTCCCATTTCCAGGAAGTACGCCTCTAATTCCGGCAGGCTAAGGTGCCGGATATTCTGTTGCTGCATTGCCATGGCGCAAAGATACAATAGTAGACACAAGTGGCCGCGTTCGCCAATACTAACATCTATTATTTTCCTATCTTCAGTTTCTATGAGAACTTGCTATATAATTGATGCCGTGCGTACTCCGGTGGGGAGGTATGGCGGAAAGTTAAGCAGGATGCGTCCTGACGACCTGCTTGCGCATGTGATAAAAGCGCTTATGACGAGAAATGCGGGGGTGGATCCTGCTGTTATCGAGGATGTTATTGCGGGTGCTGCCAACCAGGCGGGTGAAGACAACCGCAATGTTGCCCGGATGGCGGCATTATTGGCCGGCCTGCCGGTAACCACTGCCGGCATAACGGTTAACCGATTATGTGCCAGTGGTTTACAATCTATTATGGATGCTGCCCGTGCTATCATGTGTGGCGAAGGGCTTTTTTACATAGCGGGTGGCGCTGAAAGTATGACCCGCGCTCCGTTTGTAATGGCCAAGGGCGAAACTGCATGGAGCCGGCAGCCTGAAATGTATGATACCACTTTGGGCTGGCGTTTTGTGAATCCGCGCCTGTCGGCGGCTTATCATCCTTATACGATGGGAGAAACGGCTGAAAATGTAGCAAGGCAATGGAAGATCGGCCGTGAACAGCAGGATATTTTCGCCTTGCGTTCGCAGGAGGCTTATGCCCGTGCGCTGGAGAAAAACAAGTGGCAGGATGAGATAGCGCCGGTGATGGTAACCGAAAATAAAGAGCAGCGTCTTTTTGACAGCGACGAGCATCCGCGAAAGACTTCATTGGAACAGCTGGCTTCCCTGAAGCCTGCTTTTGCAGCCGACGGCTCTGTTACAGCGGGTAATTCGAGCGGGATCAATGATGGTGCGGCTGCGTTATTACTGGCCAGTGAAGCGGCTGTAAAACAGTTTAACCTGCAACCTATGGCGCGGGTGGTAAGTATGGCCGTAGCCGGGGTAGATCCTTCTGTTATGGGAATTGGTCCCGTGCCGGCGTCGCAAAAGGCGCTTGCGAGGGCCGGGCTTTCGGTTAACGATCTGGCGCTTACCGAGCTGAATGAGGCGTTTGCTGCTCAAAGCCTGGCTTGTATGCAGGAATTGCAGCTTAACCCGGATACTGTTAATGTGAATGGTGGCGCTATTGCCATTGGGCATCCGCTGGGATGCAGTGGCAGCCGTATTGCTGCTACCTTATTACATGAAATGAAAAGAAGTGGGGGAAGGTATGGGCTGGCATCGATGTGTATAGGAGTGGGGCAGGGGGCGGCGATGATATTTGAGCGGATGTAACTATGCCAGCGCGGCTGGGGATCAGGCAGGGGGCGCCGAGGGGCTGGTGGTTGTGAGGGGCTGGTTGCCTCGATAGATTGGTGGCTTGACTGGCTGGTGGTTGTGAGGGGCTGGTGGTTTGGCGGCCCGACTGGCTGGTAGTTGCGAGGGGCTGGTTGCCTCGATAGATTGGTGGCTTTGGAAGGTGCGGTCCCGACAGGTGGTGGTACCGATAGGTTGGGGGCTTGACAGGTTGGTGGTTGCGAGGGGCTGGTGGTTTGGCGACCCGACTGGCTGCTAGTTGAGAGGGGCTGGTTGCCTCGATAGATTGGTGGCTTTGGAAGGTGCGGTCCCGACAGGTGGTGGTACCGATAGGTTGGGAGCTTGACAGGTTGGTGGTTGCGAGGGGGTGGTGGTTTGGCAGCCCGACTGGCTGGTGGTAGTGAGGGGCTGGTTGCCTCGATAGATTGGTGGCTTTGGAAGGTGCGGTACCGACAGGTGGTGGTACCGATAGGTTGGGGGCTTGACAGGCTGGTGGTTGGGCAGACTGTTGGTTTTGGCGTTTTCAGGCGGCCGGATTTTGGAGGGTGGTGTTGTAAAGGTTCCTTTGAGGGGGGCTAAAAAATTTAGTATGTAGATGCAAATGATTATATTTGTGAAAAAAGATTAATAGCATGTCTTATCCAGCATCTTTAATCGCTTATTACCTGGTAAAAAAGGGTATAGAGGAAGGAAATCCTCTGAGCCAGATGAAGTTGCAAAAAATGGTCTATTTTGCTCATGGCATACATATGGCCCTACATAAAGAGGCATTGGTAAGCGAAAAATTCCAGGCCTGGAAGTTTGGGCCTGTTGTGCCGGATATTTATCATGCCTATAAGTTATATGGCAGTGATCCTATTGCTTCTACTGAATGGGTTGTAGATCATAATGCCAAGGAAGCGGGGCTTTCCCTTCTTAATGAGGAGGCTATTAAAACCCTTGATTTTACCTGGGATAGTCTTAAGGATTTCAATGCTATCAAACTTTCGAACTGGACACATCAGCCGGGGTCGCCCTGGTCTAAAAATTACAATCCCAATATCAACGATATAGCTATTCCCAATACAGAAATAGCGGATTACTTCAAACAGTTTGTTGTAACCAATGAAGAATGATATTAACCTAGAGAAGCTTCAGTCGCTTGTAAATGAAGCTCCGGACGCACCACAACCAATTTTGCAGGAAAAAGACTACCTGAACCGTGAGGCTTCTTTCAAGCTTGAGCTTGCACGCGTGGAATCGGCTGTTGAATACAACAAGACGCTTGTTCAGAATAACAAGGAGCGTAAAAAATATGCTTTCCTGATCTTTACATTTACGTGTATCTGGACCTTCTTCATTTTTATCATCCTGTTCTGCCAGGGTTTTGGTGACAATAAGCCATTCTGCTTTAATTTGTCGGACAGTATCATGATCACGCTAATTACCACCACTACCGTCAACTTCCTGGGTTTTTTCCTGTTGGTAACGAAGTATCTTTTTCATGCTAAAAGTCATTACCCGATAGATAAGATCCAGTAGTGCCGGTGTTTATACCGTTTTATTTGTAGTAGATATCATCGAGGTAGAAGAATCCATCTGCTTTTTTCCAGTACCAGAATTTATTCTGATAGCGGTAGTAATCGCCTTTAGCTGATTTACTTGCTTTGGCGTCGGGAACATATAACGCCAGCGGGAGCAGGACGTGATGGCGTGCCAGCATGTTACTTCTTTGCGTAGCTGTGATGGGGGCATTGGCCGGTAATACTTTATTATTGGCAAGTACATAAGGCGGCAC
The DNA here is from genome assembly GCF_004118675.1 of Filimonas effusa. Classification (NCBI taxonomy): domain Bacteria; kingdom Pseudomonadati; phylum Bacteroidota; class Chitinophagia; order Chitinophagales; family Chitinophagaceae; genus Filimonas; species Filimonas effusa. The sequence continues at coordinate 631,964 of NZ_SDHZ01000002.1, read as the reverse complement.
TGATTTGGAGCTTACAGCCAGGCGTCCTCCTTTGTCAAGTATGACAAGTATTTTTTCGTTTGTAGTAATGGGAACCGTAGTTGTATCGGGGATGGCCGGTGTTACAGGCGTGGTGCCGGGTTTGGTTTTATTGGGATAAACGATCTGTGCGTTGGTATTGCCTGAAGCAGGAGGAGTGGTTTTGCGGCTGCAGGCAGAGAATATAATGAGAACAAGGGTACAGCGTAATACATAGTTTTTCATCCGAAATCTTCATTTGTGAGCCGATATCTGCCCTAATACTGTGCCAGAGTTGGGAATTATATCGTTAAACAGGGGGCGGAGCGAGCCGGGGGCAGCTGGCCTGGAGATTTGTGAGCTGTGTACCGGGTTGCGAGGGGGGGCTAAGCAAGGGACTGCCTGACTGGAATAAGTTGCGTAAGCTGCCGCGAAAGAAATGGCAAGGGGGGGATAAAGGGGCGGTTGGGGGGATCAAGTGCGATGCAAGTGCGATACAAGTACGATGTAAATGCGATGCAAGTGCGGTTATCTTTCGTCTTAGGCGGCTTTAAGGCGGCTTAGCTACGGGAATGACGGAACGGGTATAAGGGGCTGGCTGTTATGGCCGGCCCCTTATGCTGCGCTTTCCTGTGGAGCGCTTATTGGTTCCTTTGGTTGTGTCAGCCGATCTTTATGCGTAGTTATTCAAATAACGAAGCTGTGAGTTGTGTTTGGGGCAGTGCTTTTTGTTCTCCGTTTTGAAGATCACGTACTACGCAGGTATTTTCTTCCAGTTCTTTGCTGCCGAGGATCACTGCGTAGCGGATGGTTTTCTTTTCTGCGTATTTAAACTGTTTGTCGAATTTGGCTGACTCGTGAAACAATTCGCAGCGGATGCCGTTGCTGCGCAGCGACTGCATCAGTTTAAACGCCTGGTTGCTTTCGGCTGTGCCGAGGTTGAAAAACAGGACCTGTGTTCCTGTTTGTACTTCTTCGGGGAACAACTGTAATTCTTCCATTACATCATAAATGCGGTCGACGCCGAAGCTGATACCTACACCTGGCAGGTTGGGTACGCCAAACAACCCGGTAAGGTCGTCGTAGCGGCCGCCGCCGCCGATGCTGCCCATATTTACGTTTTTAGCTTTTATTTCGAAGATGACACCGGTATAATAGTTAAGACCGCGTGCCAGGGTGAAATCTGTGATCACTTCGGCGCTGGAAGCACCGGAAGCCGCGAGGTTACCTGTTTGCGCCAATATATAGGTCAGCTCCTCTATTCCCCTGGCGGCGGTTTCATTTCCAGCCATCAGAGAAATAAGTTGCTGCATTCTTTCTTCGTTACTGCCATCGATCTGCAGATAGGTTTCAATGATAGCAACCTGTTCAGGTTGTAAGCCACGTTGTTCCAGTTCGGCCTTTACCTTTTCAAGCCCTATCTTATCCAATTTATCTATAGCAACCGTGATAGCGGTGAGTTGTTCCTGTCCGCCGCAAAGCTCAGCGAGGGCGGCAAGTATTTTACGGCTGTTGATGCGTATTTCTACCGGGATGCCCAGTTTGCTGAAAACAGTAGCATAGATAGCGGTAAGTTCTACTTCATTCAACAGCGACTGGCTGCCTACGACGTCGGCGTCGCATTGATAGAACTCGCGGTAGCGGCCGCGTTGCGGGCGATCGGCGCGCCATACGGGCTGAATCTGGTAGCGTTTAAAAGGGAAGGTTAGTTGTCCGTGGTTCATGGCTACATAGCGGGCAAAGGGAATGGTAAGATCGTAGCGGAGGGCACGTTCTGTGATGGCTTTCGTGTTTTTGCCTTCGAGCACCTGTTCAAAATCGGCGCGTGCCGTATTTTGTTTTTCGCTCAGGCCATTGTTGAGGATTTTGAAGATGAGCTTGTCGCCTTCGTCGCCATATTTACCCATCAGGGTTTCCATGTTTTCCATGGCTGGCGTTTCGAGGGGTTGGAAACCATAGAGTTCAAATACGTTACGGATGGTATTAAATATATAATTGCGCTTTCTTACAACTGCTGCGCTAAAATCTCTTGTGCCTTGTGGAAGGGTAGGCTTCATTGTGATAATATTGAAAATTTATGTCGTAATAAGATTTGTGCTGTTATGCCTTGAATTTCAGGATGATGTTATCGCAGGCTTTATCGATCAACTCAAATACCTCGTGATAACCTTCTTCGCCGCCATACCAGGGGTCGGGAACGCCGCGATGCTGGCCGGGGTAAAGTTCGTTAAGCAGTAAATCTGTTTTGGAGGGATCCCAAGATCTGCCGCTCATTCTTTTCACATCCTGGTAGTTGGAGGCGTCCATCACGTAAATGTAATCATATGATAACATATCGCTGGCTTCGAACTGCCTGGCGCACTGGCCGCTGATATCTATGCCATTATATAAAGCTACTTTCTGCGATAATTTATGGGGCGCTTCGCCTGTATGATAACCTCCGGTTCCTGCGCTTGCCACTTCCCAGTTCAGTTTGTGCTGTTTTATTTTATGTCTGAGAATACCTTCTGCCAGCGGGCTTCTGCAAATATTCCCGAGGCATACCATTAGAATTTTCATAAGCGGCAAAGATATCTTATTCTGATGGTAGATGGGTGAATGACGGCTGTGTGTATGAAGGGCTTCGTGCATAAACGGGAACTCTTAAGATATTGTTAATTCCCGATTTTATGGTATGGAAAAAATGAAAGGAAATGTCTTATTTATTGAATAAATCGCGTTTAAACGGTCAAAAACCTACATTAACGGTTTGTTTAGGCGTGTGGAAATTGATTTTTTCCTAAATTGCTCACTTCGTTTAAAATCTGGATTCGATTATGGAACACAGAATGAGGGATGGACGACAAGAACAAGGAATGGCCGGGGCAAGAGTGGCTTTTGACCTGGTAAGGGCTGTCCTTATATTTTTAATGGGCCTTGTACTGATCTTCGGTAAAAAGATACCGCAGATCGCGGAGTTAGACCCTTTAATGCGTTACCTGTTTGCGGGGCTTTGTCTTTTATACGGTTCTTTCAGGTTGTACAGATCTTTTAAGCGCGACTACTAACAAATGATAATAAAGAAAATCATTGGAATAGCGGCAGGGGTAATATTTTTACAGAGCTGTGATGATTCGAGAACAGCTGGTGAACAGTATTATGACTCTCCCAAGCAAGGCAGGATACATATAAGTGTTGATGAGAGTTTTAAGCCGGTTATCGAAGAACAAATAAAAGTTTATAAATCAGCTTTTCCCGATGCTGAAATTGTGCCTGAATATAAATCTGAAGCGGATTGTTTCAGAGATCTGCAAACGGATAGTACGAGGCTTATAATTGTTGCAAGAGGGTTAAATGAGGAAGAGATAGCTTTCTATAAAAACAAATTGGGTTACAAGCCCGTATTTGATGTTCTGGCCTTTGATGCAGTAGACCTGGTGGTAAATATTGAGTCGCAGGACACGGTGTATACGATGGAACGAATTCGCAGACTGTTGTCGGGTGAGGAGAAGAAGACGGTGGTGGTGGATGGTAATAATGCTACCAGTGCGGTGAGATACCTGATGGATTCGGTGCTTAGAGGCGCGAAATTCGGTGGAAACGTTACTGCAGCGAAGGGGAGTAAGGCGGTATTGGAATATATTGCGGCCGACAAAAATGCTGTAGGTTTTATAGGATCGAGCTGGTTTGGAAACGACCAGGATCCTGAGCAGAAGGCCTGGAACAGCAAAATTAAAATGGCGCTCGTTGAATGTAAGAATTGCGAAAAAGATATATTCGCGAAACCTTCACAAGCAACTTTGTCATATGGCCAATACCCCTTGGTACGACCTTTGTTTTATATACTCAAAGAGAATTCAACCGGTCTTGGCACAGGTTTAATCAACTTTATGAGTCTGGAAAGAGGTCAGCTAATCTTTAGAAGAGCCTACCTGGTCCCCGCACAAATGTATTTTGGCGTTCGTAAGGGAGATCTATCGGAATAGTAATCTGTTTTAAAAACCAATAAGTAGTACTGATTTAACACTGTATAAACTGAAGATCATGAAGAAGACAGCTTTAACATTGTTGGCGTTAGCATTTGCCACTGGACTAACACTGGCCCAGTCGGTAGATGACGGCATCAAGTTCCTGTACTATCAGAAAACCAAGAGTGCTAAGGAAGCCTTTCAGAAAGTAGTAAATGACAAACCCAAAGATGCATATGCTATTTACTGGTTAGGTCAGGCCTTCCTCGAGGATGATGATATTGCTGCAGCAAAGGCGCTTTACCAGAAAGCCCTTACCGATGGAGTGAATGAACCGTGGATCTGGCTGGGTATGGGTCATGTAGAGACTCTTGAACATGCCGATATTAATACGGTAAAACAAAAGTTTGAGCAGGCGATCACAGCAACCACAGCTACAAAAGGCAAAAACAAGGGTAATCCTGATCCTGCTATATTAACTGCTATTGGCCGTGCCTTTGCAGATGGGAGCAGTAAAACCGGCGACCCTCAGTATGCTATCGATAAACTGAAAAAAGCAGTTGAGCTGGACACCAAGTCTCCCGAACCCTATATTTATATGGGGATCTGTTACCTGAAATTAGGTGGCGACCGGGGTGGTGAAGCCGTAGAAGCTTTTCGTGAAGCAACTGTACGCGTTCCCAACTATGCAGCAGGTTTCTTCCGTATAGGTTATATCTACCAAAGCCAGAACAACACCGAAGCGATGAACGAGTGGTATGGTAAGGCTATTGCGGCTGATCCTGCCTATGCTCCGGTATACTTTGCTTATTTCGACTTTTACAAGAACAGAGATGTAAATGCTGCGAAAGAGTTCCTGGATAAGTATGTACAATATGCCGACCAGGATTGCAAAACCGATTATTTCGTAGCCGACTACCTGTTCCGTGCCGGTAAATACCAGGAATCACTGGACAAGGGTAAAGCTATGGAGTCTGGTCCTTGTAAAGATTTTCCCCAGGTGCAGGTATTGTATGCTTACAACTACGACAGGTTAGGTGATTCTGTAGCGGCTGAAACTGCTATGAATAAGTTTCTGAGTGTTGCTCCTGCGAACATCGTTACTGCCGATCACTATGTACAGGCTGCTAAAATTTCTGCCAGGTTTCCTGGTAAGGAAGATGTGGCTGCAGGTTACCTGAACAAAGCTATCGACCTCGATACCAGCAAAGTGAACCAGGCTGCTTACGCCAACACCGGCGCTACCATCTTTGGTAAAGCAAACAGGTATGGCCGTCAGCTGAAATGGTATATGCGTGCTTTAACCATCAAAGGAGAAACTCCTTCGGAAGCTGAATACTACCGTTTGAGCAAAGCAGCTTACGATGCTGTGAATGCAAGTACGGATACTGCGGCTGTTGCTGAGCTGTTCCCTATCGCCGATTCTATCACCAACGCTTATATTACTGCTTTTCCTGATAAACCACAAGGTTATTCTTACCGTGTGCTTATCGCCAAGAAAGCTGACAGAGACTCTACCCAGGGGCTGGCTTTACCTGCTATCGAGCAGTACAACGCTTTCCTGATGAAAGATTCTGTTGCCAATAAGAAAGTGGTTTACCTGAATGATTATTACTTACTGATCTATTACACACAGTATGTAAAAAACATTTCTAAAGAAGAAGGGTACAAAAAAGCGATAGAGATCGCTGGTAAAATGCAGGGTTTATATCCTGATGCAGCTTCAGAAGAGAACAAGTTTGCAACGCAAACCAAAAATCAACTGCAAAGTGCATTAGACAGATACGAAAAAAGTCAGCAGCAATCCGGTGGCAGATCCAACGGTGCTGGAAAATAAATAAATAAAAACTCCGCTTTTAGAGCGGAGTTTTTATTTTTGCGATAATTAAGAATCTTGAAGCATGGATCTAATGACACTTTTGGTTGAACCGCCATTGAACAATGCAACAAACTATTTTCCTATTGGTGTACAGTTCCTGTTCGCTATTGGGTTTGTAGTGGTTATGATGTTTGTAACCCATTGGCTGGGTCCCAAGCGTAAAACAGGTGATAAACTGGCAAATTTCGCCAGTGGTATTGAAAGTCATGGTGATGCGCGTCATCCTGTTGCTATCAAGTACTTCCTGGTAGCGATTCTTTTCGTGCTTTTTGACGTAGAGGTTATATTTTTCTATCCTTACGCTGTTAATTTTAAGATGTTGGGATGGGGTGGATTTTGGGCTGTGATGATGTTTGTGAGCTTTTTCGTTATTGGATTTTTCTACATTATTAAGAAAGGGGCTCTTCAGTGGGAGGATTAAGTCTTTTCAGAATATAAGTAAAAGCAGGAGTGATCCTGCTTTTTTTATGCCTTTTATGGCGCATGGGGATACATTTTTTTCAAAACGTTTTGAAAGTTCTTGGTCGTTTTCCATGGAATTGTAAGGTTGTGTGCTATTTTTGCCTACCCGTTTGTGACAGGAGCAACCGTTACAACAAATTGATGATAAGCTGTTACAACCGGCCCTGAATTACTTTTGGCAGTGATTAAATGTGATAGATTATGTCTCGTCCGGTACGTTTTAACATTCATCCGAAGCAACCAGATATTCACAATAACGTGGCTATTGCAGAAATGCCTCCGGGATTAGGCGGAGAAGGGTATTTTGCAACTTCCCTGGAAAGTGTGGTAGGTTTAGCCCGTAAAAACTCACTCTGGCCGTTGCCGTTTGCAACTTCCTGCTGTGGTATTGAGTTCATGGCTACCATGGCTTCTCACTACGATCTTGGCCGTTTTGGTGCAGAAAGGATGGGGTTCACCCCCCGCCAGTGCGACCTGTTGATGGTTATGGGAACGATTTCGAAGAAAATGGCTCCTGTTTTACGCCAGGTATATCTGCAAATGGCTGAACCCCGCTGGGTACTGGCAGTTGGTGCCTGTGCATCGTCGGGGGGGATCTTTGATTCTTACTCTGTGTTACAGGGAATTGACCAGGTCATTCCTGTTGACGTATATGTTCCCGGCTGTCCTCCCCGTCCTGAAGCTATTCTCGACGGTATTCTCCGGATCCAGGACCTGGTACATGCCGAAAGCCTGCGCCGCAGGAACAGCGAGCATTACAAAGCGCTGTTGAACAGCTATGGAATACAGTAGGAAAGGAAAAGAGATGACCAAGGTCAGGTTTTTTTGTGTTATTAATTTTGATTTTTGAATGGGAATATCATGGAACTAACCAACGAGTATATCAAGCAGCGGCTGGAAGACAAATTTGGCGAACAGGTAACACAGTTCGAAACGCCTTATGGTATGTTTAGCTTTGAAACTACCAAGGAGAACAATCTCAAAGTATTACAGTTCCTTTACGATGAACCGGAACTGGGCTTCCAGTTCCTTACCGATATCACTGCAGTACACTATCCTGACCAGGAAGGAAGGGAGCTGGCTGTAGTTTACCATTTGCACAACCTTGCACAAAATGTAAGGATCCGTTTTAAGATATTCATGCCTATTTCCCAGCCTGATGTATTTACGGCTACCAGCCTGTTTGCCTGCGCCAACTGGATGGAAAGGGAGACCTACGATTTCTATGGTGTCAATTTTGTTGGCCATCCGAATCTGAAACGTATTTTAAACGTCGATGAAATGGATTATTTCCCTATGCGTAAAGAGTTTCCGCTGGAAGACCAGACCCGCGCAGATAAGGACGACGACATGTTTGGCAGGGGGGGAAATATCTTTTAACGCTGAATACAAATTCGTTTATGCCAGATCATCAACATAATAATCTGAAACTGCCCGAAGGCTCTATTGAAAAGCAAACGCAGACCCTCAACCTGGGACCTACCCACCCGGCTACACACGGTGTATTCCAGAATATCCTGGAGGTTGATGGTGAACGTATTATTTCGGCAGAGGCTACAGTGGGTTATATCCACCGTGCTTTTGAAAAGATAGCTGAACGCAGAAACCTTTACCAGATAACCCCGCTTACCGATCGTCTTAATTATTGTTCCAGCCCCATCAATAATATGGGCTGGCATACTACGTGCGAAAAACTGCTGGGGATCGAAACTCCGAAGCGTGTTGACTACCTGCGGGTTATTATCATGGAGCTGGCGCGCCTGGCAGATCATATCGTTTGTAACTCTGTTATAGGTGTAGATACCGGTGCCTTATCGGTTTTTCTTTATGTAATGCAATACCGTGAGCTTATTTATGAGATCTATGAAGAGATCTGTGGCTCGCGTTTAACTACCAATATCGGCCGTATCGGCGGTTTTGAAAGGAATTTCAATGCTACTGCGTGGGATAAGCTGGAGCGTTTCCTGAAAGAATTTCCCAAGGCATTAAAAGAGTTTGAAAACCTGCTGGAACGTAACCGTATTTTCATGGACCGTACGGTAGGTGCAGGTTCTATCAGTGCCGAAAAAGCGCTGAACTATGGTTTTACGGGTCCGAACCTGCGTGCTGCCGGCGTTGATTATGACGTTCGTGTACACAGTCCATATTGCAGCTACCAGGATTTTGATTTTAATATTCCTGTTGGGAAGACGGGTGATGTGTACGACCGCTGGCTGGTACGTAACCAGGAAATGTGGGAGTCGTTACGCATTGTAAGGCAGGCTTACGAAAAAATCCAGGCGTTCAAAGGTGAAGCAGCGGAGGTGTTTCATGCGGAGGTGCCTGAATACTACCTGCCGAAGAAAGAGGACGTGTATACCAAGATGGAAGCGCTTATCTGGCATTTCAAAATTATCATGGGTGAAACAGCAATGCCTGCCGGAGAAGTGTACCATTCTGTAGAAGGTGGCAATGGAGAGTTAGGGTTCTATCTTATCAGCGATGGTGGGAGGACACCTTTCCGCCTGCATTTCAGGAGGCCTTGTTTTATTTACTACCAGGCATTTCCTGAGCTGGTGAAGAATACGATGCTTTCCGATGCGGTGATTGTAATGAGTAGCCTGAACCTGATTGCAGGGGAGATGGACGCCTAGGTTTTTGACCCTTTTGACTTTTGAATTTGACTTATATGATACGTTTCTCAGATGATAAATTAGCTAAAGTACAGGAGATCATCGCGCGTTATCCGGAAGGAAAACAGAAGAGTGCGTTGTTACCGGTGCTGCACCTGGCGCAGGAGTCGTTTGGCAACTGGCTGGATGTGCCCGTGATGGATTATGTGGCTTCGCTTTTAAGCCTGGAGCCTATTGAGGTGTATGAGGTGGCTACTTTTTACAGCATGTATAACCTGAAGCCGGTAGGCAAATACCTGTTCGAGGTTTGCCAGACGGGGCCTTGTATGGTGAGTGGAAGCGACGATATCATTGCATATATAGGAGAAAAGCTGGGTATTAAACCTGGTGAAACGACTGCCGACGGGCTGTTCACGCTTAAAACAGTGGAATGCCTGGGCGCGTGCGGTTACGCTCCGATGATGCAGCTGGGGAAACATTTCAGGGAGCACCTGACAAAGGAAAAAGTAGATGCCATTATAGCCGAATGCAGGTCTAACGCGGCAGCTAACAACTAATCAAGACTTTTGACCAAATATTGATATGGGCATAAAACTATTACTCGATAAAGCACATGTAGAAGGCATCCGTAGTTACGAGGTGTACCGCCGGGAAGGTGGTTATCGCAGCGTGGAAAAAGCGCTGAAGGAACTGGGGCCCGAAGCTATTGTAGAGGAAGTGAAGAAAAGCGGATTACGCGGACGCGGCGGGGCAGGTTTTCCTACCGGTATGAAATGGAGCTTTATTGCTAAACCTGAGGGTGTGCCACGCCACCTTGTTTGTAATGCCGATGAAAGTGAGCCTGGTACGTTCAAAGACCGTTACCTTATGGAGTTTCTTCCGCATCTGCTTATTGAGGGACTTATTGTAAGTTCTTATGCACTGGGCAGTAATGCAACTTATATTTATATCCGTGGTGAATATGCCTGGATTCCCGATATTCTGGAAGAAGCTATTGCCGAAGCGAAAGCCAACGGCTGGCTTGGTAAGAATATTCTGGGTACAGGTTTCGACCTTGAAATATATGTTCAGCGTGGCGCCGGCGCTTATATCTGTGGTGAAGAAACAGCGCTTATTGAATCGCTTGAAGGTAAACGCGGCAATCCCCGCATTAAGCCTCCCTTTCCGGCCGTTAAAGGTTTGTGGGACAGGCCTACGGTGGTGAACAATGTAGAAACCCTGGCGGCGGTAGTACCTATCATTAACATGGGGGGAGAAGAATACGCTAAAATAGGTGTAGGTAAATCGACCGGCACCAAGCTCATTTCTGCCTGCGGTAATATCAACAAGCCTGGTGTTTTTGAAATTGACATGACCATTTCGGTGGAAGAATTTATTTATTCCGATGAATATTGCGGCGGGATCCGTAACGGGAAGCGTTTAAAAGCGTGTATTCCCGGAGGATCATCTGTTCCCATATTGCCTGCCAACAAGCTGTTTAAAACAGCGAAGGGTGAAACCCGTTACATGAACTACGAGAGCCTTGCCGATGGCGGTTTTGCGTCTGGTACCATGATGGGTTCCGGTGGGTTTATTGTACTTGACGAAGATCAGAGTGTGGTAAAACATACTTATACGCTGGCACGTTTCTATCGTCACGAAAGCTGTGGCCAGTGCAGTCCGTGCCGCGAAGGCACCGGCTGGATGGAAAAGATACTGAAAAGAATACTGGAAGGAAAAGGAAAGATGAGCGATATAGACCTGTTGTGGGATATACAGCGCAAGATTGAAGGTAATACCATTTGTCCGCTGGGTGATGCTGCAGCATGGCCTGTAGCAGCGGCTATCCGTCATTTCCGTGACGAGTTTGAGTGGTATGTGAACAATCCGGAGCTGTGTTTAACCAGCAATTACGGTCTGGCCCATTATGCAGATCCATTAGAAGTAGTAACGGCTTAAATATTATTATGTCAGAGCAACAACTATTTAAGGTAACAATCGACAACATCACAATTGAGGTGGCACCGGGAACAACGATCCTGGAAGCGGCCCGTAAAATTGGTGGTGAGGTGGCTCCTCCGGCTATGTGTTATTACAGCAAGCTGAAAGGCAGCGGTGGTAAATGCCGTACCTGCCTGGTAGAGGTGAGCAAAGGTTCGGAAAAAGATCCGCGCCCGATGCCGAAACTGGTGGCCAGTTGCCGGACCACGGTGATGGATGGTATGGAAGTAAAGAATATCACCAGTGAGCGTGTTGTTGACGCGCGTGCGGGTGTTGTGGAGCTTTTGCTGATAAATCACCCGCTGGATTGTCCTGTTTGCGACCAGGCCGGTGAATGTCATTTGCAGGATCTGAGTTACGAGCACGGTAATGCCGGCACCCGTTACGAATTCCAGCGCCGTACTTTTAAAAAGCACGATCTGGGGCAATACATACAGCTGCACATGACCCGCTGTATACTTTGCTACCGTTGTGTATTTACTGCCGACCAGCTTACCAACAAAAGAGAACATGGTGTACTGGACAGGGGCGACCACGCTCAGATAGCAACTTTTATTGAAAAGAATCTCGACAATGATTTCATCGGTAACGTCATAGATGTTTGCCCGGTGGGAGCGCTTACGGATAAAACTTTCCGTTTTAAAAACAGGGTATGGTTCCTGAAGCCTGTTAACGCCCATTGCGATTGTCCCAAGTGCAGTGGGAAGGTAACGCTCTGGTATCGTGGCGAAGAGGTGTTTCGTGTAACTGCGCGCAAAGATCAGTGGGGTGAAGTGGAAGACTGGATCTGTAACGAATGCCGTTTCGATAAAAAGAAAACCAGCGACTGGGTGATTGAAGGGCCAAGGGAGATCAGCCGCCAGTCTGTAATATCACTGAATCATTATGTGGGTATGCAAAAGCCGAAAGAAACATTCGAGGCGGTGATGGATGGCCGTAAGCCGAGGATGTTCATGGATATCCACGATGTGAGTGAGGTGAACAGGCCTGATGTAGACCTGAGTCTTATTGATGGTCCGGCTCATTCCGACGATTTCAACAAAACAAACAAAAAAGATTAATCAGATACCAATGCATTTACTTGCCCTCGACTGGATGATGTTAATAGAGAAACTGGTGCTGATTGCAGTGATCATTACTGTATCACTGGTGGTGGCTATGTACTTAACCTACGGCGAACGTAAAGTTGCCGCCTTTTTGCAGGACCGTCGTGGTCCGAACAGGGCGGGGCCTGCTGGTTTGTTGCAGCCGCTTGCCGATGGTTTGAAACTGTTTTTCAAGGAAGAGATCATCCCCAATAGTTCTAACAGGTTCCTGTTTGTATTAGGTCCTTGCCTGGCGATGCTTACTGCCATGATGAGTTGTGCGGTAGTGCCGTGGGGAAGCGATTTTACGATGTTTGGCCGTACCATCAGCCTCCAGATTGCCGACGTTAATATTGGTATCCTGTATGTGTTTGGTGTAGTGAGCATGGGTGTTTATGGTATCATGATCGGTGGCTGGGCGAGTAACAACAAGTTCTCCCTGTTAGCCGCATTGCGTGGTGCTTCGCAGGTGATCAGTTATGAACTGGCCATGGGTATTTCGCTGATAGCTTTGCTCATGATGACCAATACGCTGAGTCTGAAAACAATTGTAGAACAACAGATGAATGGGAGCTGGTGGAATGTGGTTTATCAGCCATTGGGCTTCCTGATCTTCTTCGTTTGTGCAATGGCAGAGTGTAACCGTGCTCCTTTTGACCTGCCTGAAGCGGAGAGTGAACTTAACATGGGTTATCACCAGGAGTATTCCTCTATGAAACTGGGCTTTTACCTGTTCTCAGAATACATCAACATGTTTATCAGCAGCATTATCATGGCTACCCTTTTCTTTGGTGGTTATGATATTCCTTTTGTGAACGAAGCCAATCTTGCGCCTAACCTGGCTGCTGTTCTTGGGGTGGTTTGCCTGTTAGGAAAGAGCCTGATCTTCATATTTGTTTTCATGTGGATCAGGTGGACCTTACCGCGTTTCCGTTACGACCAGCTGATGAACCTGGGATGGAAAGCTTTAATTCCGCTGGCGTTGCTGAACATGGTAGGCACCGCGGTAATAGAGTTGTGGAAGCAATAGATTTAACCAGGATTGTGGTATTGAACAAAAATATTTTTGCAAAATGCAAGCATTAACACAGAGATCAAAGCCGGTATCACGCGAGCCAATGAGCTTGATGGAGCGCATATACCTGCCCGCAATATTTAAAGGGATGGTTATCACTTTCGGGCATATGTTCCGTAAGAAACCCACTATCAACTATCCTGAGCAAACACGTCCTTTCAGCCCTGTTTTCAGGGGCCTGCAGGTATTGAACCGTGATGAGGAAGGCCGTGAACGCTGTACTGCCTGCGGCCTTTGTGCTGTTGCCTGTCCTGCTGAAGCCATTACGATGGAAGCAGCTGAAAGGAAGGAAGGGGAGGAAAACCTGTACCGCGAGGAAAAATACGCAGCACGTTATGAGATCAACATGTTGCGTTGCATTTTTTGCGGACTGTGCGAAGAGGCCTGTCCCAAAGATGCTATTTACCTGAGCGAGACAGTAACTCCGGCAAGCTTTGCGCGTAAGGAGCTGATCTATGGTAAAACAGAATTGCTGATCCCTAACCCGGTTACAGAACCAGAGGCATTTGCAAAGGCGAGGGAAGCAAGGAAAGATAGATAAGCTGAGACCTAAAACTTTTGATTAAACAACTATAAATGGGTACAACTCAAGTATTATTCTGGTTTTTAAGTGCGCTGGCACTTGTAAGCGCTATTATGGTGCTGGCAAGTAAGAACCCGGTTCACAGCGTACTGTGGCTGATTGTTGTTTTCTTTGCCATTTCGGGCCACTATATCTTAATGAACGCCCAGTTCCTCGCCATTGTGAATCTTATTGTATATGCAGGTGCTATCATGGTATTATTCCTGTTTGTGATAATGCTTATGAACCTGAATAATGCCAAAGAGCCGCGGAAGAATCTGTGGATGCAGCTGGCCGGGGTGATTTCAGGTGGTATCCTTTTCCTTATCATGATCTCTGTAGTACGTTCTTCCGCGGATATGGTGAATCGTACCGCACAGTTGAAAGAGGGGAGCATTGGCCTTATCAGTGCGCTGGGTAAAACCCTGTTCACGGATTATGTAGTGCCTTTTGAAATAAGCAGTGTATTATTCCTTAGCGCCATGGTGGGTGCTGTGGTTATTGGAAAGAAAGACTAAATCATTTATATGCCAATTCAATATTATATCGCCCTGGCTGCCTGCCTGTTCTGCATTGGAGTGGTAGGGGTGCTGGTGCGCCGTAACGCCATCATCATCTTTATGTGTATAGAGCTTATGCTTAACGCAGTGAACCTGTTGCTGGTGGCTTTCTCTAAAATGTATCATGGAACGGCTTACGCTCATGATGTGAACTCTACAGCAGGTATTGAAGGGCAGTTGTTCGTATTTTTTATTATGGTAGTAGCGGCGGCGGAGGTTAGTGTGGGACTGGCTGTTATTGTAATGATGTACCGGAATGTGCATTCAACGGACGTGAATTTCCTGAACCGGCTTAAAAACTAAGCGCCAGGTTCCTGTATTGACCATTGACTATTACTTACTATCGCGTATATGACTAATTTAGTTTATTTAGTACCATTATTTCCTTTGTTGGGATTCCTGATTAACGGCCTCTTCCGGAAGTCGTTAAGCAAGCCTGCAATAGGTATAATCGGAAGCGGAGCCATCCTGGCATCCTTCCTGGTATCGTGTTCTTTGTTTGGTAGTGTTTATTCTGCTACGCACGGTAACCCCGGTCAGGTAATACCTACCACTGTATTATTTGATTTCATCAATACCAGTAGTTTCAAGATCCAGTTTGCCTTCCTGGCTGATCAGCTTTCGTGTCTTTTTCTGCTGATCATTACCGGTATCGGTTTCCTGATCCATGTATATTCTACAGCTTATATGCATGAAGAGAGAGAAGAGCATTTCGGCAGGTACTTCGCCTACCTGAACCTGTTCGTATTTTCTATGCTGCTGCTTGTGCTTGGTGGTAACTTTGTGATCATGTTCATTGGATGGGAAGGTGTGGGGCTTTGTTCTTACCTGCTCATCGGCTTCTGGTTCAAGAACAACAATTATAATTACGCAGCGAAGAAAGCTTTTGTGATGAACCGTATTGGTGACCTGGGTTTCCTGCTGGCTGTGTTCTGGCTGCTGGCGAAACTGGGAACCGTTGATTACCACGAGGTATTTTCTGCGGCAAGCATTGCAAAACTGACTCCAACAGATATTACCGCTATCACCCTGCTTCTGTTTGTAGGTGCTGCGGGTAAGAGTGCGCAAATTCCTTTGTACACCTGGTTACCCGATGCGATGGCGGGTCCAACACCGGTATCGGCGCTTATCCACGCCGCTACCATGGTTACGGCAGGTATCTATATGATTGCCCGCAGTAATGTGCTTTATTCTTTGAGCGAATGCGCTCAGCATGTAGTAGCTATCATTGGCCTGGCTACTGCGTTATTCGCCGCTACGATTGCGATCAAACAAAACGATATTAAAAAAGTACTGGCTTATTCTACGGTAAGTCAGCTTGGATATATGTTCCTTGGACTAGGTGTAGGTGCTTATACCGGCGCTGTTTTTCACGTGATGACACATGCTTTCTTTAAGGCATTGTTGTTCCTGGGCGCCGGTTCTGTTATTCATGCGATGCACCACGAACAGGATATCCGTAAAATGGGAGGTTTGAAAAAGCATCTTCCTGTAACGCATCTTACTTTCCTGCTGGCTTGTCTTGCCATTGCAGGTATACCTCCTTTCAGTGGTTTCTTCTCCAAAGATGAAATTCTGGCTGCGGCTTATGCGCACAGTCCCATTTACTGGGGTGTAGGTGTAGCAACTGCCGGTCTTACTGCTTTTTATATGTTCCGCTTATATGCGACTACCTTCCTGGGTACTTTCAGAGGTACACATGACCAGGAGCATCACCTGCACGAATCGCCGTCTGCTATGACCATTCCTTTGATTGTACTGGCGGTGTTGAGTGTACTGGGTGGTTTCCTTGGGGTGCCCGAAGTGCTGGGCGGCGGTCATTGGCTGCATCATTACCTGTCGCCTGTAATAACATCGGAAAAAGCACACACGCTGGAACATAGCACTGAGTATATGCTGATGGGGATTTCTGTTGCGCTTGCTGTTGTGGCAATAGTGATTGCGGTAAGCCGCTTCAGCAAAAGACCGCAGCTCGATGATGCTACCGGTGCTGGCAAAGTATTGGAAAATAAATGGTATATAGATGAGTTATACGATGCCGTAATTGTTAATCCGCTGCTGAAACTGGCTGGTTTCCTGAAAAATGTAGTGGAGAAATCGGGCATCGATGGCATCGTAAACGGAACCGGACGTTTCGTCCATTATTTCTCCCGCCAGCTTCGCTTGTTACAAAGCGGGTTGGTAGGCAGCTATATCCTGTTTATGGTGTTGTCTATTGTAGTACTCTTCTTAGTGTTCTGGAATCAAACTATTATTTTACAATTCCTGCAGAAAATATTTTAAATGATCCCTGTCTTACTTATACTGATCCCCGTTATTACAGGTTTGATTGCTTTTTTCCTTCCGGGAGAAAAGGCACCCAAGATCTGGACGCTGTTATCGGCAATTGTTACCCTGGGGGTGGCAGTAGCAGGTGTTTATTCTCACCGTGCTGCCGAGCTGAATTTTGATGAATCGTGGATACCTATGCTGGGAGCCCGGTTTTCATTGTCAATGGATGGAATGGCTAAGATGTTATGCCTGTTAACGGCTGCTTCTTTCCCACTTGTTTTTGGCGCCACGTACCGTAACGATTATCCCAAGCCGGGTAATTTTTATGGCCTGATGTTACTGCTTCAGGCAGGATTGATGGGCGTATTTCTGGCGTCGGACTGCCTGTTGTTCTATTTCTTCTGGGAGCTGGCGTTAATTCCTGCTTATTTCCTTTGCTCTGCATGGGGAGGTGAAAGAAGGATTGCTGTTACTTTCAAATTCTTTGTATATACCTTCCTGGGATCGCTGCTTATGCTGGTAGCTATCCTGTATATTTATTTCCGCACGCCGGATCAGTCTTTTGCGCTGGAGTCGTTCTATAATGTACAGCTTACTGCAAAAGAACAAGGCTGGTTGTTCTGGGCCTTCTTTATCGCCTTTGCTATCAAAATGCCGGTATTTCCTTTCCATACCTGGCAGCCGGATACCTATGAACAAGCTCCCACGGCCGTTACAGCCATCCTGAGTGGTGTAATGGTGAAAATGGGACTTTATGCGGTGATCCGCTGGTTGTTACCTGTATTCCCTGAAGCTGTAGCGCATTTCGATCATTGTGTGATATGGCTGGCGGTTGCAGGCATCATATATGCTTCGCTGATAGCCATCAGGCAGGATGATATCAAACGCCTGATCGCGTACTCTTCTATTGCGCACATAGGCTTAATGGCTGCTGCGATTTTTGCGAGCCACAAAGCGGGTGGTGAAATAGGTTTACAGGGTGTAATGATACAGATGTTCAACCACGGCGTAAACGTAATAGGATTGTGGATCGTGGTTGATGCCATTGAGCAGCAGCTGGGTTCCCGCAAATTCAGTGAATTAGGCGGCCTTGCGCAGAGAGCGCCAGGTTTGGCTATCCTTTTTGTGATAATGGCATTTGCGAATATTGCGCTTCCGTTGACCAACGCCTTTGTTGGTGAATTTATGATGTTCAACGGGCTGTTCCGTTTCAGTTTTGCTGCTGCTGCGGTAGCTGGTATCAGCATTATCCTGGCTGCGGTTTATACTTTGGGAATGGTACAGAAAGTATTCTATGGAAATACCGTTCCGCGCACCGAAAACGCTGTAGACAGCGACCTGAGCGTAAAGCTCATGCTGGCTATTCTGGCGGTAGTGATCATTGGTTTAGGAGTATATCCGCAACCTATGATCCAGCTGACCAACGATGCGGTGGAAGCCGTGATAACAAAATTTCATTCGATTTAAAAGCTTATTGCAGATAATAATATGAACGCGATCATACTTTCGGCTATCTGGGGTGTTGTAATGATGTTTAGCAGTGTTCTTGTAAAGAACAAGGGCGCTTTCAGGCATATTGCTGCCCTGGGGTTGCTGGTATTGCTGGCAGCAAATATCTGTGACTCTTACGGACCTTCTTTCTTCCCCATCAATACCCACGATATGCTGCGGTTCGACAGCTTTGGGTTGTTCTTTAATTCTATCGCTATAGCCTCTACGCTCATTTTTGTATTGCTGAGCGGTAAGGATATTGAAAAGGCGGGCAGTTATGTGGCCGAGTATTTTGTGCTCATATTCTTCGTGCTTTGTGGCGTTTGTATATTGTCTTCGTTCAATACGCTGCTGATGTTATTCCTTGGCATCGAGATACTGTCTATACCGTTGTATATTTTAACGGGCAGCGACAAGAGGAATCTCAAAAGCAATGAGGCGGCCCTTAAGTATTTCCTGATGGGTTCTTTTTCTACAGGTATCATGCTCATGGGTATTGCCCTGGTTTACGGCGGTACAGGTTCCTTCCAGCTGGAAGTGATCCGTTCTGTATTTGGTTCGTACAAAGGAGTGTCTTTCCTGGAGGTTACGGGTTTATTGTTCCTGCTGGTAGCCATGTGTTTTAAAGTGTCTGCTGCTCCCTTCCATTTCTGGACACCTGATGTGTACGATGGGGCGCCGGCGGTATTCACTTCTTTTATGGCAACTATTGTAAAAGCCGCTGGTTTCATCGCCTTCCTTAAGTTATTCGATGCCCGCGTTGCGGATACTTCTACTGCTGTAAACTGGAAAATGCTGTTTTGCATTATCATCATATCCACACTGCTGATCGGTAATATCACGGCGGTATTCCAGCAAAGCGTGAAACGAATGCTGGCTTATTCCAGTATCGCCCAGGCAGGGTTTATGCTGTTTGCGCTTTTCAGTCTGAACGATTTTGCCCGCGAGGGATTGCTGCTGTATGCGGCGGCTTATAGCCTGGCGACCATCGGTATTTTTGCTATCCTGCTGAAAATGAAGGACTATACTTTCGAAGGTTTTAACGGGCTGGCTAAAAAGCAGCCTTTACTGGCCGCTGCCAATACCGTATTCCTGTTATCCCTTGCTGGTATCCCGCTTACTGCAGGTTTCTTTGCCAAATATTATATGCTGGCGTCTGTAGTAAAAACAGGGGGTTATACCTGGATGGTGGTGGTAGGCGTGCTGTTTGCTGCGGTTAGCGCCTATTATTACTTCAGGGTTATACAGGCAATGTACTTCAAAGACGGCGAAGGCCGTACCGAAGAGGTGAGCGGTTCCTTCAAAATTGGTGTTGCCCTGCTGGCAGGTCTCATCATCCTGTTTGGTATTCAGCCGCAGGCATTGCTCAACTGGTTCTATTTCTAACCATTTACCACAGCCATTTTCCGCCCTTCTAAAATTTTCGGGAGGAGTGAACAGGCGATGTATCTTTATCGGGTACATTTAGTAACTGTACGTATTTGTGCATGACGCTAACAGATTCCTTTTCACTCGCCTATCGTACAGTACGCAGCAATAAGCTGCGTACCGGCATCACAGTAGCTATTATAGCCTTTGGTATAATGGCCCTGATTGGTATTGTAACTGCCATAGAAGCCATGAACCGTGGTCTCAGGGATAGTTTCTCACTAATGGGGGCCAATGGCTTTTCTATATCCTACAAAGAGCGTTTCCGGTTCGGGAATAACCAGAGTGCCACTCAAAAGACCAAAAAAGGCGGTAAAAAGCAAAAGAAATCGAACCTCGACAAGCCTATCCGGCAGGCCGAAGCGGAGCTGTTCAAGCAGTCGTTTCATTACCCGGTGCTGGTAAGTATTACACTTAACGGCAGGGGAGGTAATGAGCTCAGATACCAGGATAAAAAAACCAACCCGAATGTAAGGCTTACGGGAGGGGATGAGAATTACCTGCGGGTGAATGGCTATACCCTCGAAACCGGCCGTAATTTCAGCACACTTGACCTGGAAACGGGGCGCAGCGTTTGCATCCTGGGAAGTGATGTGGCGACCCGTTTGTTTGGGGAAAACTACACCCGTGGAATGGATAAAATGATCCGGGTAGGTAATTCCCCCTACCGGGTAATCGGCATCCTGAAAAGTAAGGGGGCCAGCGCTATGATGCGGGCCGATAACGTTGCTATCACCACTTATAATAACGTTCGCCGGCTTGGTAATTCCGCACCTTCCTTCAATATAGGTGTGATGGCCAATGATGTGCAATTTTTGGAACCGGCTGTTAATGAAGCTACCGCGTTGTTTCGTGGTATCCGGAAGCTACATCCTACCGAGGACGACAACTTCGTGGTAGAAAAAAGCGATAAACTGGCCGCCACTTTTATAGGGCTGCTCAGCAGTATTCAGGGAGCTGCCGGGGCCATAGGATTGATCACGCTTATAGGCGCTGCCATTGGTTTAATGAACATTATGCTGGTTGCGGTAAGCGAGCGAACCCGTGAGGTTGGTCTTATCAAGGCTATAGGCGGCAAGAAGAGAAATATACGTCAGCAATTCCTTTTTGAATCTACGATAATCAGCGTAGCCGGGGCTGTTCTGGGCATCATATTAGGGGTATTGGTGGGCAATCTGTTTGCCTTATTTATGGGTACAGGCTTCGTGGTTCCATGGGGTTGGGTGATCACAGGTATTGTAATTTGTACACTTGTGGGACTGGGAGCGGGTTTGTGGCCTGCCCTCAAAGCAGCCAACCTGAATCCTATCAATGCTTTGCGGTACGAATAACGGGGTTTGCAAAGCCTTATTGATGCGTGATTTTTATCATATTCCTATTCTATCTTTATTTAAGCGTTATGACCGTTGTCATTGGTTGAAACGCAGATTTGGCCTGATATTTAGGGCAGATTAGCTTTCAAAAAAAAGCGCCGGTTCGTATTGTTGCGACATTATTTGTTTTAAATTGTGGCGCCCTTAAATTAAATTATTGGTATTGGGCGTTATTTAAAACGATTTTTCGTTAGAATTGCGAACTCAAATTTTAAATTTAGATTTAGAAACTAAAAAATCAATTGCATCATGGCTGAAACTAAACCGACTGCAACAGCAGCAGCGACAAAGAGTGTGTCTGTACAACCGAAGAGAAAGGGTAATGCAATTTCATGGATTGCTCCACTTGTTTGCCTCATCGTAGGTTATTGTATCTGGCGTTTTATCTTAGGAGATCCTACTAAATTTTCTCATCCTGACAAAGATGCTAGTCATTGGTTCTGGCCTGCTCACGACGGTCCGATTGGCGCTCTGAATAAAATGTACCTGGGTGGTATCATCGTACCTATCCTGTTAGCTTGTCTTTTAACTGTGGTAACTTTCGTGATCGAAAGGTTATTGACTGTATCTAAAGCTGCTGGTACTTCGAACAATGCTGAATTCATCCGCAAAGTGCAGTTCCACCTGGCTAACAAAGACGTTGACAAAGCTATCGTTGAATGCGACAAACAAAAAGGTTCTGTTGGTAACGTAATGAAAGCTGGTTTGCGTAAGTACAAAGAAATGATCGGCAACACTGAGCTGGATACTGAACAAAAAGTACTCAACATTCAGAAAGAAGTTGAAGAAGCTACTGCTCTTGAACTGCCTATGCTGGAAAAAAACCTGGTGTTCCTTTCTACACTGGCTTCTGTATCTACCCTGTTAGGTCTGTTAGGTACCGTTGTGGGTATGATCCGTTCTTTCTCTGCTTTAGGTGAAAGCGGTGGTGGTGAAGCTGCTCAGAAACTGTCTCAAGGTATCTCTGAAGCCCTTTATAACACAGCCTTAGGTATCGGTACTTCTGCTGTATCTATCATCATGTATAACGTGTTTACCACTAAAATCGACGGTATCACTTACGGTATCGACGAATCTGGTTTCACACTGACTCAAAGCTTTGCTGCGAACTATAAATAAGCTGTTTTTACGTTTTTGCGTAAAAAATGAAAATTATTTATGGATTAGTCTGAATTATGCATCTTAATAGAGAATAAAATTTTTAACAATGGCAAGACCGAAAATCCCGCGGAAAAGTACCGCGGTAGATATGACTGCGATGTGTGATGTTGCCTTTCTTCTGTTGTCTTTCTTTATCCTGACAACGAAGTTCAAGCCTTCCGAGGCGATTGAGGTGACAACTCCGAGTTCGGTTGCGTCCAAGGTGGCTCCTGAAAAAGATGTGCTGCTTGTTACCATTACCAAATCCGGTAAAGTTTACCTGGGTATGGATAACGCAGACAGAAGAAGAGATGTTTTAAATACGTTGAACGTTACCAAACAACTCGGACTGAGCGATGCTGATCTTGAATCAATCGCGAAACTCGAATTTTTTGGTGTACCTGTAGGCAATTTGAAACAGCAGGCGCTGATGCCTAAGGAACAACAAACCGACAGGGTGTTACCTGGTATTCCAATTGATACTACCAACAATCAGATGATTGACTGGATGCGTGCGGCAGCTACCGTTTATGCAGGACAGCCAATGAACCTGCTGGTAAAGGGTGACAACGACGCAAGTTTCCCGTCTTTCAAGAATGTAATGACTTCATTCAAGAAGAACGAATTATTTAAATTCCAGATGGTTACCAACCCGGAAAGCGTACCGCAGGGAACTGCGTTATGGAATGCAAACCTGGCGGGTATCAAACCTGAGGAATAACAGATAACAACATTATTAACAAATAAACTGATTGTGCTATGGCAGAAATGGATACCTCGGGTGGTGGCGGGCACAAGAAAGGCCCAGGGGTCAAAAAGGGTAAGAAGCAGTCTACCCGTGTAGACTTGACACCGATGGTTGACCTGGGCTTCCTGTTGATCACCTTCTTCATATTCACGACAACCATGAGCTCTCCTACGGCTATGAAGCTTTTCATGCCGAAAGACGCCGATAAGCCGGAAGAGCAGAACAAGGCAAAAGAATCAGGCGCTTTGACCATTCTTTTAGGGAAAGACAATTCTGTTTTTTACTATGAGGGTATATTAGATCCTGCGGGAGCTAATTTCAAAGCTTCTAATTTCAAAGAGATCCGCGATGTGATTATCAATAAAAAGAAATCTACTCCTGCAGACGACTTTGTAATTGTGATTAAGCCGAATGAGGAATGTAAGTATAAAAACGTGATTGACATTATGGACGAGATGCCGATTAATGCTGTAAAGCGTTATGCACTTGTAGACATTTCAGAGGGTGAAAACCAGCTGGTAAAGGCTACAGAGGCGTCTAACTCACTTCCTTAATGAAGGTTATTAAAACATTGTGATACAATGGAAGCAAACAAAATTTTAACAGCCGATATCCTTGATATCATCTTCGAAGGGAAGAACAAGGAATACGGTGCATATGAACTGCGAAAAACGTACTCAAAGCGTCTGGTTACAGCTATGATCGCGATGCTGGCGGTATGTTTGCTGATGTTCGCTGCGGTGATCCTGGGTAAATCCAAGAAAACGGAGAACACGCAGATAATTGTACAAGACGTACAGTTAGAAGACGTTAAGCAGAAGGAAGAGGAGAAGAAGCCTGAGGCTCCCCCTCCACCTCCGCCTCCCCGCGCTGAACCTCCCAAAGTGGAAATCACCAAGTTCACTCCTCCCAAAATTGTGAAGGATGCTGAGGTGAAGCAGGAAGACAAAATTCAGGAAGTTGAAAAACTGGAAGATACCCGTATTGGTACTATCAACCAGGAAGGTTTAAAAGATCCCAACATCGTAGCTCCTCCAGTAGAAGCCAGCGGTACCGGTACTGTTGCCGCACCTGCTGCTCCTAAAGAAGACTATGACAAGGAATTTAAAACCGTACAGATCCAGGCTAAATTCCCCGGTGGTGACCAGGAATGGAGAAGATACCTCGAGAGAAGCCTTAACCGTGACCTGCCCGTTGAAAACGGAGCGCCTCCCGGCAACTATACTGTTGTGGTATCGTTCCTGGTGGACAAAGACGGTAGCATCTCTGAAGTAAAAGCCGAAAACTCTCCAGGTTATGGTACTGCTGAAGAAGCGGTGCGTGTAATCAGGAAAGGTCCGAAATGGATCCCTGCCGTTCAGAACGGCCGTAACGTAATCTATCGTCAAAGACAAAGCATTACCTTCCAGGTAGCTGAAGAATAGTCCGATAATTATAGTTTTTAAAAAGGTGGCTGTATCATTCCAACGATACAGCCACCTTTTTTTATGTGCATAGATGACTGGCCTAAAGCAGCTGGCCTTATGCCTGTGGAGATCCTCCGAAGGCAGGAAATTTTACTGCATACTTGTAACCTTGAAAAGCATGGTTTTACAAAGTGTTTTTTATGCTGTTGCTCACTGGCAGGTGTAGTTTGTGGCAAGGAAACATTAAGGTGTGCCTGATATCTTAAATTCATTTTTGTAGCAGGGGTTAAATGCTGCCAACAGGTTGGAGTGCTCATTCAAGCAACCTTATAGACCTGGGCAAGGATCGTTGTTTAATAGAAGCATGCTTACATCAAACCAATGTTATATGTTTTGAATACCGCCAGGGTAATGTTTAAAAGAAATATTTTTCATTATAGCATAAATAGCGTCTTTTCTTATGTGGAATGAAGCGCCTTTTGCGTCTCATTATAAACGCTACAACTATGCAAGCCAAAAACATTCTGCAAGCCGACTTCCTCGACATTTTGTTCGAGAATAGAAACCAGTTATACGGTGCTTATACTTTACGGAAAAATTATAATAAAAGATTGATGGCATCGTTGGGGATCATGACTGCCCTTTGTAGTCTCTTTTATGCAAGTACATTATTCGCGGGCGGAGCTGATAAGAATGCAGCACTCCAGTTTAATGAGATAATAATAGAGACAGAGGCGATACCTCCTAAAGAAGATGCCATCCCCGAGCCACCTGCTCCACTGCCTACACCACCGGCAGAACTGGAAGATGTTAGTACTGTCAGGAGTACAACGTTAACCATTGTGGAAGATTCAAAAGTAAATCCGGAAAACGAAGTACCCCCGGTAGAAACAATTGAAACTGCCATCATTAGTAATGTGAATCATCTGGGCACTGCTACCGACCCAGGTTTGGTGGCGCCACCGGTAGCTACCGGCCCTGGAACAGGAAGTGGTAGTATCAAGGGAACCGGCATGGAGGTTTTGAATGATGGTCCTGTTGTTACTGTAAGTATTCAGGCACGTTTCCCCGGTGGCACAGATGCCTGGCGCAGATTCCTCGAGAAAAACCTGAACAGGGATGAACCCGTTGCCAATGGCGCGGCTCCCGGAAGCAAGTTGACAGTTATCGTTTCTTTCGTAGTAGATAGAGACGGAAACGTATCGGACGTAAAAGCAGAAAATGATCCCGGGTACGGTACCGCAGCCGAAGCGGTAAGAGTCATCAAAAGAGGTCCGCAATGGATGCCTGCCGAACAAAATGGCCGTAAGGTGATCTATCGTCAGCGCCAGTCCATCACCTTTATGGTTGACGAAGAATAAGCAAACATTCCCATCCTGCCAGCCTTTGTCTTATTTTTGCAGATTAACAGAATAAGACATGCTTGGAAAACTGGCAGGATGGGATGATACAATAGCGGCGCTGGCCACACCACAAGGCACAGGCGCTATTGGCGTTATAAGGGTAAGCGGTTCGCAGGCCATCAGTGTATTGGATGGCCTTTTTCCCTCTAAAAAGCTACAGGAGCAGCCCACACATACCTTACATGTAGGCTTCCTGAAACAAGGAGAAACGGTGCTGGACGAAGTTGTGCTGGCGTTATTCAAAGCCCCCCGTTCCTATACCGGCGAAAATGTAGTAGAGATCTCCTGCCACGGTTCTCATTACGTTCAGCAGCAGATATTACAATGTCTTGTCAGCCAGGGCGTTCGTATTGCCAAACCTGGTGAATTCACCCAGCGTGCCTTCCTGAACGGCAAACTCGACCTGGTACAGGCCGAATCTGTAGCCGATCTCATTGCCAGTAATACCGAAGCCAGCAAAAAGCAAGCCCTGCAAAATATGCGTGGCGGCTTCTCCGGCATTATAAAGCAGCTCCGTGACCAATTGCTGTCGTTTTCCGCCCTTATAGAGCTTGAGCTGGACTTTTCCCAGGAAGACGTGGAATTTGCCGATAGAACCCAGTTATTTGCCCTTTTAGAGAAGGCTTCTGTACAGGTTAGTAAGCTGCTTCAATCATTCCGCCTGGGCAACGTCATCAAAAATGGCGTCCAGGTAGCCATCATAGGGAAACCTAACGCCGGCAAATCCACCCTCCTGAACACCTTGTTACAGGAAGAACGCGCCATCGTAAGTGATATTGCCGGTACCACCCGCGATACCATCGAAGAAATATTAAACATCAACGGTGTTCTTTTCCGCCTCATAGATACTGCCGGCATCCGCGAGCACACCAGTGATGTCATAGAAACCATAGGTGTTGAAAAAAGCCTCGCCAAAATGCGTGAAGCCGATGTGGTCCTCTATCTCTACGATGTAACCCAAACCACTTCCGTTGAACTGGAGGTAATGGCCATGCAATTGCAGGAACAACAGATCCAATACCTGCTGGTAGGTAATAAGGCCGATGCGGCAACTATGGCATTACCTGCCGCTGCTAACACCATTTATATTTCAGCAAAAGAAGGAGAAGGTATCGCCGAACTGCAACAGAAACTCTTCGGCATGGCTGTAGAGGATAGTATAGAAAAAGATCAAACTATTATCACCAATGCCCGGCATGTAGAGGCATTGCAGAAGATAGAATCCTCGCTGCATGAAATTCGTAGTGGTTTGCAGAACGGCCTTCCGGGCGATCTTGTAGCACTGGATATAAGGCATTGCTTACATTACCTGGGCCTCATTTCAGGGGAGTTAACTTCTGAGGATCAATTAGATTATATATTCAGTAAATTTTGCATAGGTAAGTGATTGCCTTTTTCAAGATGCTTTACTGTTCTCTATAAAGCTGTAACCCATCATGACAAATATCGAAAGAACTACTTCTGAGAATAAGCATTTTCAAATATTGGTAGCTGAATTGGATCGTGACCTTGCGAAGCGTAACGGTGATGCCAATGATTTCTTTATGCAATATAACTCCATAGATCTTTTGAAAAACGTGGTTGTTGTTTTCATAGATGGAACCCCTGTCGGCTGCGGCGCAATGAAAGTATATGATGACTCAGCAATGGAGATAAAACGCATGTTTGTTTCCGCAGAACAGCGAAGCAAAGGAATAGCTTCTGCCATACTGTGTGAACTGGAGGCATGGGCAAAAGAGCTGGGTTATAAAAAGTGTATTTTGGAAACTGGCAACAAGATGCCGGAAGCCATTGCGCTTTATAGAAAAGCAGATTATACCGTTATTCCCAATTACGGGCAATATGCATCAATAGAAAGCAGCATCTGCTTTGAAAAATCTTTATGAATAATTAGCGCTGACAATTACCGATAGTATGTTTGCATGCCGTGTTGATGTATCCTGATTACTTCATAACTTGACCCGACAAATTGAAAGTTTGCTGTAAGATGTTTTGCAGTTTAGATAATTCATAGTCGTTTAGAGCGCTTCGGTCGTACCATATTTTCCTATTCTTATCAATAAGGTAAAGTTGAGGAATTGCTTCTGCTTTATATTTTCTATCCAAGGTATCATTAGACTTGAGATGCAAGCCAACTAAATTGTATTTCTCTTTTACTTTGGTAAACGCTTCATAACTTTTATTTCTGTTAACATAGATAACCACAACCTCATTTTGCGGTAAATTCTTTATCATATTTGTAAGTGCTGGAAACTCCTGAATACAAGGAGCGCAATAAGATGCCCCAAAGTTAATCAGGATGTATTTGTTTTTGAAATCACTTGACTTAACCTGCTTCCCCGAAAAATCTTTTGCGGTAAATTCCGGAGCAGTACCTTGCTCTTCCCGTATCTTTCGGTCTCTCAAAATTGTTAGTGCTTGCCGTCCTTCGTAACTATTTTTGAACTCAGCCGGAAATGTGGCAGAATAAAAATTCAGGAGACTATCCACCGTAACTAGTTTTGAATTCAAAAATGAACCACAAAACATGTAAAATGAAAAGTATAGATTTCCATTGTTTTTGATAACAACGTATAGAATAATCTCCGGTAGTGGTGTAAGACTACTCTCGTCAGCTGTTTCACAAATGACGGCATTAGCTTAATTTTAGGTACAGTTCTTACCTGTTAATCTTACCCGGCTAAAGTAAATTTATCGGCATGTGTAGTATGATTTCCTCCCATCATCATTTGAACCAAAACAATTTGCTGCCTATCCGGATTGTTTCACCGGGCTTTGGGCATCTTTCCCCGGAGGTTACTGAAAGAGGTGAACTGGTACAGCATTTACCTTATTACTTTTTTCTCTTTGTGATTGAGGGGTTCAGCCAGTGCAGCGTCGACATGAAGCAGCTTAATGTTGAGAAACATGAATTGTTGTTCCTGATGCCACACCAGGTCAGACAGTTGCCAACTTCATCACATGCGAGTGATTATTATAAATTAGGCTTTGATGAAGAATGTCTCTCGAGGCTGCCTAAGCAATATCCGTTTCTTCTGAATCCGCTTAATAGGCAGAAAATACATTTTTCTCCTGCTGCTGCTGTCCGTGTAACTATTATTTTTAATATACTCTCGTCTTTATTAGGCTCCACTGATGCTGATCCTGAAATTATTCTGGCTCATTTAAATAGTTTGCTGACGGAGATTAACACTACTTATTTCGGATCAGAAAGACAGTTGTCCGATGACAGACTTGATAAATTTATCGGGTTCAAAGTTTTTGTAGAGGAAAATCTGACAGATCATCCAACAATCAGGAGTATTGCAGAGGAGCTTGGAGTGAGTACTGATAGTTTATACCAAATTGTTAAATACTATTCCGGTCTGTCGCCCAAGGAATTTTTGACAGATCGTTTGATGCTGGAGGCCAGACGCCGGATGCACTATGGGCAAAAGTCTTCTGTTAAAGAACTGGCTTTTGAATTAGGATTTAGCGATCCAGACTATTTCTCCCGTTTGTTTAAAAAAAATACTGGTAAAACAGTAGCTGAATTTTTTCAGGATTTGTCCTGAATCTGCCGGTTTTTGTCCAGCTCTTTTTCTCCTGTTGCCACGAGTTTTGTTCAAAACAAAATAAATAGGTATGAGCATTCAGTTGGGTAAAATATTGATAACGGGAGCGACCGGCCTTGTTGGAGCACGATTGGTACCACGTCTGCAGAAAATGGGTTGGGAATGTGTTGCATTGGTGCGAAAGGGGAAAAATGTTCCATCGGGCATAACAATGATGGAGGGAGATTTATTTGATACGCCTACGCTGGCGCAAGCAGTGAAAGGTGTATCGGCAATTATCCACCTTGCCGCTGTTTTTCGCACTCAAGACACAGATTTGATTTGGAAGAGTAATCTGGAAGGTACCCATAACCTTATTATGGCCGCAAAAGAACATAATCCCGGTGTCCGCTTTATTTTTGCAAGTACCAATCATGTATACAATATAAATAATTCGCACCCGGGCTGTGAAGAGGATGTCGTTGAGCCGCAACATCCATATCCTGCCAGTAAAGTGGAGGCTGAAAAAGAGCTACGCGTAAGTGAACTTAACTGGTCTATTCTAAGGTTTCCCTTTGTCTACGGCGATGCCGACGGACATCTGGAATCGTTACAGGGGCATGCTATAGCAGGAAAGATGCATCCTGCTATGAAAATAAGTACCATCCACCACCTTGATATTGCCACCGCAATGAATGTAGTTCTTGCAGGCGCCATGGATAGAAGAATCGTTAATATTACAGATGAAGCTACGCTTTCGGTGTATGAGCTGATCCAAATCGCTGGTGGAAAAATGGAGCCGTCAGCTGAACCTCTTCAAAACCCCTGGCATCTTCATGCAGATGGTTCGCTTGCCCGTAGCCTTGGCTTTCAACCGATGATCAGGACCGTTTATCAGGCTGCGCAGGAGAATTTATTGTAATTTTTGTTCCCGTTTTATGTTCCGGATCGATAAGAGGTGATCGACCAGGTGTGCTTCCGGATCGGTTAAAAAAGATGTCCTGGATGCCCCTCCATTTGTTATATTACAGTATGGATAAGCCTTTTAAAACACTGCACAGGTAAGTGCTCTCTTTTTATTAAAAACATGGGAAGAACACAAAACTTTTTTGAATATCAGAAAATGCTGGCAGATGAATATGCCGGCCTTGATCCCAGGCGATTACTATACTTATGCGCAATCCTGACCGGGCATGAAATAGCTGCGGTAGACCACGCGCTGGCATCTCCTAAATATGCGGTATTCCGGGAGCTGTTCACGCTTGCACATAAAGTGATAGCATGTGCTGGAGAAGATGTAGAAGGGCCTGTGATAGACCAATGCCAGCGGGACCTTTCTGAGGCTTGTCGTAAATTCTCCCGTAAAAGTAAATTTCCGGACGCCGATAAACAAAGTTTGTCGGCGTGTGCGGAAAAACTTCTTTATTTTATTCATTATTTAAAAACAGAAGATCCGCTATACCTTCTTCATACGCTGGAACAAATGCAAACACTTGATACCGCAACGCTGGCGGCATATGGCGATCAACTGATACTGCTAAGCCGGTTGAAATCTTTTCTTAAACTCTGAAAGTGCTTTTCGGATCATTAAAAAGCGATCAAAGCGGCTCAACAGCCACTATCAGCCTCATAATTACATCCTGCGTCGATGCTGCCGGTAATCCACCGTCTCAAAAGACACTTGCAAAGCCACTGTTGTCATTAGTTGAAGGTGTGGTTACGCCAAACATCCGGGCCTGTATAAGCAGATAACAGGTATCACAGCTATAAGGGTTTTGGTGCTTGATAAACTGAAGCAGCACCTGGTTTTAATAGCACCAATGCTGCAATGCCGCAACAATTTCAAAGGAAAAGACGTTTCATTGCAGTAGCAAGCGAAAAGCTTCTTCATTGTATTCTTCTAACTTTGGTGCTGTTTTTTTTATTTTGCACCAGGAAGCCAATTAAACAAGTATTGAACGACCAGCCAAAACACGCGACACAGTTGTCTCCGGGAGATGATCTTTATCTGCGCATCGCCGGGGGCGATGAACAGGCTTTCAGGCAGGCGTACCACCTGTTTAAATCCCGCCTTTTTTTTCACGCCCGGCAATTTCAGCTGGAATGGGATGAAATAAAGGACGTAGTGGCCGATGCTTTTATAGCGCTTTGGAATGCCCGAGCGCAGCTCCAGTCTAATGAACACCTGAAAAATCTCCTGTATTTCGCCGTTAGAAACCACGCACTGAAGCTGCTGGAGTCCAAAAGTCGCCGGAATGCCTTTCTTAATACCCTTCAGGAGCCGGAACAGACTTCAGTCGATACAGACGTCAGCCATAGAATAATTGAGGCCGAAATGAGCCATTTACTCACGGAGGCCATTTCTGAACTGGGCCCCGATTATCGCCGTATTTTCGAATTATCCTATTATGAAGGGAAAAATCCCCGCGAAATAGCCGCGATCCTTGATGCTAACCCGGCTACTGTGCGAAGCCAGAAACGCCGCGCCATAGAAATGTTACGGAGCTGGATCCAAAAAAGAACCTTCCTGCTCCTTCTTTCCATATCAATTTTAAACGCCGACTGGCAGCTGCTAAAAAAAATTCTGACTTTTTTGGCACGAAAAGGTTAGCCGGCGGTAATAATACATGATAGCATCAGATATGTCATATTCCGAAACCGAAATAGCGCAACTGCTTTTGAAACAGCTGAGTGGTGAAATAACACCACAGGAAGCCCTTATGCTGCAGGAATGGCTTGGGCTATCACCAGCTAATGAGCAGTTATATCATAAGCTGCTGCAGCGCTCCCGGTGGCCTTCGCGGCTGCTGGAATTTGAAGAAGCAGCCAGGCAGGCTGAAGATGCGAAAGCGCCTGAGCTCTATGCGAAAAAAGAGAAAAGCGCTTCTGGCGGCAGGTTGCGCCCCTTGTGGAGCCTCCCCCGGCGGTATGCTGCGGTATTATTTCTTTTATTGGGAGCAGCCGGTGTAATATTCATAACGCTGTATAAAAAGGTGCCGGATGCGCAGTTGGTTGTATCAAAACCGCAATTGGCGCCTGCGGCTCAGAAGGCCACGCTTACGCTTGCAGATGGTACAATAATAGAGCTCGACGATAACCCCGATGGAACCATTGCCCGGCAGGGGAATGCTTCTGTAATAAAAACAAGTGACGGCAGTATCCGCTACGAACCCAATGGCGCTTCAACAGGGAAGGTGATGATGAATACAATGAGCACCCCAAAGGGAGGGCAATATCACCTCACACTTCCTGATGGTACAAAGGTTTGGCTGAATGCAGCGAGCTCTGTTACCTATCCCGCTGCCAATATCGCCGGTGTTCGTAACATCAAAGTAACCGGCGAGGTATATCTCGAGGTGGCACACGATAAAACAAGGCCGTTTATTGTTGATGTTGCAGGAGAAGAACAGGTAGAAGTGCTGGGCACGCAGTTTAATGTTAATGCTTATAAGGATTATGACGCTATTAAAACCACCCTCGTGGATGGGAAGGTGAAAATTATCAATAAGCTGAAAGCCTCCGATGCTGTGATGCTGGCACCCGGACAGCAATCTGTTCAGGGAACGGGCAGGGGAGCAACACAGGCGCTCAGTGTTGTAAATGCCGATTTGCAGCAGGTACTGGCCTGGAAAAATGGTGTTTTCGATTTTAACGGCGCCAGCTTTCAAACGGTTATGAAAGAAGTGGAAAGATGGTACGATATAGAGGTAAAATACGAAGGTGCAATACCGGTTATCAGGTTTGAAGGTAAAATGGATAGAGAAGTGAAATTACCTGGTCTTATAAGATTCCTGAATGGCTACGGCATTCATGCCACGCTCGAAGGCAAAACACTTATTATAGAAAATAAATAACTATATATGACCTGATAAAGATCTTGTCCACACAAAAAAAGCCAGTAATGCGGGAACATCACTGGCCGGAATGTTTGGATAATGTAAACCAAAACGAGTCTTCGCGGACTGCTTATTTCACAACCAAACTGCATAAAAGTATGCTAAAAACTGCATTTTGTAGATGGTTTCCCTATGGGGATAACCGTTCTCGTTTCCAAACCCTGTTAGCTATGAGACTAACGATACTACTCGTTACAGTGGCGTTTTTAAATGTAAGCGCAAAAGGCATTTCTCAGAAGGTTTCCTTTGCCGGGAAAAATACTTCTCTGAAGACTGTTTTTTCTGAAATAGAAAAGCAAACAGGCTATGTTTTTCTGTATCCGGAAAATACTTTGAAAATAGCACGGCCGGTAACTATCCAGGCAACGGATAAGCCTTTGCTGGAATTCCTGGAAGAGCTCTTTGCGCATCAGCCGCTTCGCTATTCTATAGAAAGCAAAACCATTAGTATTACTACTGCACCGGCGGTTCCGGTTAAAAAGAACATAGTGCCGGAGCTACAGGCATATCTGCCGCCACCGCCTGTTTCCGGAATCGTAAAAGACTCCGCAGGCAAGCCGCTGGCAGGCGTAACTGTTTCAGTGGTTGCACCCGGCAGAGGTACTTATGCCGCTACCACTACCGATAATAAAGGCCACTTTGAAATAGTGGCCAATAAAGGCGAGAAATTAACTTTCGCGCTCATCGGCTATGCACCGCATACGGTCTCTGTTGGCGAGAGAACATCGTTTGAAGTAGTGATGACTGCTACAGTATCCGAACTCTCCGAATTGCTCATTCAGTCTGTAAACACCGGTTATCAGCGCATACGGCCCGAGCAAAGCACCGGCGCCGTAGCACAGCTCAGCACAAAAGAATATGAATCCAGGATCAGTACTAACTTCATAGATGGCCTGGTGAACAGGATGCCGGGTTTAATGATCAACAATAATATCTCTTTTACCAGCACTACGCCCGGAAGTACCAGTTCCAACTCCAGGAGCCTGTTTAACATCCGTGGTATTTCAACCATGTCCGCAAATCAAAGCCCTTTGATTGTGGTAGATGGTTACCCTACAGAGCTAACGCTGGATATGCTCGATCCCAATGAGATCAAATCTGTAACCATCCTGAAAGATGCCGCCGCAGCCACGGTATACGGTGTGCGTGCTTCCAACGGGGTGATCGTGATAGAAAGAAAACAGGCTGCTTTAGGTAAGCCCAGGTTTTCATTCCGCGCTACTGCCGGTATGACACCCGAAGAAAACTATAGCCGCTACAGGTGGGCATCCGATGCTTCCGCTATCGCTGTAAACTTTCAGAAAGATATTTACGCTTCAGGCATCAACGCCAGTACCTGGGGCTTATTGAATACCAATAGCCAGGGTACTACATCCCGTAACCCTGTTTATTACATCATGGCCCAGGAAGCCGCCAAGGTTATTACACCATACCAGGCCCAGCAGGCATATGCCAGTTTGCTCAGTTATGATAACCTCAACGATTACAGCAGGCTGTTTAAGCGCTCGGCATTGACGCAGACTTATAATTTCAATGTCTCCGGCGGCACTGGTAATGCGTTATACTATATAACTGCCAACTATACCCGCAACCGCCTGTCGGATATCAAAAACGATAACAATAAGTTCTTGCTTTCCGCCCGCAGTACACTTAAATTGTCCCAGCGCCTTTCCCTGGAGCTGACGACCGATTACCAGGAACATCGTGTGAATAATGTTCCTGTGCCTTCTCCAACTTCTACGCTTTCTTATGAACGCTTCGAAGATGCAAACGGTAATCCTTCATTTGTATCGGGTTCAGGACTTACGCCTTTCTACAACGACGCGCTGGTTGCTATGGGTTTGCAGAATCAACTCTACTATCCATTACAGGAAATAAATGAGGTGAGCGATAAAACCCGTACCATTAATAACCGTATCACAGCTAATTTCAATTATAACATTGGCAGTGGTTTCGATTTGTCTTTCGGCGGCATTTATGAAACATCCCGCTCCGATTTCCGCCACCTGGCAAGTGCTGCGTCTTTTCAAACCAGGAATGCCATCAACCTGTATACTACGCAGAATACAGATGGTACAATTAAGCTTAATGTGCCCAAAGGCGATCTGCTGCAACGCGAAGCTTCCAATACCTCCAGTTATACAGGACGTGCTCAGCTGAACTATAATAAGAGAATAGGATCTCTGCATTCTGTTAACGCCATATTGGGTGCTGAAATAAGGAACGTTATAAACAGCAGTAACCTCACATCGCAGTTTGGTTACAATGATCAGACCTTGCTGCTGCAGCCGGTAGACTATGCCAGTATCTTTACAGGTGTTATTAAGAACCCGTTTGGCATCTCTACCAATGCGCTTTTTAGCGATTATTCCAACTTATTCAACGAGCAATATACCGAAGACCGGTTTTTGTCAGGCTACGCCAACGTTGTGTATTCTTTTAAAAATACATACTCGCTTACAGGAAGTATGCGTATAGACCAGTCAAACCTCTTTGGTACAAACCCTAAGTACAAATACAAGCCGCTTTGGTCACTGGGTGCTGCATGGAATATCCATAAAGAAAGCTTTATGCAGGATATCGACTGGATCAATACCCTTAAGCTGCGCGTTGCCTATGGCTTCAATGGAAACGTAGCTAAAATGTCGCTGCCGCAGGTGATAGCGCAGTCTACACTGAACTATAATACTTCACCAACTTCTCAGGCGCTCAGGTTGCTGTCTTATGCAAACAGTAGCCTGCGTTGGGAGCAAACAAGAAGTACAAATATTGGTCTTGACTATCGCTTTTCTAATAATATTTATGGTACTGTAGATTATTATAAAAAGAAAAGTACCGATCTGTTAGGTAATGCGCAGATCGATCCAACCATAGGAGCAAGCCCATCGTTGATAAACCAGGCAACCATCGATAACAGCGGCCTGGAGCTGAGCCTGCATGCCGATTGGATCACTACTTCTAAATTTAACTGGAACACTGGCTTCGTGCTTGGCCGTAACACCAGCAAAGTGTTATCGGTTTACCGTACAGGCGACTACAACCCCAGAACGCTTAATGTACTGGGATATGTAAAAGGATATCCTGTAGGTGCTCAGTTTGCTTTTGGCTATGCCGGACTGGATACAGCAGGTTATCCTTTGATGGTGAACGACAGGGGACAGTATTATCGTACAAATATCGCCAGCTCAACATCTCCTACTGCTATCGCGTCTAAAAGCGATACATCGGGCCTTACCAGGTATGCAGGTACTTCTATCCCTACCATCAATGCAGGGTTAAGCAACCGTATAGATATCGGGAACTTTTACATCTTCTGCATGATCAACTATTATGGCGGATTTAAAGTAAGGGTACCAAGGCCTACTCCAAACACACAAAGACCATTGGAGGGCGCAGGTAATTACTGGAAAAAACGTGGCGACGAAGCCACCACCGACGTAATGAACCTGGCAGGCTTCTACGGCAATACCATGGCGCTTGATGCATATAACTATGCCGATGCTTATGTTGTAAATGGAGACTATATAACACTTGGCGATCTCACCGTTTCCTATAGCCTTGATAACAGTAAGTTTATCAAAAAAATAGGCTTTAGTCATTTTGAGATAAAATGCCAGGCTTCTAATCTCTGGACAGTAGGGTTTAATAAATACAACTACAGTATGGCTACTGGCAGTTATGCCAAGTCGTACCTGACGCCTACTTACACCCTTGCCATTTTTACCAACTTCTAAAATGCAGACAAGTGAAACAGCATAAATATTCTTTTATATACATTGTTCTTTGTGGCCTGGTTTTAACCGGATGCGACAAGTACCTGGATGTGCAGCCCAAAGGCAAAACAACGCTTACAACGGTAACCAATTACGATCAATGGCTCAACGATCCCAGCCTTAATAATGGATTTGGAGCTCCTACTGGCACCGCAGGTTATCTGGGCGATAATGTCGATGTCCCCAGTATCACCAATCCGCCTATTCAGCCTGCAGAATTGCTGTATACATGGGCACCCCAGTTTTCCAGCGATCTCAACGTCGCCCCCTTATTCTGGGCAGAGCACTATACCAAGATCAATCAATATAATACTGTATTGTTGGGAATAGATGACGCCACAGGTGGTACCAACGCTCAGAAAAGAAGCCTGAAGGCCGAAGCCTTATTAGGCCGTGCATTGGAATACTTCTACCTGGTTAATTTATATGGTAAACCTTACGATTCCACCACTGCCGCTACAGACCTGGCTGTACCTTTCGTTACTTCTAACGAGGTTGTGCAGGTGGTACCGCCGCGAACTACGGTTGCAGCACTTACCAGCCAGATCATAGAAGATATAAATACCGCCATTCCCGATCTTCCGCTCGATAACAGCAGCAACAGACTGCGCGCCTCCAGAGCAGCAGGATATAGCCTTCTCGCAAGGATCTATCTCTATGCCCGGAACTACCGCGATGCCAGGAAGAATGCCGAACTGGCTTTGGAAAATACAAGGGCCGTAATGCTCGATTTCAATGAAGCCGCTCCTGCGTCTCCATTGTTAAGCATCCGTGGCGATGTTATCTATGGTAGAATGGTGCTGGGTTACATCACGCCAACTCTCGACTTCATGCGCTCTTTCGCAACCAACGACCTGCGTGTAAGAGCACTATACCGCAGTACCGATAGCTATACGTTTACTACAAGAGGGGCCACTATTTATATTCCGCAACTGGTAACACTCAATTACCAGTATATGAATACAGGAACCTCCGTTCAGGAAATGAAGTTGATTATTGCAGAATGTGCCGCGCGTAACAATGAACTTACTGTTGCCTTGCAACAACTGGATGAACTGCGTAAGAACAGGATTGCTAAAGCTACTTACGCCGCTTTCCAGTCTGCCAGCCAGGAAGAAGTGTTCCAGGAAGTGATGAAGGAACGAAACCACGAATTGCCCTTCAATGGACTGCGCTGGTTCGATATGCGCCGCCTCGATAAAGAGAACAGGATGGGCCCTGTAAACAGGTATAACGCCCAGGGCGCCGTTGTTGCTACGTTACAGCCGCATAGCGATCGGTATACCTTGCAGATACCTGTTCAGGTGCTGGTTTATAATCCCGATATGCAACAAAATCCATAACCACAAGACTATCTACCATGCATAAAATATATATAGCTATATACACCTGTTTCATTGTACTGCTGGCAGCGTGCAGCAAAAACAGTGAGCGGGCTGCTTTGCCCAATGGCAGCATCTCCATTCAATTGAATGCAAATAAGGATACCATCGAAATGCCGGTCTCTGTAGCTAAAGATTCTACCGTTGTCATAAGCTTGAAAGCGGCGTTGAATGGCACTGCTTCAGCATCGGATCATTGGGTGAATTTTGCTGTCGACAGTACTAAAATAGGCGATTACCGCGCCCGTTACGGCGCTGCAGTGCTGCTGCCCCGTAATGCCTATCTCTTCTATAAATCCATGACGCGCCTGCCCGCAGGTGCATCGCTTTCCGATTCCGCGCAGTTGAACTTTATACTGCAAACTAAACTGGAAGGATACACTACCTATGTATTGCCTATAGTTATTCAATCTGTTGATGGTACCGTCGATGGTGCAGCAACAAGCCAGGTCTTATACCTGGTGTTTAAAACAGGTAAACCCGTTTCCATCAGTAAAGTAGGTTGGACTATCGCCGGATTCTCGTCGGTGAATGGCACGTTTGTCGCAACAAATGTACTGGACGATAACAATACTACTACCTACTGGACAAGCAACATCGCCCAGAAAATGCCGCAATGGGTGGCCATCAACTTCAATAAAGACATAACCTTTTCTGCGGTGAATTATTACCTGCCTACTGCCTTGGCCTATCCCAGCAACGGCGGATACCCCACATCCATTCTCATAGAAACCAGCATGAATGGTACTGCCTGGGAAAATAAAGGCACGTTTGCAGGTAAAATAGCCAACAATATGCAAACCCTCAATACAGGTTTGATAACAGCGCGTTACCTGCGCTTTACTGTCCTCGAATCAGTAAAATACGCTTCCACATATGACGCAATTTTTATCAGTGGTATAGCACTGGTTCCTTAAAATAAAATTATTACAATACAATAATAACCGAGATGACAAAGAATAGCTTACTGGCAGTGGTCTGCTGCCTTCCGCTGGGCCTCATGGCGCAGAAGGGTTTTACAATTCGTGGCAAAGTGGGCACACTCGATGCTCCGGCAATGGCCTTTCTCAGCTATAAAGAAGCAGGCAAAGAGGTGCGCGACTCTGTAACATTGAAGAAAGGGAATTTCGTTTTTAACGGGAAACTGAACAACCCCACCCAGGCTTCCCTTCGTATTAACCACGATACCATTACCAGGCCTAAATTTGCCCCGCAGGATGACCTGTATTTTTATATCGAAAATTCAGTGATTACCATTACGGCGAAAGACTCGGTAACGCATGCCGTTGTAAAAGGCTCCGTTACC
The DNA here is from genome assembly GCF_004118675.1 of Filimonas effusa. Lineage (NCBI taxonomy): Bacteria > Pseudomonadati > Bacteroidota > Chitinophagia > Chitinophagales > Chitinophagaceae > Filimonas > Filimonas effusa. Next base: position 592,655 of record NZ_SDHZ01000002.1, on the reverse strand, counting down.
AATGAAGAAGATGCTATGTTAACCCGCCTGAGAAGGCCATATAAGAAAACTGCCGACTCCCTGATGGCGGCATATCAGGCTAAAACCCCGCAGGAGCGTAACGATAGCACATTCAAAAAAGTCGCCGGTGCCATTATGAAAGAAACGCAGTCAGGATACGATAGCGTGTCCGCTAAGTTCATAAAGGATCATCCCGGTTCTTACATTGCCCTGCAAACCTTCTTTTACCAGGAGGTAGGATATAACTTCAATCCGGATACAGCTGCAGTAAGGTTTGCACGCCTTTCTCCTGAAATGAGAGCCACAGCCCTGGGTAAGAGAATTGAAGGTATGATCGACACCGGTCGCAAAACCAGCAGCGGCGCTATGGCCATGGATTTCTCCCAGCCCGATTCCACCGGTAAACTGGTGAAACTTTCCGACTACCGTGGTAAGTACGTGCTCGTCGACTTCTGGGCTTCCTGGTGTAAACCCTGCCGTGCCGAAAACCCTAACGTATTGGCAGCTTACAATAAGTTTAAAGAAAAGAACTTTACCGTACTGGGCGTTTCCCTCGACGAGGGTAAAAGGGCCTGGCTTCATGCTGTAGCACAGGACAAAATGCCCTGGACACAGGTATCTGATCTCAAAGGTTTTGAAAGCCCTTCTGCTGTCTTATATGGTGTAAAAGCGATCCCCACCAACTTCCTGATCGATCCCTCAGGAAAAATAGTCGCTAAAAACCTCCGCGGCGAAGACCTGGAGAAAGAATTAGCGACCATTATTAAATAAATCGCTATCATAACAAGCCGCATCTTCTTCAAAAGGTGCGGCTTGTTATAGTATTTGTCTCTTTCCCCCATGTTTGCTTGTCTGGTGTTCCATAGCCGCTATACCAAATTGCTTACGATGGCAAGAAAAACAGATGAAGTGCAAAGCCGGTCAGGTGCTTGCAAACGATCATTGTAGTTCTTTCACTACACGGCACGGGTTACCAACAGCCACAACATTGGCAGGTATATCCTTCGTCACTACAGAACCAGCGCCTATTACAGTATTGTCTCCGATAGTAACCCCGGGAAGAACCACTGTATTAGCTCCTATCCATACATTGTTGCCAACCCGTATGGGATAAGCATACTCAAGCCCCTTATTGCGCCGCTCCACATCCAGCGGGTGACCTGCTGTATAAAAACCGCAGTTAGGTGCTATAAACACGTTGTCGCCAAAACTGACCTTCGCACAGTCAAGTATAACGCAGTTGACATTGGAGTAAAAGTTCTCGCCTATTTCAATATTGTAACCGTAATCACAATAAAAAGGCTGCTCTACCAAAAACGACTGCCCTGTTACACCTAACAACTGTCGCAATAGCTTCTCCCGTTCTTGCTTCGATGCAGGAGGCAATTGGTTATAAGTATAGCATAGCGTCTTGGCAACTTCTCTTTCCTGTATCAGCTCCGCATCATAATTGGCATCATACAATTCTCCCCTCTGTGCTTTTTCTTTTTCACTCATCATAAAGTCCGGTTCATTTCGTGAATAAATTCAAGTTAAGCATTATACCGGAGCGGCCGTACAGGCCAATACAAACAAAATATGCCACGCCGCGGCTCAGCCAATCCTTTAAATACCGCTATCACATCAGCTTGGTAACCTCCCGCTTCAATGCCGCCGCCGCTTTATGCACCTGTTCTGTCCATTCCTCCGCAGCGCCGCCGTCAGCCCCATCCGATATATATTTCAGGCATAGAAACGGGATCTGTTCCTGCATTGCAATCCAGGCTATCGGAAATGCTTCCATGTCAATAACATTGTAAGCCGAGTGTTGATGTGCAATCTCAAAGCTGTCACCCGTACCACAGATCCCTTCCTGTAACTCCGGAGCCTGCAACCCATAAGTGAATACAGGGTCCAGATTCGAATAAGGTGTCTCAAATGGTTGGAAGCCCAGTGGCGTTACATCCATATCCCGCTGTATAAAACGGGTGCAGCAAACCACTTCGCCGCGCTTGAATGTATTACTCCCTGCCGAGCCAAGGTTAACGATAATGCCAGGCTTGTTTTCATATATCCTTTTGGTGATACGATAAGCCGCATTCACCTTGCCTATCCCCACCAGGTAAGGATCAAATTCGGTAAACGCTTCTTTCGCTTCATAATCCAGCGCAAATACAAACAAAGGGTTCTGATGCAACAGTTCGCTGAGTACTGCTTTATTCGAAGTAAGTATATCCATTCCCCAAAATTAGTCGCAGGCATTATATAGGGCAAATTCTGCTATAACAGGCGATTTAAACTATTTTTGACCTGTCTTTCCCTATTGCCCCCTCTGTTTAAAAGAACGCTTTATATACGGGCCATCAACCCGCCTTAAACCTGCACAGCACCTCCCGCACAACCCACAAATAACAAGTGGGATGCAAGTCCAAAAGCCCCAAAATGGGAAACTGTGACCCTCCTTAAATAAACAACTTTTGGCTAAATTCATACTTTGTGTCCTTTAATTATTTGAAAATCAATTTATTGTGTCTTTTTTAATAGCTCCCTCACATTACCTTCCACGGATTTGGCATGATTATTTTGCTATCGTCATAGCCTGATCCAGAACCCGAAAACGGGTACTTGAATACGCAGCGAAATGGACTTGACGGGTAAGCATAATCATCAAATAAAGCAGGATATTTATTTTTGACAAACAAGTAACACCTATGACATTAGCTCGCCGCAAAGTATTTTTAGCCGACGACGACACAGATGATCTGGAAATGCTGAATGAAATATTTATTGAACAGGAACCAACAATATCCGTAGTGTCCGTGTCTTCTGGAAAACAGGCAGTAGAATTACTGCTGCATTATACGAACGAGCAACTGCCCGGATTAGTCATAGTAGATTTTAATATGCCGGATATAACAGGAGCAGAACTGTTGGGCATGATCTGCAACGACAAACGCTACGCGCTCATTCCCAAGATAGTGTGGAGCACTTCAGATGCATCGCTCTATGAAACAATATGCAAGCAGAACGGCGCCACACACTACTTTAAGAAACCGGATACGATAGACGGAGTAGAAGCGCTTGCAAAACAAATGTTGTCTCTCTGTATTTAAGTTGCTATGTCCTTTGAAATAATTATAAAATGCCCGAAATTAAACCGCATACACTTGAGAACACTTCTGGTAATAACAGCGCCACACTGCTGAATTCCGTGAACATCATAGATCTTTTGCAGCATGCACCGGTCTTTTCCGCTGTTTTATCAGGCCCCGGAATGATAGTAAGTTTCGCCAGCGATTCAATGCTGGCTGCTTGCGTAGTAAATGAAGATATTGTTGGCAAACCATTGCTGGAAGTATTGCCAGGCCTCGAAAATCACTCGTTGCTCGATGCATTGTATAAGGTTTACAACGCAGGACAGGTAAAGCAGGGTAACGAAGAAAAGATCCCCGTGCTGAAAAATGGAAAGCCGGCAGAAGCATATTTTAACTATGTTTTTCAACCGGTCCTGCACAAGGAAGGGCAGATTTCAGGCGTCTCCGTTATGGCAACGGATATCACTGAACAGGTGATGGCAAGAATAAGAATGGAAGAACGTAAAGAAACTGATGTGTCATCCCGTAAAAAAGCTGAACAGGAGTTAAATGCCAACAAACGGCTCTACGAAGCGGTAACAAATACTACCCCCGACCTTGTTTATGTATTCAGTAAAGACTACAAGTTTATTTATGCCAATAAAGCCCTGCTCACTATGTGGGGCCGCACAGAACAGGAAGCGATAGGCTGCGGCCTGCTCGAGCTGGGTTATGAACCATGGCATGCCGAAATGCATGAGAGGGAAATCGACCATGTCGTTGCTACCGGCCAGTCCATAAGAGGTGAAGTGGCTTTCCCCCATGCAGTACACGGCAAGCGTATGTACGATTATATTTTTACACCCGTACTCAACGAGAAAGGAGAGGTGGAAGTTGTAGCAGGTACTACAAGAGATATTACCGAAATAAAAGCAGCAGAATTGGTGCTCGAAAAGTTGGTACAGGAAAGAACCAAAGAATTGCACCGCTCTAATGAAGCTCTCTTGAAATTTGCACATGTCGCCTCACACGATCTGAAAGAACCGGTTAGGAAAGTGAAAACTTTTATAAGCAGACTTGAAAAAGATCCTGAAACAGTCCTGTCTGAAAAAGGAACGACTTACCTCGGCAAAGTCTACAGTGCAGTCGATCGCATGTATAAAATGATAGAGGGTGTATTAACCTATTCTACCGTTGCTAACACGGAAGAAACCTATACGCAAATTGATTTGTGTGAAATCGTCAATGCTATTGAATCCGACCTGGAAGTACTGATCGAACAAAAAGCAGCAACAATCGAATGCCATTTTAATGCCGATTGTAAATTCCAGGGAGCACCGGGCCTTATCTATCAATTGTTTTATAATCTTATAAATAATTCATTGAAGTTTGCAAGAACAGAGGTATTACCCCTGATTACAATAACAGCCGGACCTGTTACTGTAAATGGCATCCCCCACCTCGGAATTGAAATGAACGACAATGGCATAGGTTTCTCACAAGCCCATGCCGATAAGATCTTCCAAACTTTCACAAGGCTGAATAGCAGAGATCAGTACGAAGGAACTGGCCTCGGATTGGCTTTGTGTAAAGAAATAGTGGAACGGCATCATGGCTCTATAACCGCTGCAGGAATAGAAGGAAATGGTGCCCGGTTCAATATTATGCTGCCACTGTAACCACAGCAAAAAAGATCCTGCCTGATATTTAGTCCACTAAATTTGTGGGTTTATTATAAAACCCTATATTTGTAGTCCAAAATCTTAATTTTTATGGCCACCAAACTAACTGAGCGATCGCTTCAGCTTTTTTGCATGTGTCACTACATGTCTTCTTTTCGTTGTTGTTGCTGACGCAACTTTATACATTCATTCCCCCAGCATGAAAAAGGGAAATACCAAAGTACTTCCCCCGGATTATCGATAAAAAAACAGGATCTCAATTGGCGTTGGCGCCTGTTTAATTACTCATTTATAACCCCTCTAAAGGTATGCAAAATCTTGCGAAAAGCTTAAGGGCACTTCATGCCCTGGCTTGGCGAAACTATTATGTCTCGCGATCTTCTGTTATCATCTCGTTATTCTTTTTACCTCAGTTGTTACAGGCGCAGAACAAACCGCTGATCAACTCAACACTCAAAGGAAAAATTATTGACGCCCGCACCAAAGCACCGCTGGCAGGAGCTACCATCAGGATCGAAGGCGTTACCAACCAAACACAAACCGATGCCGAAGGCAGGTTTACATTGGTGACCGGACAGTCTTTCCCTTATAATTTACTTATCAGCTCTGTAGGTTATCAGGAATTGAAAATAACAGCCAATGGCTCTCCCATATCGGTTGAACTTACAGAAACTTCCAACGATCTCAATGGTGTCGTAGTAGTAGGCTACGGTACACGTAAACGCAGCGATGTTACCGGGGCTATTTCCTCTGTGCCGCAGGCTTCACTGAAACAACCGGTGAGCTCTTTGGATCAGGCCCTGAAAGGCGCTGCGGCAGGCGTTCAGGTAACCCAAACCTCAGGTCAGCCCGGCGGTGGCGTCTCCATAAGGGTAAGGGGAGGAGCTTCTATCCAGGGAGGTAATGAACCCCTATACGTGATAGATGGATTCCCGCTTTATAACAGCGCTTCTTCAGCAGGCGCATTAAGTGGTACTCCCACTAATCCCCTCGCAGGTATTAATCCCTCCGACATCGAATCTATCGATATCTTGAAAGACGCTTCCTCTACAGCCATCTATGGCTCACGTGGCGCAAACGGCGTAGTCATCATCACAACAAAAAAAGGAAAAGCAGATAGAAGTAATATTAGCTTCGAAACCTCCTTCGGCACACAATCTATCCGCAAAAAGATCGATGTGCTCGGCGCGAAAGACTTTGCTGAACTAAGAAACGAAGTCTTATATCGCACTACACCCGGCGCAGGCAAATACCAGTATCTGTCGCAGGCGCAGATCGATCAACTGGGCGAAGGCACCAACTGGCAGAATGAAGCATTCCGGAAAGCGCCTGTACAAAACCACCAGCTTTCCGTTAGCGGCGGCTCTGCTAAAGTACAATACCTGCTTTCAGGTAACTACTACAAACAGGAAGGGATTATAAAGAACTCCGACTTCTCTCGCTTAAGCCTGCGCGCCAACATCGACGCCAAACCCGGCGATCACCTGAAAACAGGAGCCAGCTTAACAATATCGCGCTCTAAAGCAAATGTCGCACCATCAGGCATCGTAGGTTCTTTGTTGATCATGCCGCCAACAGCTACCATTTATGAACCCGATGGCGCATATACCTTGCGTAATCCGTTTGAAAACATCTTTGCCAATCCTATCGCCACTATTAACGAAACCATCAACAAGGCTACCGTAAATCGCTTACTGGGTACCGCTTACGCAGAATATACCATTGCAAGGAACTTCGCCGTTAAAGTGCTGGTAGGTGCCGACATTAATAATCAAAAGGAAAAATATTACGTGCCTTCTACTATTTACGAAGGCTCAGGTACCAAAGGCTCAGCTTCCCTCGGATCTTCCGACTATAATTCCTGGCTGAATGAAAATACGGTCACCTATAACAAAAACTTTGGTAAACACAGCATAGATGTGCTGGCAGGCTTTACACAGCAGGAAGCCAACAATGAATCATTCCTGGCAGGTGCCCAGAATTTTGTTTCCGATGAACTTACATATAATAACCTGGGAAGCGGCTCCATCCTGGTCCGCCCCGCATCCGATGCCTACAAATGGGTCTTACATTCCTACCTGGCGAGGATAAACTATAGCTACAATAATCTTTACTATTTTACCGCCAGCATCCGCAGAGATGGCTCTTCCCGCTTCGGTAAAAATAACAAATGGGGCAACTTCCCCTCCCTGGCGGCATCATGGAGAATTAGTAACGAAGAATTCTTTAAACCTTTTGCTAAACATATCTCCGACCTGAAATTGCGCTCCAGCTTCGGAACAACAGGTAATCTGGAAATTGGACAGTATCAGTCCCTGGCTACTCTCTATAGTCTCAACTATATTTTCGGCGGGTCGATCCTTACCGGGTTTGCCCCCAACAGGATTCCCAACGAAAACCTGGGCTGGGAAAAAACTTTCCAGTACGACGCAGGCCTCGATATCGGCTTGTTCAGCAACAGGCTGCTGATATCACTTGACGCCTACTATAAAAAAACATCCGACCTGCTGCTGAATGTCGAAATCCCCTGGACCACCGGGTTTGCCAGCTCCTTGCAGAACTATGGATCTGTTGAGAACAAAGGCCTCGAACTCGGCATTAAAACAAAGAACATAAGCACTAAAACCTTTAACTGGGAAACGGATCTGAATATCTCTTTCAACAGGAATAAAGTGCTTACCATCGGAAATGGAGCATCTTCTTATATCAGCGGTAACTACATCATCCGGGTAGGGCAGCCACTAGGTACTTTCTATGGAACCGTGACCGACGGTATCTTACAAACAGGCGAAGAATCAGCTAAAGGTAAATACACAGGTAGCGCTACTCCATTGCCAGGCGATAGGTTATACAAAGACGTAAGCGGCGACGGTAGTTTCACTACGGCTGCCGACCGTGCTATTATTGGTAATGCACAGCCCGACTTCATCTACGGCATTACCAACAGTTTTTCATGGAAGGGGTTCAGCTTGTCGGTGTTGATACAGGGCGTTCAGGGCAACCAGATCATCAATAGCAACCGCCAGACGCTCGAGATGTTTACAGGCCAGCAGAACGCTTCAGCAACTGCATTGGAAAGATGGACAGAAACAAATCCCAGCACCACCATTCCAAGAGCTAAGCTCGATCCCGCTCCTATCTTTTCCGATCGCTTCGTCGAAGATGGCTCTTTCCTGAGGGTCAGGAATATCAACCTGAGCTACGCCTTACCACAGTCGCTGGTTGCAAAGGCCAACCTCACTGAAGTAAACATCTTCTTCTCAGCACAGAACCTGCTTACATTCACTAAATACACAGGCTTCGATCCTGAAGTGACATCCGGAAGCAACGTCTCACCCGGTACCGATTCAGGTATTTATCCTATAGCCAAAACTTTTAACGCCGGTCTCAGGGTTAACTTTTAACAGTATGTGACCTCATTCGTTTTATTCAATTCGTATAACATGAAGATCAAAATAGTACTACCGGCTTTTATCATCGCATTGGCCTTGCAGGCTTGCTCAAAACTGGAAGAGACCCCGGAGTCGTTCCTCGTTTCAGAACAGTTTTATCAGAACCAGAGCCAGGCCGAAGCAGCGCTTACTGCCATCTACCGCAAACTGTACGAAAGCGGACAGTCCCTCTATAACAGCTTATTCCAGATAGGTGTGGAAATGGCTACCGACGATTACGAAGCCGGCCCCCGCGCTCGTAACGCACACGTAAGAGCCATCTCAGGACTAACACACGATGCCTCGAACGACCGCATGGAACAGTTATGGAAACAAAGCTACGATGGCATTAATGCATCAAACATTGCTATCGACAGAATTGCATTGATTGATGCCACTAAAATAGAAAGCAGCGTAAGAACACGCCTCATCAATGAAGCTAAATTCCTGCGTGCTTTACACTACTTCAATCTTGTTCGTTGGTTCGGGCCTGTGCCGCTGGTTTTGCATGAAACAACCTCGCTGGACCCTGCAAGCCTCTATGTCGAAAAAGCTACGGAAGAACAGGTGTACCAGCAGATCATAGCCGATCTTACCGATGCAGAAGCCCTACCCCAAAAAGCAGGTTACGCAGCAGCCGACCTCGGCCGCGCCACCTCCGGCGCAGCCAAAAGCCTGCTCGCCAAGGTTTATCTTACTAAAAAGGATTGGAAGAACGCCGTACTGAAAAGTAAAGATGTAATCGATAACGGCGGATATAGCTTGTTCGAAAACTTCGCCGATGTCTTTGCCGTTGCAACTAAAAATGGAAAGGAGCATATCTTCTCCGCGCAGTTCAAAGGAAATGCAGGTTACCAGGGCAATAGCCTTGCCAGCCGCTCAGCTCCCGCCGATGTCCCCGGCATCAATGGCGACTATGCCGATGCTTTGCACGTTGCGGGTAAGCTCTACGAAAGTTTCACAGCTAACGATACAAGGCGCTCCATAACGTTCGTAACCGAAATTGTAAGCCCCGTTGATGGTAAGCTCTATAAACTGTCCACGCCACAGTTTAATAAATATTATGATGAATCTGTAGTCGGAAATCAGTCACAGTCGTCCAAAAATCTGCCCATCATCCGTTATGCCGAAGTCCTCCTCATCTATGCCGAAGCACTAAATGAACAAAACGGCGGCCCCAACGATGACGCCTACCGGGCAATTGATGAAGTGCGACAGCGTGCTCATATCACTAAGCTCAAAGACCTGGCTCCTGCATTAAGTCAGAACGCATTCAGGGACTCCGTATTCCAGGAGAGAAGAAAAGAACTGGTATTCGAATACCAGCGCTGGTTCGATCTTGCACGTCGCGGCGCCGACTACTACGTGGCTACACTTAAAGCAGCAGGTAAAACACTGGCCGCTCCCAAACACATTCATTTTCCGACGCCACAACGCGAACTGAACCTGAATCCCAAATTAAAACAACACCCGGACTGGTTAAACTAATTAACTTATGATCTCATTACGTTCATTCAAATCCGTATTGCTGGCAGTGGCCATTGGCGCTACGCTGCCGCTTTGGGCACAGAAACCCCAAAGGCCTAATATCATCCTCGTCCTTGTCGATGACCTTGGTTTCTCCGATATCGGCCCCTATGGTGCCCTCGATCTTCAGACGCCTAATCTCGACAGGCTGGCTGGTGAAGGCCTGCGTTTAAAAGAGTTCTACAACAATTCTATTTGCGCACCCACCCGCGCCTCATTGCTTACCGGACAATACCAGCATAAAGCAGGTGTGGGTTATTTCAACGTAAACCTTGGATTGCCTGCCTATCAGGGCTTTCTCAATAAAGAATCATTAACCCTGGCCGAAGTGTTGAAAAATGCCGGCTACTCAACTATTCTTTCCGGCAAATGGCATGTAGGCGACGATAAAGACCAATGGCCCGCACAGCGCGGTTTTGAGCGCTCCTTCGGTTTCATCGGCGGAGCCAGCAACTACTACGAAATAAATGAAAAGGAGAACGCCGACGTTGCCCTGTACCGCAATAACGAACCTTTTTACCTCGAAAAAGGAAAATACCTGACCGATGAAATCACAAACCAGGCGCTGGGCTTCCTCGATGAACAGAACAAAGAACAAAAACCGTTCTTCCTGTACCTTGCTTTCAATGCGCCACACTGGCCTTTACAGGCACTGCCTGAAGATATTGCCAAATACAAGGGCAAATACAGTATCGGTTGGGATTCGCTTCGCATACAACGCTATCAGAACGCCATTGCAAAAGGCGTATTCGATAAAACCCAGCTGATAGCACAACATGACGGCGCTTTACAACCATATGACAAGCTCACCTACGATGAACAGCAATACTGGCAACTGCGCCAGGAAGTTTATGCAGCCATGATAGATCATGTAGATCAAAGCCTGGGTAAACTCCTCGATAAACTCAAAGAGTTGAAGAAGGATGATAATACGCTCATCGTTTTCATCTCCGACAACGGCGCCCAGGGTGGCAATAACTTGCGCCTGTACACCGCTAGGAATACAGGCCCGGTAGGTACTGCCGGTTCTTATGAAGTGCAGAACAGCAACTGGTCACAAACAGGTAACTCCCCATTGCGTAACTACAAAGGCACACCTTACGAAGGGGGGATAAGCGCGCCTTTCATTGCATGGTATCCCAAAAAGATCAGGGCCAACACCATTGCCACAGGCACGGCCCACCTCATCGACCTGGCCCCGACTTTCTACCAGTTGGCAGGTGCAACCTACCCCTCCAGCTATAACGGAGTGGCCGCGAACAAACTGCCAGGCAAAAGCTTGCTGCCCTTGTTAACCGGTGAAACCGACAAAGTAGACCGCGCAGAACCTTTGTTCTGGGAAAGAGGCGGCAATAGGGCCGTAAGAGAAGGTAAATGGAAACTGGTATCGCCTGCCGATCAGCCCGATAAATACGAACTCTACGATATCGAAACCGATAGGGCAGAAAACACCGACCTCGCTGCAAAATACCCGGAAATAGTCCAACAGTTGAAAGAAAAATATAAACAATGGGCAACAGCAAATGACGTGGTCGATTATAACAAACTGCGCCCGCAACAGCAGCAGGGTAGAAGCAGCGTAGCGCCCGCAAATGCCGCGCCCTCAAATGGAACGCCCGCACGAAAACGCGCTAATTGATCCATCTTAAACTTTGATCACCATCAAATTATCCCGGAATATGAAACATCTCTTAATAGCTGCTTTAACAGCCATCACCATAAACGCAGCGGCAAAAGAAGGTCCCAAAGACCCCAAAAACAAGCGCCCCAACATAATCCTCATCGTTGCCGATGACCTCGGTTACTCCGACCTTGGCGCATATGGCTCAGAAATAGCAACGCCCAATCTCGATCGCCTGGCAAAAGATGGTCTGCGTCTGCAACAGTTCTATAATAATTCAATTTGCGCACCCACCCGCGCATCTTTGCTTACAGGCCAGTACCAGCACAAAGCAGGTGTAGGATACTTCTCCAATGACCTGGGATTACCTGCTTACCAGGGTTATATCAACCAGCAATCTCTCACACTGGCCGAAGTCTTGAAAGCAGGCGGTTACACAACAATTACCTCCGGTAAATGGCATGTGTCGGGCAAGAATGTGAGCCTTCCCTGGCAGCGCGGTTTTCAATACGTCTATCCCCGCGATGAAGCTGCAGCCGCCTCCGGTGCACCCCAGGAAAAAAAGGTCCTTACCGATAGCCTCGGCTATCCTTTACCCGAATACTTTCAAACCAACGTCATAACAAAAAATGCAGTGGCCTTCCTCGACGAAGCCGCAAAAAATGATCATCCTTTTTTCCTCTATCTCGCATACACAGCACCACACTGGCCATTGATAGCCTTACCCGAAGACATCGCCAAATACAAAGGCAAATACGATAAAGGCTGGGATGCCTTGCGCCAGGAACGTTTCGCAAAACAAAAACAACTCGGCATCGTCAGTAATAATGCCACCCTTTCTGTAAAAGACGAAGACATCTACGATTGGGCACGGCTTTCCTACGATCAGCGCCAGCTATGGACGAAAAAGATGGAAGTCTTCGCAGCTATGGTCGATCGTCTCGACCAGGGCGTGGGAGCTGTCCTTGCCAAACTCAAAGAAATTGGTGCCGATGAAAATACCCTCATCATTTTTGTTTCCGACAATGGCGCTCCTGCCGAAGACCTCGTCCGCTGGCATCATGGTGCTTCCCGCAACAGTGGCCCCGTAGGCACTACAGGCTCCAACGAATCACAAAGCAAGAACTGGTCTTATCTCTCCAATACGCCATTCCTTGGCTTTAAAGATGATATGCACGAAGGTGGGATCAACTCTCCCTTTATCGCCTGGTTCCCCGGTAAAATAAACGCAGGAACCATCAGGAAAGGTACCGGTCATATCATCGACCTGGCGCCAACATTTTATGAACTGGCCGGCGCTAAATACCCAGCCACATATAATGGAACCAATGCCTATGCATTGCCGGGAAAAAGCCTGCTGCCCGTATTGTTCGGTCAGGATGCCGAAGTGCAGCGTGCTAAACCTTTGTTCTGGGAACGGGCTGGTAACAGGGCGGTTCGTGATGGTAAATGGAAACTCGTGTCAACATGGCCATCCTATTCCTGGGAATTGTTTAACCTGGAAGAAGACCCCGGTGAAACCAAAAACGTAGCAAGAGAGAATCATGAAGTGGTCAGCCGCCTGTCGGTGCAATACTTCGCCTGGGCTAAAGAAAACGGAGTGGTCGACTTTGCAACATTGGAAGACAAAGAACCGCAAAGCATGAAAGAGTTCAGGAAAAGTAAACAACAGGAAAAACAGGCTGCAGGCGGATTCCTGTTCTGATGGTTTACTTTAATAGCTCCCTGTAACAGGCATATACAAAAGCGGCTGTATCGAAAATGGATACAGCCGCCAAAATAAAATTTTAAACAAGAACAATATGTGGCGGAATCAGGATCATCTCGGATTTGCATTATCGCTGGTAGTTATAACAGCATTTGGATTTACATCTGCCGGGCCTTCCCCGCAGGAAATAAGGACAAACCCGGTGAAACCACGCGCTAACACAATAGCTGGCCGTTTAACTACAGCAATCCCTTGTGCTCCGGTGATCAGGTATGCCTCAGTACAAACCTCAGCCGATACCCCGGTCGGCGCCACTTGCTGCATGCCAGCCACCGCTGCCCGTTTTCAAACAACACTACATGATATAACAACCCCTCAAAATACCTCCACCCACAACAATGCCCCCACCCACCCCGGCATGGTCTGGATTGAAGGAGGCAGCTTCAGCATGGGAGGCGATAACAACCAGGCGGCCGACGACGAATATCCCAAACACAAAGTCACAGTTGATGGCTTCTGGATGGATATCACGGAAGTCACCAATGCCCGGTTCCAGGCTTTCATAAACGCAACAGGTTATATTACCACCGCAGAAAGAAAACCCGATTGGAAGGAATTGAAAAAACAATTACCACCAGGCACACCCGAACCCGATTCCTTCTTGCTCGTGCCGGCATCATTGGTCTTTGTGGCCCCACCCGCAGAAGTCCCGTTAAACGACTATAGCCAATGGTGGCAGTGGAAAACCGGCGCCAACTGGCGTCACCCCCACGGCCCGGGTAGCACCATCGAAGGAAAAGAAAATTACCCCGTCGTCCACATCTCCTGGTACGATGCCCAGGCCTATTGTAAATGGGCTGGTAAACGCCTCCCTACCGAAGCCGAATGGGAATGGGCCGCCAGGGGAAAGCTTACCGGTAATATTTACCCCTGGGGCAACGAACCCGTTGAACAGGGTAAGCCAAAAGCCAACTCCTGGCAAGGCCATTTTCCCGATCAGAATAAAGTGCTCGATCAATACTACTACACTGCCCCCGTAGGGTCATACGATCCCAATGGATACGGCTTATACGATATGGCGGGAAATGTCTGGGAATGGTGCGCCGATTATTACGATAGCCGCTACTATCAGTCAGTGACCAAACCCGGAGGTGTATTGAACCCCACCGGTCCAGTCAAAGCCTGCGACCCTAACGAACCGCTGGCATCTAAACGGGTCATCAGGGGAGGCTCCTTCCTTTGTAACGATGGCTACTGTTCAGGCTACCGCGTAGCGCGCCGCATGAAAACCAGTGAAGACAGCGGCATGGAACACCTCGGGTTCCGATGCGTGCAGCAATAACACAGCAACACCCGCTAGCTTGAGATCATCGGGTTGGGATGAGGCATAATATTTGCTTTTTGTGCGCAAAAACAATATTACCCATGAAAAAATGCATTACCATTTTATGCCTTTTGTTCATCACCAGCCTCGCTAAAGCCGATCAGTTGGCCCTGATCAGCCGCGAACAGGCCGAAAAAGCCGTTGCCTACCTGAAAAAAGAAGCCGTTGCTGTCCTTTGGTGTAGCTGCTGCGATGGCGACCAAATGAAACGTGTTACCATCAACGAAGTGTTTATGAAACAAACCGACGATGGCAAATACTACTCGGTAGTATTGAAAGGCCGCGACGAACAAGGTAAAGAAATAGAAGAATACCTCGACCTCGCCTACGTTTTCGTAAAGAAAGGAAGCAAAGGACAGTCCCTCGGTAAAGTCCTGAAATTCGACTGCGATCCCTGCGTGAAGCCTTTCGATTGGGCTGTTCCGGGCAGGGGATAAAAGCTGATAATCGTAAATAAAAACAGAGCTGCTGAAGCATTGAACACAGATGCATCAGCAGCTCTGCTCATTTATATCTACTTTTGCCCCGCGTTTCCCTTAAACCCCTGTAACATGAAATGGCTGTTCGTTTTCGTTTGTTTTTGCGCTTCTTTTTCCACCTCCTTTGGCCAGCATAGAAGTTATTCCGATATAGCCGATAGTGTCTACGCAGCATTGAAGAAACATGAACCTGGTTTCCTCCTGCCATTGCTCCACGATAGCTGCCGCATCAGCGGCCTGCCAAAAGGTATGAATGCGAAAATGATTCCGTTGCTGCTCGATAAATATCCCGCCGTTCAAGCCTACAAGATCGTAACAATAAACAAGGATACAGCCGGTACCCGGGTACAGATGGAAGTAATGTTCGAAACAGGCAAAGCCGCTTACCCCGATTTCGTCCTGAACCAGCATTGGCGTATCACAGAATTGAATGTGGTAAAAAGCGCATCCTTCAACCGTCTTGCCAATCGTATTCTCGCCGCACCCGATACCATTCACCTGCCGCTGATAACAATCCGGCAACGGCTTTATGTAAAAGCGGAAGCCGACGGCCGTAAAGGCCTCTTCCTGCTCGATACCGGCTCCCCGGATATGATCCTCAACAGAACTTTCTTTAACGATTCTCTTCAGCTCGTATCGGCCTCCGGTACGGAAAGTATAAACGGTGTGCGTGGCGATGGCATCTTAACCCGCCGGATCAGCGGCTTTACACTCGGTAGAATGAAGCTCTCTAACTTCTCCGCTTTCGTCATGAACGAAGGAATAGGCGGCGAAGCCGAAGGCCTCCCTTTCCTTGGATCGATTGGTTATAACGTACTGCGCGATTTCGAATGGCGGTTCGATCTGCCTGCAGGTAAGTTGATCCTGGTAAAAACAGATGACAACGGCGACTATATCAGCCAGCAATACCGCCTCACCTCTATGAAATACATGGGGCCGCTTGAAATGAGAAGGCATGTGCCGGTAGCAGTAATAACAATAAGCGATATGCCTTTCCGTATGGGAATAGATTGCAGCATAGGTAGCAACGTTTTCTTTGCACGCAGCAAAAATGAACTGCTGCCATATATGTCGCAGATCGATCCTGCAACTGCCGCACAGGAAGGTGTTCCCGCTAATGGCATTCAGGGTGTTCTCAATAAAGCGTTGATAGGAACGCTTGAATTCAGCAATATGCCCGCTTCTATCGAACAGGGCAGCTTTGTATACGATAACGCAGAAGTAGCGCCGCTGAATGGCTTGCTGGGAACGGCTTTCCTGGGTTGCTATAAAACTGTTATCAACTTGAAAAAGAAACTTATCTGTTTTTGGTAACAGCCTCCTGCTTACACGAATTAAAACCGTTGAATAAATATCAGGAAAGCGTTAATGATGCATCTATCCTATTTCCTGTGAATTTTATAAAGTCTGCCGTTATCAGTTACAGCATATAAATTACCGTCTTTGCCCATAGTGATATCTCTGAAGCGTTGCCCTTCATCAGCAAGTAGCCGCTCTTCTCCGGTTACTTTATTATCCCTGATAACAAGTCGCGCTACATGAAGTCCGCTAAGACAGGCTGCAAATAAATTATTTTTCCATTCCGGAACATCACTGCCCGTATAAAAACAAATACCGCTGGGCGAAACAACCGGATCCCAGTAATATACTGGTTGTTCCATGCCGGCCTGCTGCTGAATGCCCTGCCCAACTTTGCCTCCCGCGTATTCTATTCCATACGTGATAGTTGGCCAGCCATAGTTCTTGCTGGCTTCTACCCGGTTAACTTCATCGCCGCCCCTCGGCCCGAATTCCGTTTCCCACAGATCTCCGGTGCCTGGATGTAAAGTAAGACCCTGCACATTACGATGCCCATAACTGTATATCTCCGGACGGTTCTGACCCGCAAATGGATTACCCGGCGCCGGCTGGCCATCCTTGGTTATCCTGACTATTTTACCAAGCCCCGAATTCAGATCCTGTGCCTGAGGCCGGGTAGCAAGATCAGAACGCTCTCCGGTACTCACGAATAAATAACCCGATTTATCAAAAATGATCCTGCCGCCATAATGCAAAGTCCCATTGTAAGCAGGAGTGGCCCGGTAAATAACAGTGGCCTGTTCTATACTTTTTTCATCTGCCGACAACTTCCCCTTGGCTACCGATGTAATATTACCCTCAGGCAAAGGCTCTGAAAATACCCAATAAACCATTTTATTGCTGCCGAAATCAGGGTCAACGGTAATACCAAGTAAACCACCCTGCCCTTCATCTTTTACGGTAGGCAGCCCTTGTATGCGGGCGCTCAGTTGCCCGTTGCTTGTGGCTATACGAAGCGTACCTCCTTTCTCTGTTATCAGCAATCTGCCATCGGGTAAACTTGTGATCCCCCAGGGCCGGTCAAGCTGTTCCAACAGCACCGTCCCGCCATAAGGTGTTGTTGTTTTCACACCCGCAATCCTCGTCTGCCCGGTAAAGGCCGGCTTGTAATCAGTATTGGCTGGTTTGGTTTCTACCGGCGCATAAAGCGTGTCATTACCAGGTATGTCGTCAATAGGTGAATTTTGCTTACAACTACTCGCACATACAACCCCTGCAGCAATAAGCACGATGGAGACGGTGTTCTTTTTCATATTTGACAATTTACAGATTCAAAAGCATCCGGATCAGTCCGCAATCCGCCTCCTCTTTGTCAAAAACCATGCGCGTTTCCACCCGCCACCACCTCAACCTAATTCATTCCAATCCCAATCCAACCATTCCACCTCAACCCAATTCATACCAATTTCAATCCAACCATCCCACCTCAACCCAATCCGCTTCACTCATTTCGCTATCTCTGACTACCAGCCCCCACACCTGTTCCCTGCCTTTGCCATTCCCCATCTTCGCTCCATCCCCTCGCGCAGCTGTTTCGGCAACGTTTGCGCAAATTTCTTCCGCTCCACCCCCGAATATTACCTAATATGCAACCGATTGCGTATTGTAAAAATGAAAGCTTGCCAGTTATGAACAAACTGTTTTTACTCCTCATTTCTTCCTGCTGGGCATTAACAACTACCGCCCAGCCAACCCCCGGATCCGGAAGAACGGAAATAGAGCTCTCCCGCCTCAACTGGAACTTATCGCTGGACACGGCAGCCACCTGGCAAAACGACCAGCTGTATGCAGGCGTCCTCAAACTCGGCTCCATGCCCGTCAATCCCCCCACAGGCGGATGGAATATGCTGAAAAAAACAGGCAAACGGGTACAGCTGCCCGCAACAGTAGAAGAATTCTATTGGGGAAAAAACGGCAATGCCTTCGGCGTCTCGGGTAACTACCTTGGCGTATCGTGGTTCTCCACGCAGATCATGATCCCCGCCAGCTTCGCCGGAAAATGGGTGTCCATTGAATTCGAAAGCGCCAGGTTCAGGGCCGAAGTCTTCCTGAATGGAAAACTCGTAGGCTACGACCTCATCAGCGGAACGCCTTTCGCTGCCAGCATTTCCGAAGTAATGAAACCCGGACAGCTAAACGATCTGGCTGTACGCATCACCGATCCCAACGGCAACTTCGACTGGCGCGATAGCCAGAACTTTATGTGGGGCGACTATAGAACGCAACCCTCACACGGCTTCGGCGGTATCACAGGTAAAGTAAAAATGGTGGCCACCGATAAAACTTATATCAGCGATGTTTTCGTAAAGAATACCAGCAACCCAAGGCATATAGAGGTCGAAATTGAAAGCCATAACCTCCATAACAATCCGGTAAAAGGCAGTTATGAATTAACGATCCGCGATAAGAGAACAGGACAGCAGGCATTTCATGCCAGCTATCCCGTAACGCTGCAAACAGGCATAGCGCTTATCAACCAATACCCGCTCACCATAAACAACGCAAAATTATGGAGCGTCGATGACCCCAACCTATACGAAATAACTGTTGAATGGAAAGGCGCCAATGCCACCAGCGACAGGTTTCGCCGCTCCTTCGGATTCAGATGGTTCGAAGTAAAAGATCTGGATGGCGACCGCCAGTTTTATCTTAATGGTAAACGTATTGTCCTGAGAACATCTATTTCATGGGGCTTCTGGCCCGTGAACGGCATTGCCCCCTCCGATGCGCTCGCACGCAAACAGGTAATGGCTGCCAAACAACTGGGCCTTAATATGCTCAACTTCCACCGCACAATAGGACAAACAAATGTGCTCGATGCAGCCGATGAACTCGGCCTGCTTTATTTCGAAGAACCCGGCGGCAACCAATATCCCAGGAACCTCTACGATCCACGTAATTCCAAAGAAGAAAAACAAACCAGCTTCTATAGGATAGCGCGCCGCGAAAAATTGACCCGCATGATCAGGCGCGATAGAAACCACCCCTCTCTCGTGATCTATAATATGCATAACGAACGCGGTGCAGAACCGGCAGCGGCAGACTCGGCTCAAATGAAGGAAGCCCACCTGCTCGACCCTTCCCGTATCATCACCTACAACTCCTCGAACGGCGCTATTAAAATGAAGGAGCACGACCCCAGGTTCAAACTGCATATGATGCCGTACGACACCACCTTCTATAGCTACGGCTGGTTCGATCAGCACCACGCAGGTGGCCCCGGCACTTATCACGATAACCTCTACAACAACCCAACGAACTACGCAAAATATACCGACCATAAAGATGAGATCATTTATTATGGCGAAGAAGGCGCCATAGGCACGCCACCCCGCCTCCAGCTCATCCGCAACGAGATCATGAAAACAGGCATAGACAGGGGATGGGAAACTGATGCCTATCTGAAATGGTACGATGCCTATGATAGATTCTTAAAAGAAAACGGCTTCACAAAAGCATTCCCCAATGTCGACAGCCTCACCCGTAAAATGGGTAATGTCGCTTACTATTATCAGGGAAGAATGATAGAAAATGTAAGGATCAATAACACCATAGACGGTTACGCCGTAAACGGATGGGAAAGTATGAAACTCGAAAACCACTCCGGTATCGTAGATAACTACCGCAACCTGAAAGGTGACGCAGCGCTTATCGCACAATACAACCAGCCATTATATGTCGCAGTTAAATTAAATCACAAAGTAGTACGCACAGGCGATGCTATAGATGCGGACTTCTATATCGTTAATGAAAAGGAGCTGAAAGGGGAAGCCCTGCTCCAGGTAACGCTCACCGATGCTAACGGCAAAACAACCCCGGTGCTAACCCGCAGCGTTAACATAACAGGCGGCTTCACTTATGGACAACTGTTGCTCAATGGCGTTTCTATAAAGATCCCCGCTGCCGGATACAGCAAGGTCTCCGCAGTACTAAAACAGGAAAACAATATAGTTGCCGGCGGCATCGACGATGTCTTTGCCGTCACTCTCAACACTTCAGGAATAGGAGAGGGTCTTTGTGTTGCCGATACTACCGGCGTTCTTCCGGCCTTCCTGAAATCAGCAGGCGTCACATGCAGCCCCTTCACCAGCGGCCGCCCCAATGGTAACACATTACTCGTTGGCGCTTTCGAACCACAACAAACCGGCAATCCATTGGTGACCGAACTGCTCGAATGGGTCAACGACGGTAATATGCTGGTGATTGTCGATAATGTCGATCAATGGGCTTCCTTCCTGGCAAAAAAAGAAATATTGGACTACCGCGGAACTAAGATCTTGGGAACTACCTGGTATGGCGGAAACTTCTTTACAAAAGCACACCCGCTGTTGGAAGGCCTCCCGCAGAATTGTGTCTTTAACTGGGAATACCAGTCCCTTGCCACCTATAACAAGAAAAGAGCAGGACTGAGAGTAGGTAACGGAGAAACCATAGTAGCATGCGTGGCCGATCATAAACCCGAAGTCTACTCAGCCCTGTCTGTAATTCCTCACGGCCGTGGTACGATCATCATCAGCACGCTGGATATTGTTTCATGCCTTACTACCGGTAAACAGGAAGATAGGGCAGAAGGTGATGGCGAAAACGCTGCCCTTCAGTCAATGAACCTCGCAGATGCCAATCCTGCCAATATCGTAGCGAAACAATTGTTATTAAACCTCATAAGAAAAAAATAGCCCGGTAACAAAAGCCCAGGTGTGTGATCTGTATTGAACTTTGTTATAACTTTATGAGATAACGATTGCTTTGATATGCAAACTGCCTGCTTGTCAGATGAACAATTATTGCTTGCGATAGCAGAAGGCCATGAAGCTGCCTTCAATGCTATCTTTCAGCGTTATCAGCATAAAATATATTCTTATGCCAGGCACTTCACGCATGACGAAGTGATAGCACAGGACGTGGTGCAGGAAGTCTTCCTCAGGATCTGGACGGCAAAACAAGAACTCGGCAACATTCGCAAAGCAGAACCCTGGATAGCAGTCCTTACCAGGAACATCTGTTTCAATAAACTAAAAAAGAACGCCTGCGAATACAAAGCAAAATCACTTCTGGCAAACCATGCCGGAGCACAATCCGGGATCTCTGAAGTAGAAGATTACATAAATTATAAAGATAGACTGCAGGCCCTCAACCAGGCCCTGCAGTCCTTAACACCACAACAGCGCAAGATCTATCACTTAAACCGTGACTTCGGATTGAAAAACGAGGAGATCTCCCGGCAACTGCACCTGTCGCCCAATACTGTGAAAACACACATGGTTACCGCCCTCCGCCGCATCCGGCATTTTATGGAATCACACCCCTCCTCTTTTTTGATACTTTTTTTCCTTTCCATCTAATCCTGTTTTCCCGCTCGTTTGTCCTTATCTCAGAAGGATGTAATTTTCATCCAACTTTTGGATTGTCATATGAAACAGGACCAACGATTAATAGAACTGCTGAATAGCTATACTGCCGGTACTTGTACACCTGCCCGGGAACAGGAACTCATGCAAATGATTGCATCAGGCGAGTACGATGCCGTTATAAAGCAATATATGATGCAGGCATGGCGGCAACTGCCTGTTGATCATATGCTCGGCGAAGAACAGGCCCAACGCATCCGTAACGTAGTCCTAAAAACCCAGGCGCCACCCGTGATCCCGTCATACCGCAACCGCCGGTGGCTGAAAATGGCAGCGGCGGCCATTATCCTGCTGCTGGCAGGAGGGGGGGCTGTCTACCTCTTCAATAATAGGTCAGCCTCGTCAAAACAGCTTGCTGTTACTAAACAACCCGTTATAAAACCCGGAACCGACGGCGCCGTGTTAACGCTGGCAGATGGATCTACCATCATCCTCGACAGCGCTTCCGATGGCAACCTCGCAAGTCAGGCAAATGTGCAGGTAGTAAAAACAGGCGGGCATATACAATACCTCCCGGTAGGAACAAACAGCGATAATGCTTCTTTGTATAACACCATCGGAACCGCAAAAGGAAAACAGTTTCAGCTGCTGCTCGAAGATGGTACCCGCGTTTGGCTGAACGCAGCCTCCTCCATTCGTTTCCCCGTATCGTTCTCAAAAACGAATCGTGAAGTGGAAGTCTCAGGAGAAGCGTATTTCGATGTAGCGCAAGATAGCAAAAGACCCTTCAGGGTAAAAGCAGGCAGCGCCACTGTCGATGTCCTGGGTACTCAGTTCAACATTAATTCCTACCGCGACGAAGCAGCTGTAACTACCACTCTCGTCGAAGGCGCAGTGAAATTGAAAAATGGGAACAACGAACATCTCATGTACGCAGGCCAGCTGGTAGAGGCCTTCGCCAACGGCAACACCAGGGTCTTCCATCATGTAAATACAGGCGAGATCATCGCCTGGAAAAATAACTTCTTCTCATTTAAAGACACCGATATAAAAACGCTGATGCGCCAGCTCGAACGCTGGTACAATGTCGAAACGGTTTATAAAGGAAGGATCAGGGAGTCCGTGACTTTTAATGGCGACATTTCCAGGGGCGTCGATCTCGGAACAGTGCTCAAAATGCTGGAAATGACAGGCGAAGTACATTTTGAAATACAGGAAAAAACAATTGTAGTAACAATGTAATATAACAAAGACATTCCTGGTCCAAAATAAAAAACGGAAGTGTTGAAGCCACTTCCGGATCAGGTGTTTCGATTTCCGATTCTCTCACCCAAACATTGCAAAAGTATGAAAAGGCTTGCTATTATGAGCCAAGGCCTGCCCCTGCGGCAGACTGGACTGCTTAAATTGTGTCTAACGATGAAATTGTCTGTCTTCTGTTTGCTTGTAACCTGTCTTTCTGCACACGCAGAAGGACATACACAACGCATTTCCCTCTCATTCGAAAATGCGTCCGTTCAACAGGTCTTTGCCAGTATCCGTATGCAAAGCGGCTACCAGTTTATTTACACCAGCACCGTGCTCGATCGCTCAAAACAGGTGAACGTCCATGCAAAGAATGTCTCCCTCCAAGAAGCCCTCGGGCTTTGCCTCAAAGACCAGCCCTTGACTTATTCCATAGTGCAAAAAACTGTGGTCATTAAATTGAAGGAAACCCCTCCGGCTGTTACGGTTAACGATGTAATGCTCGAAGCAACTCCTCCGCCACCACCTCCGGTGTTGGTAAAGGGACGTGTGGTCAACGATAAAGGCGATCCCCTCGGCGGCGTATCCGTTACGGTAAAAGGAAAGAACACAGGCACTACCACAGCTGCCGACGGCTCGTTTCAATTGACCGTTCCCGACGAAAGCGCAGTACTGGTCTTTACCTACATAGGTTTCCTGAGCCAGGATATCGGTGTTGGCAAGAACAGGAACTTCTCTATCCTGCTCATGCAGGAAAATAAAGACCTCGAAACAATTGTTGTAGTAGGTTATGGCACCCAGCGCCAGAAAGACGTTACAGGGGCAGTAGCAGCTGTAAGCAGTAAAGATTTTAACCAGGGACAGATCTTGAGCCCGCAGCAAAGCATACAAGGTAAGCTTGCCGGGGTAAATATCGCCCAGAATAGCGGTAAGCCAGGAGGCTCCGCTACGGTAAGGGTACGTGGTGGTACCTCGCTCACCGGCTCCAACGAACCACTGTATGTGATCGACGGTGTACCTATTTCAACCTCCGCCGGCGTTAGCCAGGCCAATATCCGCGGCAATGGTACCGACTTCTTCGATCAGGAACCCAGCAACCCGCTGATGACTTTAAACCCCAATGACATTGAATCTGTATCTGTATTGAAAGATGCATC
The DNA here is from genome assembly GCF_004118675.1 of Filimonas effusa. Taxonomy (NCBI): domain Bacteria; kingdom Pseudomonadati; phylum Bacteroidota; class Chitinophagia; order Chitinophagales; family Chitinophagaceae; genus Filimonas; species Filimonas effusa. The sequence goes on along the minus strand of NZ_SDHZ01000002.1, from coordinate 568,661 downwards.
TGCCACAGCTATCTATGGTTCCCGTGCTGCAAATGGCGTTATTGTTATCACCACCAAAAAAGGCAGCGCCGGCAAAGGCCGCGTCGCATTAAGCGTATCAGGTGGTGTATCCAATGTGTCAAAAAAATTACCGGTATTGACAGCAAATGAATACCGCGACATCAACAACAAACTGAACCTGAGCTACGAAGATAAAGGCGCAAATACTTTCTGGCAGGACGAGATCTATCGCTCCGCAAAAACGCAGGACTACTACCTTTCCTTCACCGGTGGAAGCGAGAAAACAACATACCGCGCCTCACTGGGTTACGGTAATCAGCAAGGGGTAATGTTGGCCTCAAAGCTCAACAGAACTAATGCCCGCGTGAATATCAACCATGCCGCGCTCAACGATAAATTAACTTTCGACCTGAGGCTTAACTATGGCCAAACCTCAGGCAATGCCGCACCAGTGTCCAATACGGTAGGTAGCGAAGCCGGCACCAGCATGAACTATGAATCTTATGTATTCAATCCTACTTTCCCGGTCTATAACGCCACCGGTGGATATAACCACGTGCCTCCCTATAGGGTCAACCCCGTTTCCTTTTCAACAGATCTTACCGACCAAACTACTAATAACCGCTTCATAGGCAATCTGTCAACCACCTACAAAATTCTAAAGCCGCTGAGCGTTAATGTGAACCTGGGCTATACCAACCAAACCATCAACCGCAATACCTATATCAGCAAAGGAAACCCACTCGGCGAAGGCCTCGGAGGGTATGCCTCTGTTCAGAAATTACAGGATTATAACAAACTCCTCGAAACGGTACTGCGTTATAATCAGCGCTTTGGTAAACATAGCGTTGACGCCATCGGCGGTTATTCTTATCAGTACTTTGTGGAAGAAGGTCTGAGAAATACCGCAAACGGCTTCCTCAGCGATGAGTTTAAATGGTACAGCCTGCAGGCAGCCAGCACTATCAGTAATGTAAGCACCTTCAAAGGCAGCAACACGCTTATCTCTTTCTACAGCCGCGTGAACTATAACTTCGACGACCGCTTCCTCGTAACGGCAACAATACGCCGCGATGGCTCAAGCCGCTTCGGCTCCGGAAATAAATGGGGTTACTTCCCCTCAGGATCTGTAGCCTGGAGGATCTCGAGAGAAAAGTTCTTTAATACCAATACCATCTCCGATCTGAAACTGCGCGCCAGCTACGGTATCACCGGTAACCAGGAAATTGGTAACCTTAACTCCATTACTACATTGGGAGCTACCTCATCAGGTTATATCGTAGGCGGCTCACGTATAACGATAGTGCTGCCCCAACAGTACGCCAACCCTAACCTGCGCTGGGAACAAACAGGACAATTTGATGCAGGTGTGGACTTCGGATTATTGAATGGTAAAATACATGGCACCATCGACTATTATGTAAAGAAAACAACCGACTTGTTATTACGTCTCCCCGTCCCTTCACCAACTGCCGTAAGCACACAACTGGCTAACGTGGGAAGTGTGCAGAATAAAGGTCTTGAACTGGAACTAGGTATGGCAGTAATAGAAAGAAAGGATTTCGAATGGAATGCCAGCCTCAACTTCAGCCGTAACATCAACAAAGTATTGAGCCTTTCAAACGATCAGTTCAAAGGCGATAATATCAAAACAGCCCCGTTACAGGGACAAGGCCTTACCTCCGGCGTTTACGCCCAGCTCATAACGCCAGGCCGCCCCATGGGTACCTTCTGGGGACGCCGCTTCGAGGGTGTTAAAAACGGTGTGGAACAGTTCATCGCTGGCGATACCGTAATAGGCTGCGCACAACCCGACTTTACTTTTGGCTTCAGTAATACATTCAACTATAAAAGATGGTCCCTTAGTTTTAACGCAAGAGGCTCCGTAGGTAATGAGATCTATAACCTTACCGCAAACAACCTCGGCTACCTGAGCAACCTGCCCGGAAGAAATGTGATGGAGATCGCCGTTAGCAGCGGCGTTGGCCGCGATCAGCCTAAACAATACTCCGATCGCTGGATCGAGAATGGCTCATTCCTGCGCCTCGATAACATCACGCTCTCTTATAACGTAAATGTGAAAAATACATTCCTGTCTAACGCCAGGGTATACATAACAGCGCAGAATCTTTTTGTAATCACCGGCTATAGCGGCCTCGATCCGGAAGTGAACTCCGAGATCTCCGGCACAGGCGTCGCACCGCTGGGTATCGATTACCTGTCATATCCAAAATCAAGGACGATAAGTGCAGGTGTCAATATTGGTTTTTAATGAAAAAAATGAAATGATTATGAAAAAGAGTTTATATAAAATAGCTGCAATGGCATTGAGTGTATCCATCCTGAGTGCCTGTACCAAACTGGACGAAGAAACCTTTGGCAGCTTGTCTCCAACTACTTATTATAGAACCGAAGCAGAAGCTTTATCATCTGTAGTAGGCGTTTATCAGCTTTTATCTCAGGTGTCGAATATAAATGATCCATGGCGGATCGCCGAATTCGGAACCGATGAATTCCTCGTCCCCGGCCGCGCAAGTGGCGGATGGTACGATGCCTCCAATATCGAGATCATCCGCCATAAAGTAACACCCGCTAACGCTACCAGCGGCCGCGCCTGGCTCTATATCTTCCAGGAAATAGGCACAGCCAATGCCGTGTTGGAAAGCCTGAACGCCTCTCCTAATGCCGAAAACTTAAAAGTACAGATCGCGGAAACAAGAGCATTGAGAGCCTATGGTTACTTCTATGCAATGGACTTCTGGGGTAACGTTCCTTTGGTAACAGTTGCAAGGATCGATCCCAACAACCTGCCCGCTACTACAAAAAGAGCAGAGATCTTCAACTTCGTGGAAACAGAAATGAAAGCCGCACTAAACGACCTGCCTTCCGTAAAAACTGTGAACAAAGCAGCCTATTATCCCAGGTTCACAAAAGAAGCCATCTTTAGCGCACTGGCAATGCTTTACCTGAATGCCGAAGTTTATACAGGCACACAACAATGGGCAAAAGCTATTGCCATGTGCGACAGCGTTATCAATACAGGCGCCTACAGCCTTGAAGCCGAAGTGGCAGATAACTTCAAAAGCACGAACAAAAAAAGCTTTAAAGAAGTAATAGCCTCCTTCTCTGTCGATCCTTCCAAAAATGCAGGTAACAACCAGTTTATTCTGTATACACAGCACGCGCTCGATAAAGAGAAATATAATCTACCTTTCACTCCGGCAAACGGGTACAGCACTTTCCAGGAAGCACTGGATAGGTACGAATCTCAGGACAAACGCAGGGGATTGATAGAATATGGCCCCCAAACCTATCTCGACGGTACACCGCTCAGGATGGCCAATGGCCAGCAACTGGTCCTCGTACCCGTAAAAGACCTGGTAAGCGCTGAAGATAATGAAGGATATAAGGTCCTTAAATATACACCCGTAGGCACCGCCTGGTCTGGTTATAACGCCGACAACGATCTTATCCTTACCAGGTATGCCGATATCCTGCTCACCAAAGCAGAAGCGATCTTCCGCTCAAGCGGTTCTAACATCGAAGCCCTGAACCTCGTAAACCAGGTAAGGCAAAGAAGTAATGCAAGCACGCTCACCGCGCTTACATTGAAGAACATAGAAGAAGAAAGAGCAAGAGAATTGATATGGGAAGGGCATCGCCGCAGGGATATGATCCGCTTTGGCTCCTATTTCAACAGCACATGGACTTTCAAAACTGGCACAACAGAAGCGTTCAGGGCGCTTTATCCGATACCTTCAGAACAGATCACGGCAAATCCGAAACTCGAACAGAACAATGGTTATCCAAGGCAATAAACTAAAGACTTATATGAAGCACAGATTCATGAGAAGGGCGGTGGGTATTATTATGGCAGCAACTCCGGTTGCTGCCTTTGCCCAAATGTTATCGGGACTTACAGGTGTGCCCGATACATCCTATTCTAATCACAGCGCATTTCAATCATCTCTTAAATCACACCCGTTCATCAAACTGGTACAGGAAGCCCCCGATGCAGCAGTTGCCGAAAAACATAACGTTACCTACTGCACAATAGGCGCCCGTAAGCTCAACCTCGATGTCTTTTATCCAAAAGAAAAAGCTGCCGCTAAAAGAACGGCGGTGATCATGATCCATGGCGGTGGCTGGCGCTCAGGCAACCGCAGTCAGCATCACCCGCTAATGCAGAAACTGGCGGCCCTGGGTTATGTATGCTTCACACCCGAATACCGCCTGTCAACCGAAGCGCTTTTCCCGGCAGGCGTTTACGATGTTAAAACGGCTATCCGCTGGGTAAGAGCCAATGCGGCGCTTTACCAGGTCGATACGGCACGCATCGTTGCTATGGGCTTCTCTGCAGGAGGCGAACTGGCAGCCTTCATGGGCACTACAGGCAACATGCCCCTGTTCGAAGGTCCCGGCTGCAACAGCGGTATCTCTTCCCGTGTAAACGCAGTAGTAGATCTGGATGGCACCTTATCTTTTGTCCACCCCGAATCTGGTGAAGGCGATGAAAGTAAACGACCCTCCGCAGGCACGCTCTGGATGGGCTATACACGCAAACAACAACCCGGGCTCTGGGAAGCGGCATCCCCCTTGTCTTACGCAGGTGCCAATACCCCGCCAACTTTATTCATCAATAGCTCGGTGGCACGTATGCACGCCGGAAGGGAAGACTATATCAGGATCCTTAGCGAAAACGGCATCTACACCCAGGTCCATACCTTCGATGATGCGCCTCACAGCTTCCCCCTGTTCGATCCCTGGTTCCAGCCAATGGTCCGGCACATCAACGACTTCCTTCAAAAAGCCTTTACCGCTAAAGCTGTACAGGGCCGCACAAACATTACTGTCGCCCAGGATGGAACTGGCGATTATCGCACTATCCAGGATGCTATAAACGCAGTACGGGCCTATTCCCCCGTACACATCAATATCCACATTAAAAACGGTACTTATCACGAAAAGATCATAGTGCCCTCATGGCTCTCCGATGTCTCTTTCATCGGCGAAAGCAGGGAAAAAACGATCATCACCAATGCCGACTACTCCGGCAAATTCATGAACGCCGATACTTCAAAAAAGGAAAAGTTCAGCACCTTCAACTCATATACGGTGAGAGTACAGGGTAATGATATCACAATGGAAAACCTTACCATCGAAAATACAGCCGGACGTGTAGGGCAGGCGGTAGCGCTCCATGTCGATGGCGATCGTTTTGTGATCCGCAACTGCAGTCTCCTGGGCAACCAGGATACTTTGCTCACCGCTGGCGATAGCAACAGGCAATACTACGCGAACTGCCTCATCGCGGGAACAACAGACTTCATCTTCGGAAATGCAACCGCTGTATTTCAGGATTGCACCATAAAAAGTCTAAACAACTCCTATATAACCGCAGCATCTACTACGCCGCTGCAACAGTTCGGCTATGTCTTCTTCAGGTGTAAGCTCATTGCAAATGACGAAGCAAAAAAAGTCTACCTGGGCCGGCCCTGGCGCGCATACGCCAAAGTAGCTTTCATTGAATGCGAAATGGAAGAACATATCTTACCCGAAGGCTGGCACAACTGGGACAACGTTGCAAATGAAAGCACCGCCTGTTATGCTGAATACAACAACAAAGGCGCAGGCGCAGCAACAGGTAAACGGGTAGCCTGGAGCCGGCAGCTAAGTGCCAAAGATGCCGAAGCGTACACGCTGTCCGCCATCTTCCGCGGATGGCTGCCGGTGAAGTGATGCCGCCGGTTGCACCTGCAACCTCTCCATTTTCGTTACCTTGCCGCTTTTATCAGCATGTTCTATGTATAAAATCATCTTCTGTCTCTTCTTATTCGTTACTGCTACTTTGCACGCCGCAACAGGTAAATGGCCAAGCAAGGTTACAGGTCACGATATTGTTTACAAGGTAACCGAAGCCAAAGCGCCTTTTAAAGATCATACAGGCAAGTACGCAACCGTCGTTTATCTCGAAAACCTGAACATAAAAAAGATAGGCAGAAACAGCAACGCTAAGAATGTGGCCTGGTTATGCGCACAAGGCTATCGCGTAATAGAATTGAATTACGCCGGCAATCCCAATACGGTATCGCCCTTTATCAACGATGATATCATCGCCATCAACGACGCAATTGCAGCCGGCTCCTTCTGCGGATTAAATGATTGTTCGCTCTACAGGTCTTATGTCCTCTTCGAAGGATACCGCATGACCCGCGATATCCCTTACTTCGTAGACGATCCTTCCGTATACAATACCCCGGCAGAATATAAACAGGGCGATACATTGCACATGGACCTCATTTATCCGGCCAACGCAGCAGTAAAAGTACCTGTGATAATCTCGTTCTCCTATAGCAACAGCTATGCAACCTACGATGCTAAAAGAAAACAGCTTACCAGCGACAATAAAGACCAGAGGCTGAATCTGCCCTATACCCTGGCAGGTTTTAACGACTCTTTCCTGGAAGGAGCCCCCGCCAACGGTATAGCCTGGGCCATTGCCGATCACCCGAAATATTGCCCCTGGGGAAAAGGGAAACCCGTTAATGGCCCTAACGATGCCTACAAATCGTTTCAAACCAATCCCGATGCAGCCCAAAAAGTAAAGTCTGCCATTCGCACTTTACGTAAGCTGGGTAACAGCCTGGGCTTATCAGGTAAAATAGGTGTGTTTGGCTTTTCAAGAGGTGCTACAGCCGGTTCTCTGGCTATTGGTGATAAACAGGTTCCCGGATTTGAAAACGCAGGTTTTAATAGAGCTATTGCATCTAATGTGCAGGCCGCCGCACTCGGCCCCGGCGTATTCGATTATACGCAGATCTATAACGCAGCAAATGACGGCGATGGTAACCTTGAAACACGCTGCCCATTGGTATGGGGACCACTGCAAACAAACTATGAACGCTGGCTGTCTATGGGCGCGGCAGGCCTGGTTCAGTCATCCCGTACAGCCCCGGTTTTCTTCTTCTATAACACCGATGATGAAAAATACTACCAGCAACAGCTAAAACATTTTAAAGCCCGGCTCGACTCATTAAATGTCCCTAACACCACACTGGTAAACTACGGTACAGGCCACTCTGTTCCGCAAACAGGTAAAGATCTCGGCCAGCTCTATACTTTCTATAAACAGTACCTTACACCTCCCGCCGTCATCCCGGGAAAGAAAGCTAAACGCTTGAAATAGTATCGTAACAAAGTAATGCAGACCATCGGCAGCATCAACCTTGATCAATGGAGAAGCTGCCCTATGTCGCCCGGGCAGGAAATAATAAATTTAATTATTCTATCTAAAAGATGGACTTTTGTGCTGGGCTGAAAAACCATTGGTGGCAATAAACCCGATAGCTGTATGTCTCTTATGTGTGAACCCACATTGTTTTCCAATCTGCGCGCCGTCAGAAAGCTGATGCTGGTAGGGGCCTTGTTTTTCATAGGTGCCGTACAGGCGCAACAACCCGATACATTGCACCTGTCGCCGGCTGATACTTTTGTTACCAATATCGATAGCAACACCGTCCCCGCTTTAGATTTCTTCGGCCCTATGGCTGTCCATGACTCCCTGGCATATATAGCGGGAAAAGAGGAACAACACAAAGGCCTGCCGTTTTTGTCGCCACGCGCTTCCCTGCGGCTCGCTGTGTTACTGGCAAGGGTAAAAGCCTATGCAGCCTCAATGAAAATATTTTCTCTCTCGGAAAGGCTCCGCCAGCAACCCCCGGATTCCATGACCATACACGCCGTAGGAGAGGTGCCGGATAGCATTCTTGCCAGGTTTATCCCTTACTTGTCACGCAACATAACCGATACGCTCCTGCTTCAGAATAAGAATAGAAAGAAAACAGGCCGCCCCCTGAGGTTGGCCGAAATTACCGCCCCCTTCAGGGATGAAGAAGCAGGAGTGGCTTACGGCGTATTGCTGCATATCAAACAACCTAGACCCGGAAGCAGGAAAAGTTATGCCTTATTCGGCAACGTAGGCCATATGTTTATTACGCTGGTAAAATTCCATGACGACGGAAGCCATGTAAGCAGAACCTTTGGCTTTTACCCGGAAAAAGAAAATCTGCTATCCGCAACGCCGCTGAAACCCAATACTGCCTCTGTATTTAAAGACGATGAAGACCATAGCTGGGATGAGCTGGTGGCCAAATTTATCACACGGCATCAGTTCAGGCAGGTGCTGCGAAAGATCAGGCAGTACTCCAGGGAACGTTATCATCTTAATAAAAATAACTGTACCGATTTCGGCCTCAGCATTGCCTCGATATCCGGCATCGCCATTAAAGATACCTATGGTTCCTGGCCCCTCGGAAAAGGCAACGACCCCGGCGATACAGGCCAAAGCATTCTCGAAGGTAAAGTCGCCGACGCCGCAGGAAAAGGAAAAAGGGGCTTGTTTGTATGTACTATCATGGATGATCTCTCCAAAGAAGAATATGTAAAGTAGGTGTAAAAACTGGGCAGCAGGTTTGCAGGTTATTAAAAATAAGCCATGAACCTCAATCCTCTTGCTCAAAAGTCTGCCGGTTTAACGGTTGCAGGAACAAGGTTACGTCATTTGTCCACGCCTGCCTGTATTTCTTTAGATAGTTTTCGTGACCTGCAAGCGGATAGGTACAAAGTCGCTTTTCCCCTTGCAGGTTGGCATATATCTCATCCGTTTCTGCCTTACTCACATTTTGATCCTGCTCCCCATAAAGCAGTAGCGTTGGACAACTGATAGCTTTCGCATACGTGGCAGGGTTATGACCAAAAGCCCAATAGCCATTCTGTACTCCGCCCCAGAAAACAAGTAAAGCCGCCATTGGAAAAGCTGGAGCATGTATGTTGTGAAAACGTGCACAAACAGTAGTGTAAAGCGAGCCAAACGGACATTCAACAATAATACCTTTTACCTTCAGTTGATCATCATGAATTGCTTTCATAATAGCCGCCGATCCCATCGAAGTGCCAAAAAGATAAACATTCTTTTCCCCCTTCCCCCGTATATATTCATAAGCAGTTTTAACCTGCGCAGCTTCCTTGTAACCGATAGTGGTGGTATTCCCTTCCGAACCGCCGCTCCCCATGAAATCAACAAGCAAAGTATGATAACCAAGACTATCAAAAATACCCGCCTTGTCAATCATCGACGATTTCTCTCCGCCATACCCGTGAAACAGTATCACAGTGCCCTTTGCCGGATTAACTTGGCTGCTCTTATACCAGCATTCAATTTTCTTATTGCTTTCCAGTACAATGGTCCGATACGCCTCCTGTGGTTTTGGATTGTTCTCTGGTCGCGGATTGCTGATGCCGAAAACTAAAGCTTTTATCTTTCCAGTAGTCGCCAGCTTACCCGGTGCCTGTGTTTTGCTCCCGGTACTGGCGAAATGGGTGAACTTATAAGCATGAAAAAAGGCGATCACATTCATGCCAATGAATAGGATCGCCAATATGATTAAAAGATATTTCCGGGTATTTCTTTTCAAGGCTGTATGTGTTTAGGATTACACTGTATGCCTCGTGAAATTACTTCATTATACTTTCTATCTCTTGTATAAGCCGCTCAATTTTCTGGGTATTACGTAAACTGGATATTAGCAACGCCTTTTGTTTATTGCTCCCTTCCTTCTGAAAATACATGATCACATCAGTGCCGGTATAAACGCCGTTATAAGTTTTACGTATTGTCTGGAAATTTACAAACTCGCTGAAGTTGTAACGATGGGCATTGATGCCTATAGGACTTTTGCGCTCAATGATCCTGGTGTTGGTATCAAGTGTGATTTTGGTGAATGCTGCCGAAATAAAAATAATCCCCAGCAGGGTAGGGAAAATAACTACGATGAGCTTCCCGAATGTACTTGTATTTTGTAACCACGCAAGCGGCGTCATCTCATGAATACCAACGAATAAACAGGCCAATCCAAGGATCAGTGTACCGGTCGGATTGGCTTTTAATTGATAAACACCGCCGGCTTCGGTGAAGTAGTGATATTCATGTATGGTAACAGGCTGTTCAGCAGGCAGCGGGTCTGCGAAATCAAGATATTGGTGAATAAGCGGGATCACTTCCGTACTGAAGGCAACAGCATTACGATCGGTTGCCTTGCTATACCCCGAAGAGATGACCGTACCTCTGCCATATTTATTGGCCTTCGTAAATATCTTGTAGTTGAACCCGCCGGCATTATGAGTTACAATATTTACTTTATATAATTTGTCGAAACTGATTGTTCTTACAGGAATAAAACCAAAAAGCATCTTCTGCATTTTTCCCGTATTACGGTCAAAACAGATATAAGTAAATCCCCCCAGGAAAAAGAACACCAGGATGGCCAGGAGGAACAATGCGAAAGGGGTAGATCCCATAGGACTTTGAGAACTAAAACCTCTGTAACCTAAAAAGATGACGACATAAATAATAGCAAGTATCCATCCCATTAAAAAGAACATGCGAAAGGGACGGATAACGATACGGTCGGACTCAATGGTCCAACGGGTTTTTGTGAATGTCATAGTCTAGTGGATGGTGAATAATAATGGTTGAATTTTTTGAGAATAAAAAAGGTCGGCAAATATCTTGCCGGCCTTTTAACCTTATCGAAATATTGCCTATACAGGATTGTTTTTCTCTTCTGTAGAAGAAGCCTCTTCTGTCTGAACGGGTTCAGAAGACGAAGCAGAACTGTAGACAGCTGAATTGTAATCCTCCTGGTCATCCTTTTCCTGGCCTTCCCTGAAAACGGTGGTGCCGCACGATAGCCCTGCTTCGCTTTCTTTTTCAGGTAAGCTTTCTTTTATGAACTGGCATAGCTCGTAATACTCCGCCGTGGCGGCGGCTGCAACAAGCTGCCGGATCACCGCAGGTGAAAGATTTGTCAGGAATAATTGCATATCCGCTTTATTATCTATTCCGTTTAATAACGACAGTACCGATGAGGTAAGATCACTTACTGCCTCCGCTCCCGATCGCCTGTTAAATCCGTCCATGCCTGGCTTTACGTTAAAAGGGGCGCAAGATAATGAATTACCTGTCTCATGACCTGAAATGATGACGGGCGAACTGGATAAATTGTATCCAGTCAAAGCGTGTCATATCATGCACGCCAATCCTGTTGTGATAACCTAATGGAGCGTAAAGGATGGCATGGCCTGGAGAAGGCGGATCAGCAGGCAGATTCGATTTTTTATGGTAAAGCGCATAGGCAGGTTCTGCATTTTTTAGTGCCAGGAAAGTCCCCTTGGGGTCTGCCCATAGGTCCTCCGTAGCATTGGTCGCATAAACAGGTCTCGGAGCTATTAGCGCTATGAGCATATGCTGGTCAACAGGAAGCGCAGTTTCATTGTCGTTGAATCTTTTGTAATTGTTACAGAACCAATGAGGGAACGTAGCATTGATTTTGGCGATCCGCTCGCCAAACTGGCGGCGGGCAAGAGCCGCACCGGTATTGCCGGAACAGTTCGAAATGCATAATGAAAAGCGCTCGTCCTGTGCTGCCGCCCACAAAGCCGTTTTGCCACCCCTCGAATGACCAACGATAACAACCTGCTTCGCATTTACATGACCATCGGTTACCAGGTAATCCATAACCCTGCTGGCGCCAAAGGCCCAGGCGCCTATTGCCTTCATCCCATTGTCTGCGGCTAGCTGCTCCGGGTATAGCTGTAGCAGCGCATCCGCATAGCTATCCTTCCTGTCGGGCGCAAGCTCGCTTACATGAAAGGCCGCAATGCCATAACCACTGTCTATCATCATCTCTGCAGGCCAGAAGTCCGACTGCACAACTCGTTTGGGATCAGTATGGCTGCGCCCGCGGTTGTTGATAAGAACAAATACCGCGGCAGGACTTGCTTGCGCCGTTGGTGTGAACAATACCAGGTGAAATGTAATGGATTTGTTTTGCCGGTACACCCGTATCGCTACCTCCTTAAGCCGGGCCTTCCCATTCATTGCAGCCGGGTCCTCATTTTCTATACCGAAACGCACACTGTCAAAATCTTTTGGAGTTGTACCATATACATAATTGCTGAAAAGAGTGAGCAGCTCCGGCCGCCTCGCATGTTCCCAGCTGGCAGTATCTTTTATAGGTTGGTTTTGGCCGGAGACCAGTAACGAAGGAAGGGTATAAAAAGGTACCTTGCTTTCATCATAGTTCTGGGAGAACGACATAGATATATAAATTCCGGTGAATAGCATTGTTAGCAAGCTCCGCATTAAGATCGTCTGCATAATGACTGTTTATTTCTATAGTATATATATCGCAGCGCTACTCCCATCTTATCAGGTCAAGTTGGTCGGTGAAGGCGGGTGGTTGTCCATTGATTTTCGGTATTTTTGCCAAATTACATAACCAACAACGCTGATGCTTTAGTGTCAACAAAGCAAGAAAATAGTGAACAGGAACTCCTGCTGCAGTTAAGGGAAGGAAATGAGAAAGCTTTTACAGAAATTTATTATCTGTATTGGAAACTAATGTTTTACGTAGCAAGTAATAAACTCAATAATCCCCATGATGCTGAAGAAGTGGTACAGGAAGTATTCGCCGATCTCTGGCGGAGAAGAGCTGCCGTGCGCGTAGATGTCTCCTTGAAAGCATTTCTTGCCGCAGCTGTTAAATTCCAGGTTTATGCATTGATGGCGCGCCGTTACAGAGAATCTGAAAAAAAAGCACAGCTCGAAGTGGTGCAGCAAACAACGCCCTCTCCCGACGAACAGCTTCAGCTCAAATTCTTATATGAACAATTTTACGATCTCACACAACAATTACCTGAGAAATGCCGGCTGGTATACCGCCTCAGCCGCGAAGAAGGGCTTACTAATAAAGAAATAGCAGGTCATTTGGATATATCCGAGAAAACGGTGGAATCACAAATGACAAAGGCATTAAAAAAACTGCGTGGCGGATTAAAACTGCTGTTTACCCAGTTATTTTCTTTCTGAAATTTTTTTTGAGCACACGTAAGGGTAAACGGCTGCTCATCATACTTATATAAAAACTACTGCTGGTGCTCCCGCAAAAAGAACTGGAATATTATTACCAACTGGCTCATAAATGGAGTCTCGGACGCCTTACCGAAGAGGAAAGGCAGATCCTTGATAACTGGTACGCAGCACAGCCTGAAGCAGATGTAAATGTACCTGCATCATTGGCAGGCAGCGAAGAAGAACATGCTGCATTATTATTCCTGAAAATAAAAGGCAGCATAGAGGCAGGAAAAGAAGAGCCTGAACAGCCGCCAGCTCGTTTAACACGATGGTGGTGGGCCGCTGCAAGTATATTGTTGCTGGCCGGAACGCTGGTTTATCTTAACAGACCTAAACCGCAGCACGCTATTGCTGTGCTTCCCAAACCAGTACAGGATGTCCTGCCCGGAAAGGATGGCGCCATTCTTACCCTTGGCGATGGCGCCGTAGTCGTGTTGGATAGCTTGCAAAACGGCTGGTCAGCAGAACAGGATCAGTCTACTGTTCACTTGAAAGCAGGCCGGTTACAATACAATCAGCAACACAATAAAACAGCTGCCGGAAGCAATGGCCAGGTATTTCGTAATACCCTTAGCACGCCACGCGGCCGCCAGTTCTCTCTGGTGCTGCCCGATGGAACAATAGCCTGGCTCAATGCAGCTTCTTCTATCAGTTTCCCCACAGCTTTTACAGGTAAAACCAGGGAAGTGAGCGTTACGGGTGAAGTCTACTTCGAAGTAAGTAAACATAATAACGGCAAAACGGCTGTTCCATTTAGGGTAAGTGTTAACGACAAATATGCAGTAGAGGTCCTGGGTACAAATTTCAATATCAATGCTTACCCCGATGAAAAAGTGGTGCGCACAACGCTCCTGGAAGGGGTCGTACGTGTTAACACCGCAACACAAACGGCATTGTTGAAACCCGGACAGCAGGCAAGTGCAGGCTCAAACGATCTTCTCACCGTTGACCGCGCAAATACCAGCCAGGCCGTAGCATGGAAGAACGGACTGTTTTATTTTTCAGAAAGAACGGGTATCAGGGAAGTAATGCGACAAATAGAACGCTGGTACGATGTTCAGGTAATATATGAACCCGGTACGGAGAATGTTGTCTTCACCGGCGAAATGCAAAGAAATCTGACCCTGTTACAGGTTATCAAAGGACTTGATAATATGGGCGTAAGGTATAGACTGGAGGGTAAGGTGCTGCGAGTAAGCCCCGCTTCTTAGTAAAGATCTTGTTTTATATAACGCCGGCATTGCTGCAGCAGTGACCGGAAGGCACTCCTATGTAATTCCCATTTTTTATTCACTTACCAAAACTAATGCAGTTATGCGCATTTGGAAGAATGTAAACGTTTTGTTCAGGGTATTATTAATAGGTATCGGCTGCTTCGCAGGCAGCACAATGGCACAGAGTATTCATTACTCGGGAAAAGAGGTGAAGTTAGATAAGGTGTTCGCCGCTGTAAAGCAGCAAACAGGTTATGCTATTATGTATAATCCCGACCTTGTTGGAAAGGCAAAACCCGTTACGCTCGAGGCACACGATATGCCTTTGAAAACTTTCCTGGCAGCAGTCCTGAAAGGAAGCGGCCTCGATTTTACAGTGGAAGGGAAAACGATCTTTATAAAAAAAGCCGAAGAAGATCATTCGCATCACGACCACTCAAATCATAGCGGTGGCATGAGTTTCATGCGCATCTTCCGCTTGTCCGGAAAGATCATGGACGCCAAAGGAAAACCCCTGCCAGCCGTAACTGTAGCGGTTAACGGTACAACCAAAGGCGTAGCTTCCGATGAAAATGGAAATTTCGTTCTGGAAGACGTCGCTGCCAATGGCATGCTCCGCATGGCCAGCATAGGCTACGAAACCATCCTGGTAGGCGTGAAAGCATGCTCCGCCGGTGGCACCCCCGTTCCTGGTGTCGGCGCTTCCATGAAAGACGATAACGTAAATATTGTCCTGAATGTGGTAATGACTGCCAGCGTAAATGAAATGACCGAACTGGCTATTACCGCCAATACAGGCTATCAGACTATTTCAAAAGAACGTTCTACTGCTGCTTATAACGTAGTAACTGAAAAAGAACTGAACGCACATATTAACCAAAACCTGCTGACAGCATTGGAAGGTAAGGTGCCTGGTTTAAGTACTTACCGGAACAACCCTGTCATCAGGGGTATCGGTACTTTTAATACGCCTACCGACGCCACCGCTTCTTTGCCATTGTATGTTGTAGATGGAGTGATTACAGAAGGGGATATCAGCCAGATCAACCCCTACGATATCGAATCCGTAACCGTGTTGAAAGATGCGGCGGCAGCTTCTATCTATGGCGCACGTGCAGGTAATGGTGTGATCGTCATGACAACTAAACAAGGTAAAAAAGGACAGGCGCAAATGAGCGCCAACGCCGACCTGCTGATTACCAATCGGCCCGATCTCGATAAAATGAATTATGCCACCACAAGCGACATGATTGATTACGAGACACAGGTTTATCAATATCAGGTAAAGAAAAGCGGCAGCGCAACTGCTTACTTCAATTCACTGGGTACGCTGGGTAGCGCTCCAACTTATTATTCTCCTCTATACGCACTTTACAGGGATAGGTCTAATGGCACTATCAATGATCACCAGCTGGATAGCACATTGGGTAAATGGAGAAATAATGATTATATGCGGCAGTTCTACAATCAGGTATGGCGGCCGGAAGTGCGTCAGCGTTATAACCTGTCCCTTTCTTCAGCCTCAGATAAGAACAATGTTTATTTGTCCATCAACTACGACGGCAACAAACTGAGGATGAAGAATAATAACAATGATAATATTAATCTCTACTTTAAGAATACATTTTATGCACAGAAATGGCTCACAGTAACCGCCGGCTTAAACGGTGGTTATACCAGGTCTGTGGCAACAAGTTCCGATTTTGATAACTATTTCCTGCAACCCCGGTATGCGCAGATCACAGATGAAAACGGGAAACGTGTAAATAGTAGCTATGTAAACATTACCGATGGCTATAGTACCAACGTTGCCATGAACGCGGCTACAGTAGCCGCTATGGCAGCCAATGGTAATTTTAAACCGGTATACTTTAATATCCTCGATGAACTGGAATACGGTAAGCTCAATACGCAGAACCTCCGTATCCGTGCTTTTACAGATGTAAATGCAAAACTGCTGCCCGGCTTAAGCTTTACCACCCGCTTTCAATACGAACTAAGCCGCAGTGAACAGGAAAAATACGATGAAGCCGCTTCCTATAAAATGCGTTATCTGTATAATACAATGACCAGCTACGACGCTGCAACCAAAGTGTATAAACGCAATGTGCCCGAAGGCGACCGTGTTTACCAGGCAAATACACGCTCAAGAAACTATACCTTTCGTAACCAGCTGGATTATACAACTCGGTTCAGCATAGCAGGCATGTACAGCGATATCACTGCAATAGCAGGTATGGAAGTAAGAGAAAGCTTTTCCCCCATCGCAAACACTTCGCTGCGATATGGCTATAACCCAATTACGCTTACTTCTGTTGTTACCGACTGGGCTACCTTATCCGATGGGGGCATTACCTCTTATATCTCGGGCAGGAATGCAACACTGTCATACACCCCCGGTAAAAATTTGTCAGAAACACGCCACCGCTACCTTTCCTACTATGGCAATTTTGGCTACACGCTCGAAGGAAAATATAACCTGACAGGTAGTGTGCGTGTCGATCAGGCCGACTTCTTTGGCGGTGACCCCAAATACCGTTACAGGCCTTTATGGTCAATTGGCGGCGGCTGGAATATGAGCCAGGAAAAGTTTATGAGAAATTTGTCTTGGATCAATATGCTTAAGCTGCGTGTAACCTACGGTGTGAATGGTAATATCGACCAAAGCAGTTCTCCCTATATTACTGCAAAAATTAAGAGCGATGTGGTCTACACAAACCTCCAGTACTACGATATAGATACCTACCCCAACCCTAAACTTCGCTGGGAAAAAGCGGCGACAGCCAACTTGGGTGCAGACTTCTCACTATTCTCTTCCATCCTTACTGGTAGCCTTGACTATTACCGCAAGTATAATTCTGATCTGCTGGTCGATAAAGTACTCGATCCTACAGTCGGTACTACTTCACAAAGGATCAATAACGGGGCAATGAGTAACCGTGGTATCGAACTGCAATTGAACTACCACTGGTGGAGAAAGAAAGACCTGCAGTTGAGCACAAGCTTCAATTTTGCATACAATACCAACAGGATCCGTAACACGGAGCGACTTAGTACTTTAGCTAATTTATATATAACAGTGCCTTACAACTACTTCATCTCCAACACGCCCTATAATTCATTGTATGCCTATAGATATGCAGGTATGACAAATGGTTATCCTTATATCTATAACGAAAAAGGAGAAGCGAACGCAACTTTCGATGCCAACGGCGAACTCACAGGAACGAAACAAGTGAACTCAGTGGATGCTGTTTATCGTGTGGGTACCTATATTCCTGTATGGACAGGTGGCCTCCAGCAATCCATTTCCTATAAAAACTTTCAGCTGGGAATGTTGTTTGCATTTTACGGTGGACATAAAATGCGCCGCGATGCAACTGATTTCTCCGGTTATACACAAACCAATCGCGATATCGCCAATAGGTGGACGGTAAACAATCCCAATTCCACTGTTCCCAGGTTTGAAATTGACTACCCCGATTTGTTAAAAGCACAGGCCACTACCTTGTCAAGCTTTTACCGTTACTCCGACGTGAATGTGGTGAATGCCACTACAGTAAGGCTTCGTAATATATCCTTGTCTTATTCCTTGCCACAGCAATACAGTCAATTGATTGGCCTGAAAGGGATGAAGCTCACTGCGCAGGTAAATAACCTGTGGCTATGGTCTGCTGCCGGTGACGGGCTCGATCCGGAAAGTGCAAGTTTAAATAATGGTGTGAGAAACCTGCCTACCCCTAAAACATTCCTGTTTGGTCTTGCTATTAATTTCTAAACCGAAACTGCGTATTCAAATGAAATCATTATCCAATTATATCGTATTGCTGCTGCTGGTAGTACTAAGCAGCTCATGCAACAAATATCTTGATATTACTCCCAAGGGAAAGATTATTATAGAAACGGCAGATGATCTGTATAACCTGGTAAGCCTTCCCGGCCGTGGTTATCCTGTCAATCAGTTCCAGTACCTTGCCGATGATATGTGGATCAGGGAATCCTTCATTATAGGACAGCCCAAGAGCCTTTATAATGTACATTTCCTTTTCGATGATAGTGAAAGCCGGTTGTTGTATGTTACAGCTTGGTCCTTATATAACCAAACCTATAAATACATCAATCGCTGGAATATGATCTGTACACTTATCGGTGAGGCTAACGGCGCCGATTCCATTAAGGCCCTGGCGTTTGCTGAGGCAAGGGTGTTCCGTGCTTTCGATCATTTCCTGCTGGTGAATATGTATGCTAAACAATACGATCCTGCTACTGCTACACTCGACGGTGGTATCTGCATAATGGATAAATACGACCTGGAAAGCATACCTAAACAGGCTTCGGTAGCCGAAGTGTATGCCTTTATCCTCAAAGATCTTGATGAAGCTATTCCTCACCTGCAGGTAAACCCAAAAGATGTTTATCATCCTTCCCTGGCGTTTGCATGGGCATTAAAAGCAAAAGTGCACTTATTTAAAAAGGAATTCGATAAAGCAAAAGAAGCAGCTTTAAAGTCGCTTTCTTATAATAATAGCATCTATGATTTGGTAGAGTATGCTAAACTGGGCGGTCCTTCTAAAGTAAATGTGCCTCCTGGTGTGAATCCCGAGACGCTGAGTTACATGTACATGACAGGATACAATGAAATGAACTTTGCAGGAAGCAGCTTTATGTTCAGTAAAGAGTTTACCGATTTGTTCAGTAAGAATGATGCGCGTTTTAATTTGTTCTTCACTACTACAGGCGCGAATGTCGATGGTAAGGGCACTTCAGCCTGGAACAATACAAAGTACACTGCCTTCTTTTATCCCACCGTAGGTATGAAAACGCCGGAAGTGCATTTAATGCTGGCCGAGTGTTACGCACGTGAAGGAAACCTCGGAGAAGCAATGAAAGTGATCAATGCTTTGAGGGCTAAAAGGATCACCCTGGCAAGCGAAGCAACGCTTGCTACACCCGCCACCATAAAAGCTACTATGGATATCGTTATTGCTGAACGTAGAAAAGAACTCTTGTTCGGATTCAATCGTTTATGGGATTTAAGGCGCTTCAATACCGAACCCGAATACGCCAAAACCATAGTGCGAAAATTCCCTGTGGTGAATACCAGCCTGCCTCAGCAGACTTACACCCTGGCCCCCGATTCCAAATTATATATCCTGCCTTTCGGCCTGGATGTCTTAAAGCTGAATCCCGCATTAAAAGTGAACAGCGGCGAAGCGCTACCCTGGTAAGATGCAGCAAATACTCTCTAAATAATTTACATGAAGCAATGGATGATGCTCCTGTCAGTGCTGGCCGTAACGGCCGGCACTGCGCAGGAGAAAGAAAAGGCAGCAGTAAAAGATCAGGCGGCCGAACCGGCAACAACAGGCAAAATGCCGTCTTTCGAAAAGGTGATAGGTAAAAATGCAGTGGCATCACACGGTATGTTCACCGTATATGCCACCGATAACCGTTACTATTTCGAAATCCCGGATTCTCTTTTCAATCGTGATATCTTAACAGTTACCCGCTATATAGCAACACCCGAGCAGGCAGGTGTGTTCGGTGGTGAAAAAGCCAATGAGCAAACCATCTTTTTCGAAAAAGGCCTTCAACAGAAGATCTTCCTGCGCTCAAGTGTAGCAAGAGCTACGGTGGCCAGCTCCACAGAAGCGATCTACAAAGCAGTACAGGCTTCTGGCGTGAAACCCATTATAGCTGTCTTTGACATAAAAACAGTAAATCCTGCTAACGGTAATATTGTAATAGATGTAACAGATCTCTTCCGTAAGGATAATACCATAACCTCCATCTCATCGCGCGACAAAACCGAACTGAAACTGGGAAGCCTTGCCGATGATAGATCTTTTATCACAAAAATGAGCAGTTATCCTATCAACATAGAAGTAAAAACACTCAAAACGTACACTACATCTGCCGCCGCTGCCATAGCTGGCGCTGCAACCGGTGTTGTTACTTACGAACTGAATACCTCTATGGTGCTGCTCCCATTGGTTCCCATGCGTAGAAGGCTTGCCGATGAAAGGGTAGGTTACTTTGCAAACAGGTATCTCTTATTCAGCGATAGCGCACAGCAGGCTACCAGCTATAATTTCATACAACGTTATCGCCTCGAACCCAAAGAGGAGGATATCGAAAAATACAAACGCGGCGAACTGGTAGAACCTAAAAAACAGATCGTTTATTACATCGATCCTGCTACACCCAAAAAGTGGCGCCCCTATCTTATCGCTGGTGTGAACGACTGGCAGAAAGCATTTGAACAGGCAGGATTCAAAAATGCGATCATAGGAAAAGAGTGGCCCGAAAACGACACCACCATGAGTATGGAAGATGCGCGTTTTTCCGTGATCCGTTACCTCGCATCCGAAACGCCTAACGCCTATGGCCCACGTATCAGCGATCCTCGCAGCGGGGAGATCATAGAAAGCCATGTGGGTTGGTATCATAATGTAATGACATTGGTGCACGACTGGTACATGGTGCAGGCCGGCGCATTAGATACACGCGCACGCAAAATGGAATTCGATGATGAATTGATGGGAGATCTTATTCGCTTCGTTTCATCACACGAGATCGGCCATACCATAGGCCTGCGGCATAATATGGGTGCCAGCAGTCAAACTCCGGTAGAACTATTGCGCAATAAAGCCTGGGTGGAGGCAAACGGCCATACGGTCTCTATCATGGACTACGCCCGTTTTAACTACGTAGCACAACCCGGAGACAATATCTCGAAAGCAGGCCTTTACCCCCGCATAGGCATTTACGATAAATGGGCCATCCAATGGGGCTATCAGCAACTCTTTGGCGTAAACGATGAATATCAGGAAAGTAAGCTGCTGAAAAAACAGGTAGCCGACAGCCTGGCCGCTGATCCACGCCTTTGGTTCGGTGGCGAAGGCACTTCCAGTGACCCGCGCGCTCAAAAAGAAGACATCGGCGATGACGTGATGAAGGCTAATGAATACGGCATCAAAAACCTGAAACGCGTGATCGCAAAACTCCCGGAATGGACAGCAGAAGAAGGAGACCTGTACAGTAACCTCGCCCGTATGTACAAAGCCGTGACAAGACAGTATAACTTATACATCGGTCATGTATCACGTTATCTCGGTGGAGAGTACATCACTCTCAGAAGCACGGAACAGAAAGGGGATGTCTATGAACCCGTTTCCGCAGAAAAAATGAAGAGCGCCGTTCAATTCCTTTCAAAAAACCTGCTGGAACCGCCGCTATGGCTGTACCCTGCCGAAATTACCAGTAAGCTTGGAATCAATAAAATGGAGCTGATAAGTGTGCAGCAAAACAATACCATGAACTTATTGCTAAGCCCCGGGTTGCTCTATAATATCTTCGCCAAACAGGTAGAAAAGCCTGGAGCCTATACTGTCAGTACTTACCTCGCCGATCTGAAGCGTCTGGTATGGCAGAACAAGGCCGGCAGCGAAGAGCAGCAGATCTATCGCAGGAATATCCAGCGCATGTACGTCGAGCGTATAGGCATGATCCTGAAAACAAAGAACATGGCCGAAGGCAAAATGCTTACAAATGCAGAACGAAGCGAAGCCAGGTTATACGTACTGTTACACCTGAAGCAGTTGAGAACCGAAATAGCGGCAAGCACCCCCGCCACCGCAATAGAGCGCGCACATAAAGAAGATTTACTGAAAAATATAGACTTGTTATTGAAACCGAAAGACTAGTAGAAAGAGGATGGCTCATAAATAAAAATAGCCGCTGAGAATTGCTTAAACGGGAACCCTTCTCCATCAGTTACCCGAGAAAAACGAGGCCGTATCGCGCTTATGATACGGCCTCTTGTTTTATGAATTCCCGGCCTTCCTTAGTCAAGTCCCCACTCGGCAAGTTTGCCACGCGTCGTCTCATATCCTTCATGCACCAACCCATTAATCCCAAGCCCTTCCGCAACGGAAACAAACATCGCCCGGTCGTCGATATACAACACCTCTTCAGGCTTTACCAAGGCTATATCCAGCGCAATACGCCAGATGTCAGGATCAGGCTTCCTGAAATGAACAAAACACGAAGAAATAAAGAAATCAACGAACTTATCTATCCCGAAAGTCCTGATGCGATATTCATTAAGCTCGCGCCCCTCATTATTTACGATAGCCAGCTTAAGCCCGTGTTTGGCCTTCAGTTGACATACAAGATCTATCATGGGTTGATAGGCAGTTGTTACCCCATACATGAACTCCTTGAAAGCCTCCCTGGTGAAATCCCTCGGCTCATAAAAAACAGTCCTGCCCAGGTATTCGTCCAGCGTCAGCTTTCCCACTTCATAAGTATCGAAAGTTAGATGATGCCGCTCTTCCAGCTCCGGTAGATCAAGAGAGAAAATAGAGGCAGCCTGCTTACGTGCGGCCCTGTCCCATCCATTCGTTAGCAAAACACCACCAATGTCAAGGAATAAAGTGGTAATACGGGTACGTTGCATGTTTTTACAACCAACTTACGAAAATTATCCCGCAATGAGCATCCTTGATCGTTACATCTTTAACGGTTGCTTCAAACTTTTCTTCTTCTGTTGCCCAGAGCTGGCTAATCTGTTCCCTGCCCCTTATGGCATCTTACCCTGCTAAAAATCGAGCTTAACCATACTCACGGTATAGCTCAGCCTGTAGTCATCCTAATTTAGCAAGAAACGGATTGATCACGTAAACGTTGAAAAGCAATTTTGTTTTCAAATAAAATTCAGGTTGTATGAAAAAAATGGAAAACAAGATCGCTGTTATTACAGGCGCAACCAGCGGTATTGGTAAAGCCGCGGCAAGAGAGTTTATAGATCATGGTGCAAAGGTCGTTTTTACTGGCCGTTATGAGAACACGGTACAGGAAACGCAGTCTGAACTTGGCGAACAGGCTTTCGGCATTGTCTCCGATGCCGGCAAAATGACCGACCTGCTGATGTTGCGCGAAAAGCTGGTGTCCGTCGTTCCTCACGTTGATATTCTCTATGTCAACGCCGGCATTGGAAAATACGCCCCTGTTGAACAGGTCAGTGAAGAACATTTTAACGAGCTCTTTGACATTATTGTAAAAGGAACATTATTCACAGTGCAGCAATTGTTGCCATTGATGCGAAACGGAAGCGTTATTATTCTGAATACATCTATCGTTACAGAAATAGGAATGCCCAATTCTTCGGTCTATTCAGCAGCAAAGGCAGCTGTACAGTCATTCGTTAAAACTTTTGCCGCGGAGTTGGCGGCAAAAGGTATAAGGGTGAATGCTGTAAGCCCGGGCCCCATTCAAACAAATTATTTTGAACGGTCGAATCTTACCGCAGCGCAAATGGAAAACTTTACAAGATCGTTTGCCCCGCAAATACCCTTGGCGCGTTTCGGAAAACCCGAAGAAGTGGCGCGTGTCATCCGCTTCCTCGCATCCGACGATGCGTCTTTTATGCACGGCTCCGAAGTCTTTGTCGATGGTGGCTTTCCTAAGGTGAAAGTGGGTTGATGGTAAATGCACCCATCTCTGTTTAGGTGCTGGTACACCGTTTTCCGGGCCGTCCTTTTCCAGGGAGGGCTCTTTTGTTTGCCCAAACCACAACGCCGTTGTATATTGGAAGCGCTTGAATAATGCATATCAACGAAATCATACAGGCAATCTACCCGCTCCCGCAAGCTGCCGCTGGTTTGCTGAAAGAGCATATTATGGAAGTCTCTTTCCCAAAAGGCCATATCTTGTTCCGGCAGGATAAAATCGAGAACACACTTTACTTCATAAAAAAAGGGATCGTCCGGGCCTATGCCCGCCAGGAAGACAATGATATCACTTTCTGGTTTGGCAAAGAAGGCGACCCCGTATTATCAATGAAGAGTTATGTGGAACGTACAAAAGGATACGAAAACGTCGAACTGCTCGAAGATGCAGAATTGTACCAATTAAAAGCAAATGAACTGGAAACATTGTATTTGAAAGATATCCATATCGCCAACTGGGGTAGAAAACTGGCCGAAAAAGAACTGGTTAAAACAGAAGAACGCCTCATCTCACGTCAGTTTAAAACCGCCTCCGAACGCTATAGCGAACTGATGCGGTATAGTCCGCATCTCTTACAGCGTGTACAACTGGGCCATATCGCCTCCTACCTGGGAATTACTCAGGTAAGCCTAAGCAGGATTAGAGCCGAATTGAAATAGTTGCTCGGCACGATACAACTATTGCCCCATCCTTCCGGCAATAGCGCTATTCATATTGGAAAAGGCTGACTGAATTGGCGCAGTACCGCCAACAATAAAACCAATGCTCGAAAACTACGGCGTCATTTTTTATCATTTGTAAAATTCATTGCGCCCCGCACTGCCGAAATTTGCGATCCAAAAGCAAAAGATATGAGTTGGCTGATATTGGTTATCGCAGGGTTGTTTGAAGTGGCGTTTGCATCGTGCCTGGGAAAGGCAAAAGCAACAACAGGAATGGAGTCTTATTGGTGGTACGCCGGTTTCGTAGTGTCATTAACGGCAAGTATGTTGTTGTTGATGAAAGCCATACAGGAGCTTCCTATAGGTACGGCTTATGCTGTATGGACCGGTATCGGTGCCGTAGGCACAGCTTTGGTAGGCATCTTTTTCTTTAAAGACCCCGCCAGCTTCTGGCGTGTCTTCTTTATCATGACCCTGATAGGTTCTATCGTTGGATTAAAAGCTGTTTCTCATTAAATGGAAGCAGCCAGGCGAAACCCATGTTCAGCCTGGCTGCTACTATAACTTTACCATTCCTGCTTATGCTGCGCAGCTTCAACTGCCGGCTTCGACATCCTGATGATTTTCATTTTCACCAGCAATTTTATCAACGGGTAAGTCGGATCTATCTCAAACCACCTGTATCCGAAATTGGCAGAAGAAGGATGCTTGTGGTGATTATTATGATAGGATTCCCCCAGCATCAGCACATCTGCAAACAACAGGTTCATCGACGTATTCTTCAACTTAAAGTTGGTATAGCCATACTTATGCGCAAACCAGTTGATGATAGCACCATGAAAGGCCCCCATGGTGATAATGATAGGCAATAACACGTACTGCCAGGGATTGGTAGCAAAAAAGTAAAAGAACGCAGTATAGGCTACTACCCACAATATCCTCGAAAGCCGGCTGTTACCAATGCGATCCATAGTCTCCCACTCCGGCAGGTTCTTGGAGAAGCGTGCGTCAACCTTCATCTTCTTATTATAAATATCGAGGTAGAAAGTCCGGGTACGCCACATCATCGAAAATACATTCGAAGAATACGCCGGCGAATGCGGATCTAACTCAGTATCGGTATGGGCATGATGCAAACGGTGCATGATGCCATACGTTTTCGGACTCATATACGAAGACCCTTGCGTAATATAGGTGACAATGAAAAAGAAACGTTCCCATCCCTTGCTCATCGAGAAGGCGCCATGCGCAGCATACCTATGCTGGAAAAACGTCTGTGAAAACAAAGAACTGTACCAGATTACGATAAAGAAAATCCAAATGATCATCTGAAGTGTTTTTATAAATGAGTACGGAAATAATATGCTTCCTGTTAGTAACCCGCTTTTACTTGCTATTGTTTAACATTGCCTGTAGCAGCCTTAAGAACAGGCATCTTGAAACCTATCAGTTTCTGAATATTTTTTAAATCATCTTTTTCGCTGTTGTCACAGAACGAAATTGCCGAACCTATGGCATTAGCCCTTCCGGTACGGCCTATCCGGTGTACATAAGTTTCAGGTACATTGGGTAGTTCGTAGTTGATAACGCTCGGCAGATGCTCGATATCGATACCCCTTGCCGCAATATCGGTAGCTACCAATACACGTAAACGGCTGCTGCGGAAATCTTCGATAGCCTTTTGTCTTGCATTCTGCGATTTGTTGCCGTGAATAGCCACCGCGTAAATACCGGAACGCTCCAGGTTTTTCGCCAGTTTGTCTGCACCCCTTTTGGTCCGGGTAAAAACAAGCGATCTCGCAGAATCCTTATTGAGGATAGAAACAAGCAGCGCTGTTTTTTCACTTTTCTCAACGAAATAAACCGATTGCTGAATGCCGGTAGCGGTAGAAGAAACAGGCGCTACTTTTACTTCAGCCGGCTGCTTTAGTATCGTATTGGCGAACGCCCTGATCTCGGCAGGCATAGTAGCTGAAAATAAAAGGGTCTGCCTTTTTACCGGTATTTTGGTAATGATCTTTTTCACATCCCTGATAAAGCCCATATCCAGCATATGATCCGCTTCATCGAGAATAAAGAGCTCGACAGCGGAAATATCTGCAAATCCCTGCGCCATAAGGTCCATAAGACGTCCCGGCGTGGCAATCAGTATGTCGATACCGCTTTTCAGTGCAGCTACCTGTTTACCTTGCGGTACGCCACCAAAAATGGCAATATGCTTCAATTTGAGATATTTACCATAGCTGCTGAAGTTGCGTTCTATCTGTAAGGCCAATTCGCGTGTAGGGGTAAGTATTAAAGCCCTGGGTTTGCCCAGCGTCTTTTGCTGGCTTAATAGCTGCAACACAGGTATGGCAAAAGCAGCCGTTTTACCCGTGCCGGTTTGTGCGCATCCTAATACGTCCCGCTTTTCAAGCACTAAAGGAATTACCTGTTGTTGTATGGGAGTGGGTTGATGATAACCTATCTCAGAAACGGCGTTTATAATAGGTTGTATGAGTTTTAAATCTGTAAAGTTCATGAAATGAATTAGGATTGAAAGATAGTATAACTATATCCTTCAATATGTTAATAAATGAGGCTTACTGCAATTTATGGGCGGGAAGCGCTGAATAGAGAAAATAAAATACTGAGTAAAGCAAAGATTGACCAGGTATATTCAACAAAGGGAGAAGATGAAATGTGATACCTATGCGCGTCTCAGAAATTAATTCAGTTACAAATGTAGCTATTAAATACCATAAGCCCTCCTGCTAACTGTTAAAACTGCTGCTATACTGCGAAAATTACCCATTTACCGTTGCTGGTGGCTTCAGGCGCTTTCTTTTAAACGAACCTCTTTTCTATAAGCAAGAGGACTTAACCCTTTGCTCTTCCTGAAGAATTTATTAAGATGGCTTTCATCGGTAAAACCAAAACTGAAGGCAATTTCATTAATCCTCAGATCACTATGCTTCAGGCGGTTTTCTATCATCCGTAGCCGGTAGGTCGAAATATATTGCAACAGGTTTTCTCCTGTATTCTTTTTAAAATATCTGCCCAGGTATGATTCGGAAATCCCGAAATGATCACTGATCTCCTTAGCCCTGATCTTATCAGGCTCGTAAATATGCTGCTGTATGTATTGAAGTATGCTACGGATCTTATCATCTGAGTACTCATTTACTTTGGCAGGCATATATTTCATGATATTCCGCGCCACTATAACAATCAGTGTATTGATAAGTTGGGTGATCAGTTCTTTGCTGTTGATATCCTGGTTCCGTTGCTCTCTTACAATAGCCTCTATAATGGGACGGGCAAGCATTTTATCAGCTTGATGATGCAGGATACAGCCAGGCTCATGACTGGCATTATGAAGAATATATTCAAGCTGTTCCACGTAAGCAGGAGCCAGCCCGTTTCCCTTGAGATAAATATCTGTGAACCGCAGAAAGAAGAACGTCGTGGTGGTGGCTATATCAAACTTGTGGCAATCGTTGGGTGTTAAAAGAAACATATGGTTCTCATGGTAGCTGAATTTGTGCTCGTTGATGCATTGCTGGCCGGTCCCCGATAGTATGAATACCAGCTCGAAGAAGCTGTGTTTATGCTCCATTTTCGGGCATTCGTCTAGTGTCTTATAAACGATCTCAAACGGCTGGTAAAGGCTTTCTTTCTGCATAACTGCTGTTTAAATGCATGTTGGATGGTGTAAAATTACCGGAAATGGTAAGATAAGTACCCTGTTTTTGGAGTATTTCAGTAGATTTTTGTGTTTTATAACAAATAATATAAGGTAGTATGAAAGCCATAATAGTAAAAGCACCCGGTGGAGTAGAGGTGTTGACATATTCCGAACAACCACTTCCCGCAATAGCAGCACACGAAGTCCTGGTTAAAGTAAAAGCGATCAGCATCAACCCTGTCGATGTAAAAACCCGCGCCGGCAAGGGTATGTACGGACGGTTAAAGGAAATTCACAAGCTGGTATTGGGATGGGATGTTGCTGGCATAATAGTGCGTGCAGGCAATGCTGTAAAAGACTTCAAAGAAGGGGATGAAGTATTTGGAATGGTGAACTTTCCGGGACACGGACAGGTATATGCCGAAT
Source organism: Filimonas effusa (assembly GCF_004118675.1). Lineage (NCBI taxonomy): Bacteria > Pseudomonadati > Bacteroidota > Chitinophagia > Chitinophagales > Chitinophagaceae > Filimonas > Filimonas effusa. The sequence goes on along the minus strand of NZ_SDHZ01000002.1, from coordinate 540,206 downwards.
ATGTCGCAGCCCCCGCATCACACCTGGCGTTGAAGCCGGCCAATATCTCTTTTGAACAGGCTGCGGCTTCAACCCTGGCGGCGCTAACCGCCTGGCAGGCTTTTACGAAACAGGTAAAAGATATAAAAGGTAAAAAAGTACTCATCCATGCTGCTGCCGGAGGTGTCGGCCATTTCGCGGTTCAAATAGCACGGTACCTCGGCGCACATGTAACAGGTACAGCGTCTGCTGAAAACCGTGCCTTTGTGTTGAACCTTGGAGCTGATAACCATATCGACTATAAAACTCAAAAACTGGAAGAGGCCGTTAGCGATATCGATCTCGTGCTGGATACCATCGGCGGCGACAATATAAACCGTTCCCTGGAGATGCTGAAAGCTGGTGGTACCTTGATAAGTATTCCTTCAGGGTTGAATGAAGAGGTGACAGAAAAAGCCAGGAACAAAGGCGTAAATGGCTTTTTCTTTTTAGTGGAATCGGATGGAGAAGATATGCGCCGGATCGCACACCTGCTGCAGGAAGGAATAATAAGACCATATATTTCTCATGTCTATGATTTTTCCCAAATGAAGGAAGCCCATTTGCAGCAGGAAACCGGCAAAACCCGTGGTAAGCTCGTGATTCGCATCCCGCAATAAAAGCAGGAGAACACATGGCTGTTGTTAAAAGGCGCTTAAGTTTGCCCAACGGGTACAGCAGGTTTCGTAATTTAGCCTTTTAACAACAGCCAATAACTTCTCCTTTGATGAGTATACATGAGCAATCGCGGGGCGAAATATGGGAGCGGGGAGAAGCTGAAAGGTCGTTCACTGATATCTATAATCAGCTAAGCCAGCAGATCTTTCTGAATGTGCTTAAAATGGTCAAAGATCCCGATGCGGCGGAAGAAATTGTCCAGGAGGTATTCGCTCACCTTTGGTCGAAATGGGATGATATACAAATAGACAAGAGCCTGGCAGGTTATATCTATCGTATGTCGGCCAATAAGGTCTATGATTTTTTTCGCAGTATAAAATCAAATAAGGCCATGGAAGCACGCTTTACTGCACTGGCCATTGAACACTACTCTCATATCGAAGAAGCGCTGCACTACCGCGAAAGCGAACAGTTGTTGCAGAAAGCCATGGATACCCTCACCCCACAGCAGCAAAAAGTGTATCTGCTCTGTAAAACGCAGGGCCATTCTTATAAAGAAGCAGCCGAAATGATGGGCATATCGCCCAATACCGTAAAAGAATACTTGGTAAAAGCAAATCAACTCGTTCGTAATTACCTGATTTCCAATGCTGATAAGTCCATGGCACTACTTTTTTGGATGATAATGAAAAAATAATTGCTTTTATCCCCCCCCTATTTTAATTTCTGTTCCGTCTTGAAAAAAAACGCTGCTTTTGGAACAGCCTGTTGACGTTAAAGATTTACTGGAGAAACTGGGAAAAGGACAATGTGCTCCTGAAGAGGCCGGCTGGTTGATGGAATGGCTCGACGAACCGGGTAACTGCGACGTTGCCATAGCATTATTATCCGATCGCATGGCCGCCCCCGTAACAGCCGAAATGCTTTCTCCGGAACGCATCGCAAATCTCGAACGCCGGAGGTTGGAAATCTTATCGCAGCCCGGCAAACGCGCGATAGCGCCGGTACATCGCGTGCACTTCCTGAGAAGGAAATGGTGGGCTGTTGCAGCAGTATTGGCTGCCGCAGCAACAGGAACCTGGTTCCTGGTCAATAAACCGGCAACCACGAAACTGGCTGAAATCCATTATAAGTCGGATGTCCCCGCCGGACACGCCGGCGCTTTATTAACCCTGGCTGATGGTAAAACCGTATTGCTCGATTCAGTAACCGGTGAAATCAGTAACTCCCAGGGTGCTTCTATTACCAAAACAGGAGAAGGCAGTCTTAGTTATAAGTCGGCCGCGCTCAACAGCGCTTCTGTATCCTATAACACTTTGTCTACACCACGCGCCCGTAAGTTCAGAATGACCCTGCCCGATGGCTCAGGTGTATGGCTGAACGCACAGTCCTCCATTCGATTCCCCGCCGCCTTTACAGGCAGCCAGCGTAAAGTGGAAGTAACAGGAGAAGTCTATTTCGAAATCGTTTCTGATAAGAATAAACCTTTTATTGTAAAAGCACAGGGCCAGGATATTAACGTCCTTGGTACCCGTTTTAACGTAAATACCTATGCCGATGAACCTGCTGTTACCACCACCCTTCTTGAGGGCAGTGTACAGGTTTCCGATGGCAAAAGATCGGTAATACTGCATCCCGGAGAACAAGCCGCTGAATTTGCCGTAACGCATGCGAATATTCAGCAAACAATGGCCTGGAAAGACGGTAAACTGTATTTCGAATCAACCGATCTCAAAAGTATTATGCGCCAGATCAGCCGTTGGTACGACGTAGATGTCGTATTCGAGGCCGACGCTCCTTCCTATGACTTTACCGCCAGGCTGCCCGACAATCTTCCGGTTTCGGAAGTATTGAAACTGCTTGAAATGACCAGACTCGTCCATTTCGAGATAGAGGGCAAAAAGATTATTGTTAAAAAATAAATATAAAGAGCGTAAGCCTGAAATGAAATCGCCCCGGCTGGTACCCGGAGCGATCTGATAGAAGGTCTTGCAACAAACCAAACACTGTCCGCCAAGGATCAGAATGCTTATTGTTTAACCCCTACAAGACAAAACTATGCAATTGACTGCGCATGGCAAAGTCCCGTTGTGCCCGGGACAAAGAATGTTTAGTACCCAAATTGTTCGTATGACGAAACTTACTTTTCTGTTGGTCTTTATCGCCTCATTACAGGTGGGGGCCCGCAGCATTGGTCAAACAATGACTGCCAGTTTCAAAAACACATCGCTGGGCGAAGTGTTTAAGGAAGTGGAAAAGCAAACAGGTTTCACGTTTGTTTTTTCACGCGTGCAAATGGAAAAAGCTGGAAAGATCACCGCTTCATTCAAAGGAGCAGCTTTACAGCAGGTGTTGAAGGAGATCTTTAAAGATCAGCCCTTTACTTACCAGTTATCCGACAAATTCATCGTCGTGCAGCAACGCTCCGCGGCTGGCTTGTCCGCAAGTTTAACAACAATGCTGGCGCCACCGGATGTGATCAAGGGTAAGGTGACCGACGAATCGGGAAAACCTGTTGCCGGTGCCAGCGTTGTCGTGAAAGGTACCATGATGCAAACTTTTACCAATGATCAGGGGGAGTTTACACTGAAAAATATTTCAACGGAAGCTACGCTTATCATTAGCGCTATTAACATTGAAACAAGGGAAGTGCCTTTGAAAGGACGCTCCGAAATTACCCTGGTAACAAAAGCCAAAATCTACGCCCTCGAAGATATCAGTGTCGGTAACCTCAACTATGGTTACGGTACCATTAGTAAAGAAAGGGCAGCTGGCGCATTTGGACAGGTCACTGCCAAAGAAATGCAGGAAACACCTACTATCGGCGTCGTTCCCAGGCTCGAAGGCCTCGTACCTGGCCTCAAGGTCGACGCACGTAATAATAAATTACAGATAAGAACCATCAACGGTTTTACTACGGTGGGGTCCGAACCGCTGGTAGTAATAGATGGCTTCCCGCAGATCCCCGTTGGCGACGTGCAGTCTTTAACCAAAATCCAGAGCTCCGTATCTACTAATAACGCATTATTAAGCTATATCAACCCTAATGATATCGAAACAATCACCTTCCTGAAAGATGCCTCCGCTACCTCTATCTGGGGGTCAAAAGGCGCGAATGGGGTAATTGTTATTGAAACCAAAAAAGGGAGAAAGAACAAAGCTTCTGTATCCTTTTCCACCAATATAGGCGTGTCAAGACCAGCCGATCTCAATAAACTGAATTGGATGTCTTCAGCACAATACATCGACCTGGAACAGGAACTGGTAGATAAATCTTTTATTACAGATCCTTTGGCTTTTGGTACCCCTAGCGTATATACTCCCAATAATAGTGAAGCTTCAGAATGGATGTATAAATATAAAAGAGGTACCATTTCTCTTGCCGAACGTGATGCACAACTGGCTAGGCTCGCCAGCTACGATTCCAAACAACAGGTGAAAGATTATATGATGCAGAACGCAGTTGCCCAGCAATATAACCTCTCTGTATCCGGCGGCGGCGACAATAACACTTACTATATTTCTGCCGGCTATACCAACGATAAGCCGGTGTTTAAAAATAATAGCGCAAAAAGTGCCAACTTTACTGCCAACTTTACTTCAGACCTAATTAAGAATAAACTCACGTTCAGAACCGGTATCAACTATCAGTATGCTGTTTCTAAGTCAAACGATGCAACAGCCAATGCGTTAAGTGCGCTTACCTCTGGCCTGCGCCCTTATGATTTGCTCGTAGATGAAAGCGGCAACTCTATTAAGAGAGAAATCCTGATGCGCCCCGAACTTACAGCAGGTTACGTAGCCAAAGGCTACCTGCCCTTTACTTACAGTGCGCTCGATGAATTGAATTATACCATCCCTACAGGTAAAGAAAATAGGATAAGACTCAATACTGGGTTCACCTACAAAGTCACAGAATGGTTAAACGCAGAAATCGCCGGGAGTTTTCAAAACTATTCACAGAACCTGTCTACTATCGGTGACCTGAATAGTTACGACACCCGCAGAAGGATTAACTATTTTACTTCGGTAGGTACCAATAATAAATTGGCTTACGGAATTCCCGTTGGTGCCATCTATACAATGAATGAATCTAATGGCTACGATTACAATGGTCGCGCACAATTGAACTTTAATAAAAGATTCAAAGGCGATCACCAGGTGGTAGCGCTCGCGGCCGCTGAAGTTAGGGAAACCTACAGCAAAGGTTATGGTACTACAAGGTATGGCTACGACCCCGCTACCAATACCGCAGGTACTGTCAATCCTACAGTAGCAACTATGACAATGTGGGGTTGGACCGAACAAATTGGAAACCCGGTGTCAGGTATCACCGAAAATAAAAGCCGCTATCTTTCTTACCTCGGTAATTTCTCTTACATCTATAAAGACAAATATATCTTCACAGGAAGTGCGCGTTTCGACGATAATACTTTCTTTGGATTGGAACGCTCAAAAAGAGCAAAACCTTTTTGGTCTGCAGGCTTCCGCTGGAACGCCCTGAAAGAGAATTTTATGCGCGACGTTAAATTGCTTAACGACCTTAGCGTGCGCCTCTCCTTAGGTACAGCAGGTGCTGTTCCGCTGGCAGGAAACAATATCCCGATCATTGCGATTTTCGGTGTCGATTCCAGAACACAGCAACCCTATGGCTCTATTCAAAGCCCTGCTAACCAGCAGCTGGGCTGGGAATTGACTAAAACCTTGAATGCAGGCATCAACTTCGCTATATTGAATAGCAGGATCAAGGGTACTTTCGATATTTATAAGAAATGGTCTAATGGCATTGCCGTTAGTTTACCTTACAACGCCACCTATGGCTGGAGCAACGTATACTTTAACTCTGGTAACCTTAGGAGCCATGGCCTCGAATTCGGCATCACCGGCGAAATCATCCGTAAAAAAGACTGGAGCTGGAGTTCTACGCTTAACTTCTCCTATGGTACCAACAAGGTTACTGACTCGAGATTTGTAAATAACTCATCAACACTGGTCCCTTCAAGTTCGCAGCCACTCGACGGAATGCCTATGGGATCGCTGTTTGCTTATAAATGGGCAGGACTAGATGCCACAGGGCAAACGCAGATTTATGACAAAAACAAAAACATCATCAAGAGTACCTCAGGTCTGCCATCCACTTTTACCCGCGATGACCTGCAAAATGTAGGCGTGTCCGTAGCGCCTTATTATGGCGGCTATTTTAACTCTGTTCGCTATAAATCATTTGAACTCGGTGTTCGTATAAGCTACTACTTCGGTCATTCATTCTTTAGGCCATCTGTCGATAACTACCCTACCTATACAGGATATACAGGTGTACTCGGCCGCCTCAAAGATATTGCTGATCGCTGGAAAAATCCCGGCGATGAAGCGAAAACCAATGTCCCTGGCCTTTCCAATATTACTTTCAATAGCTTAAACAGGTACCGCTATTCCGATATAATGGTCGAAAAAGCTGATAATATAAGGCTGCAGCAGGTTTCTTTATCATATTCATTCCCCGAACGCTTGTTGCCTCGCAATGCTTTCAAATCTCTTTCTGTTAACGCGAGCGCAAGAAACCTGGGCTTGATATGGACGGCTAATAAAAAAGGACTGGACCCTGAATACCTCAGCACGGGTAACTACTCAGCCCTGCCACCTGCCACCAATTTCGTTTTTGGTTTAAATGCATCTTTTTAATCTTATTGTATGAAAAAATATTTCTGCTTTTTAATATTGATCGCCTTCGCTTCCTGCCGCAAGTATGTTGAGATCGATCAGATCGGCAAGAAGACTTTAAAAACTACCGCCGATTTCCGGTATGTCATGAATGATAACAGCACGCTGGAATATGGTTACGGCTTATGCCTCTTCTCTGGCGATGATCTTAGCATTACCGATGTAACCAGGGTCAACGGCATGCTCGATTACCAGCGTAATACCTATACCTGGGCCGCTAAATATTATACAGAAGCACAGAGTGATGCCGACTGGGATCGTAACTACAAGATCATCTACACCTGTAATGAAATCCTGGGTGGGGTATTGTCAAGCGAAAACGGTACCGACAAAGATAAATACCAGATCTATGGCGAAGCATTGGTTCACAGAGCCTATGCTTATCTCAACCTGGTAAACATCTATGCCAAACAATATGACGCAGGTACCGCTTCCTCCGACCTCGGCGTGCCTTTGCTACTCACACCCGATCTGTATGCAAACCTAACTAGGGCTTCTGTACAACGGGTGTATGACCAGATCACAGGCGATCTTCTGGCTTCAGTTTCCATGCTGCCTGCCACTCCCGATTTCAATGTAAGGCCGGCTAAAGTGTCTGCCTACGCATTACTGGCACGTACTTACCTGAATACCCGCGATTTTGTTAAAGCAGGTGCATATGCCGACAGCGCCCTCAAATTGCAGAACACTTTGCTCGACCTGAATAGCTATGTTACAGGTGGGCAATCCTATCCGCTGCGATTGGTTAATCCGGAGATCATGCTTTCTAAACTGGTTACCGGCAGCTACACTGCTATGTCGCTTAGTGATAAACTGTTGCAAACACTGGGTACCAAAGATCTGCGCTACCAGTTCTTTACAAAACCCGGCAACTCTTTTTCAGGTTCTTTCTCTGCATCTTTCACCGGCCGCGCTTATTGGGGTTATAGGGTTACCAACGAAGGTATCCTCATCGGACCCGATGTGCCGGAAATGATGCTCATTAAAGCAGAGGCTGCTGCAAGAGCAGGAGATGCTTCCGGAGCTATGTCTCTCGTAAACAGCCTTCGCCAGAAACGCTTCAGCACTGCCGATTATACGGCGCTTACAGCAGCAAACGCCGCAGATGCCCTGGTAAAAGTATGTGAAGAGCGCCAGAGAGAATTCTTCGGACGTGGTTTCCGTTGGTTCGATCAGAGAAGGTATAGTAAAGATAACAATACCTCCCTGGTGACTACCGTTACTAGAACGTTCAATAACGTAACCTATACGCTCGAACCTGGTAGTAACCGTTACACATTCCCTATTGGAGATAAATATATTTTATTCAATCCCGAAATACAGCAGAACGAAAGATAACACCAATTAAAGCTTAGATATATGATGCTTAGAAAATTTGGATTCCTGGCCGGATGCTTATTCGGCCTGGCAGTAACAGGCTTTGCCCAATTCAACCAGGATGCCTATAAAGATGCAAATCCTGCAGAGCTGGTAAAGAGAAACGATATCTCGAAAGAAAACCTGGAAGGGCTTGTGCGATACTATCGGGTTAAGAAAGATGAGAAGAGAGCGGCAGAACTCGAGGCGTTGCTGATAAAACAGGATCCTAAAGGCGCATTCGCCAGGATGGCAGCTTTTTCCCACACGCAGCGGCCAGGAACAACGGAAGAGCAGATCGCACGTTGCGAAAGCTTCCTGAAGGCTTTTCCTTTAAAAGAATGGAATAATAATCCCGCACGCCAGGAATTCATTTATTATTCAACGCATCGTACACTGGGTGCAGCCTACTTCGATACCAAACAATTCGACAAATTTTTGTCGATGGTGAAAGACCTCAACTTCAAAACCGAAAATGAGCTCTACCGCTGGAATATCATGCGCGCCTACGTGTTCAAAATGGTTAGCTACGATTCTCTTTATAACATAAGCACTCCTGTGATCAAAGACCTCATCGCTAAAGTAAAAGATGGTTCTTATCTGGAATCAGGTGTGTTTACGCCAGAAAAAGCACAGGAAAATGCCGATCAGCAGTTGGACAACGAATTGTCTAATCATATTCAGTTGCTGAACACTTTAGGTAAATATGCAGAAGCGAAAACCTATTATAGGCACTTGTCGGCGAAAGGTACTTACGGATCTGCTGAGTTAAACGAAATATACCTCAACATACTGGAGAAACTCGGGCAAAAAGCAGAAATGAAACCTTTCCTGGAAAAAACAGTGAAGGCTAATACAGTTACGCCGGCAATGTTCAATAAACTGAAAACCATTTACCAGGAAGAACATAAGAACCTTGACGGCTACGACACTTATATCAATTCTCTGAAGTCGGATGATGAACGTAAGGCAATGGAAGCATACGTAAAAGAACATCTTACGAACAACGAATATAAACCCTTTGCGCTGGAGAATGCAGACGGGCAGCTGGTGCGTTCCAGTGAATGGGGCAACAAAATCGTGGTCATCGATTTCTGGGCTACCTGGTGTAAACCTTGCATCGCAGCTTTCCCTGGTATGCAAATGCTGGTCGACAAATACGCCAATGACAGCGAAGTTGGGATCTATTTAATAGGCACTATGCAAAATGGCGACTATAAGAATAAATCTGTTGGATACGTGAAATCACAGGGCTTCCGTTTTAACCTGCTTCACGATGCCGTGAATAAGGAGAATGGCGAACAGGATGTCGTATTCAAAACGTTCGTTCCGTTTTTCAAGTCATCCGCTATTCCCCGTAAAGTGGTTTTAAAAGACGGCATCATGCGTTATTCTTCTGAAGGTTATTCCGGTAGCCCAAGCAAACTGGTGGATGAGTTGTCGTATGTTATTGAACTGCTAAAAGCTGAAAAATAAATGAGTACTGTAGTAAAAGCGGTAGTGGCTGCTGCAATGTTCACCGGTATGGTGAATGTTGCAGCAGCACAGATGAATCCGAAAGAAAAGATGGCGGCAGCGCTGAAAGCAATCCAGGAGAATTATGTCGACTCTGTGAAAGATGAAACATTGACGGATGCGGCTATCGTCGGCATGCTGAAACAACTGGACCCGCATTCGCGCTACTTCAGTCGCGAAGAATCATCGCAGATGAGGCAGTCGATGAGCGGTAGCTTTACAGGCATCGGTATCCAGTACGTGATGGAGCATGATAGCGTATATGTAACGCAGGTGATACCCGATGGACCGGCCGCTAAACGTGGACTGTTGGCGGGTGATCGCATCATTGCTGTCAATGACACCAGCGTCGCAGGCAAACAACTCAGTAATTATGATATCATGACAAAACTGCGCGGTACAAAAGGCTCCGTTGTAAAGCTTACTGTACATCGCAAGTCTGTTGACGCGCCGCTTACGGTAGAAGTAGAGCGTGGCGCTATACCCGATAGATCCGTAAAGGCTGCCTATATGGTAGATGATAAAACTGGTTATATCGCGCTCCGCATTTTTAACCTTACCACCCGCAACGAGATCGATAAAGCTTTGATAGACCTGAAGAAAGCAGGTATGCAAAACCTGATCCTCGACCTGCAGGGCAATGGCGGCGGATATGTGGAAGCAGCCATCGGCGTGGCCGACGAGTTTTTACAGAAAGATCAGCTCGTTTTTTATAGCATGCCCCAGGATAAAGGAAAGGACTATTACTATACCAGCGGATCAGGTCAGTTTATGACAGGCAAACTCATAGTGTTGATAGATCAGAACACTGCCTCCGCCAGCGAAATCCTCGCAGGTGCTTTACAGGACTGGGATCGTGCCATACTGGTAGGCAGGCGTAGCTTCGGAAAGGGGCTGATGCAGAAACCTGTTCCGCTTCCCGATGGAGCTGTACTCGAACTAACAGGAGCACGCTACTATACGCCTTCGGGCCGCTCTATTCAAAAACCTTATCATGGAGCACAATACGATGATAATGTAGTGACAAGATTAGCCAGTGGCGAACTCATGAATGCGAACGTAATTCATTTCGCCGATTCGCTCAAGTACACCACCTTAACAGCTAAGCGTACAGTGTATGGCGGCGGAGGTATTATGCCCGACAAATACGTGCCTATCGATACAGTTGAATATAACGGTTGGTTGCAGAACGTAGGAGCTGCAGGATTTGTAGGTAGGGCTGTGTTCGATTTCATCGATAGCAGCAGGGAAACATTACAACGCAACTGGTCTAGCTTCCCGGTATTCCTGGCAAAATTCCAGGTGCCTGTACAGGTAGTGGATTATGTCATTGGCAGCGCTGCCAAAGCAGGTATGCCCGTTAGCAAAGGAATCGAAAGCCGTACCCGCGATCTCTTATCCCTGGAAATAAAAGGACAGGTAGCAAGCCAGTTGTTTGCAGGTAACAACTACTATGTTCAGGTTTTGAACGCGGATAACGAAAGCTATCGCAAGGCATTGGAAATATTGGCCGACCAGAAATTGTATTCCTCCTATTTGCCTGCACCAGCAAAAAACAAAAAATAATTATTTATTATAACAGAGACACAACGTATGAATATCCGGACAATTCTATCTATTGCAGCTTTGGGTTCGCCCCTGGCTATGCTGGCCCAGGATGGGTATGTTATAAAAGCGAAAGTGGGCAGTCTGAATGCACCGGCGAAGGCTTTCCTGTATTACAAGATAAAAGGTGAAAACCATGTTGACTCTGCCGATATCCGTAACGGTCAGTTTACTTTTAAAGGAAAAGTAGGAGCACCAAAAGAAGCGAATATTTTGGTGCTGCACGACCGCGAACCTGAAAATCCTGTGATGAGACCTCAGAAAGACGTGCTGGCTTTCTTCATAGAAGATAAAAATATCCAGATAACGGCAACCGACTCCATTAAAAACGCTGTGATCAAAGGCTCGCCTACCAACGACGATAACGTAAAGGTGAATGCGATGCTGAAACCAATTTATGACAAGTACCAGGTATTAAATGATGAGTATAAGGCGCAGCCCGAAGAAAAACAGAAAAATGCCGCCTATATCGCCGACCTGGAAAAACGTGCCAATGCTGTTCAGAATGAGATCATAGAAGCCAAGATGAAATACGCAAAAGCCAACCCCGGCAAATACATGTCGTTGATGGCGTTTAACTCTACTTTGCCCCCGGATTTCAACGCAATCCAGGCAGAAAAGGATTTCTTCGCCCTGGACGAAAAAGTGCGCAAGTCTGAGTTGGGAGAAAGCTTGCTGGCCCGCATCCTCAAAATGAAATTGACACAGGAAGGCGCTATTGCTCCCGACTTTACTCAGAACGATGTCAACGGCAAACCCGTTAAACTATCTGATTTCAGAGGCAAATGGGTGTTACTTGATTTCTGGGCCAGCTGGTGCGGACCCTGCCGCCGCGAAAACCCGAACCTGGTGAAAACTTACCACGCCTTTAAAGACAAAGGTTTCACCGTATTGGGTGTATCCCTCGATAAACCCAACGATAAAGACAAATGGGTAGAAGCGATCGCAAAAGATGGCCTTGACTGGACGCAGGTATCAGATCTCAAAGCCTGGGAAAACGAAGCAGCTAAATTATACGACGTCACTGCTATTCCCATGAACTTCCTCATCAACCCCGAAGGTAAGATCGTTGCTAAATACCTCCGCGGCGAAGAACTGAATAAAAAACTGGCAGAGGTTATTAAATAAAGGAATCGTTACCTGCCATCAGGTATAATAAAAAGCCGGAGACAAAAATCTCCGGCTTTTTATTTTTTAGGTTTTTTATATACACAGTGACGAATGATCTACTATCTTATCCATCTATTCCGTCATCTGCCATCCGCTATCTAAAGATTCGCTTTGATCTTATTGGCGATTTCTGCGTAACCTTCTTCAGTGAGATATACTTTCTCATCGGGTTGCATGTCGAAAGTGCTGCCCCATTTCGGTTTGTCTTCGTATTTGGGAACAATATGGAAATGGATATGAGGCATTTTGTCGCCGTAAGCACCATAGTTGATCTTGCCCGCATTGAAAGCAGTTTTTACTGCCTTGGCTACTCTCGCTACGTCTTTGGTGAACAATTCCCTTTCTGCATCGCTGAGTTCAAAGATCTCTTCCTTATGAGCGTTTTTGTAGGCTACTACACAACGGCCAGGGTAGGTTTGTTCTTTGAACAGGTAAAGAATGGAAGCTTCCAATTCACAGATTTCAGTCATGACGTCTGTTAATCTCTGGTCCTTTGCGCAATACATGCAAGCATTAGCTGTTGCCATAGTTCTTTATTTTTAGATTTCCGAATATCCAGTTTGACAGGCGAAAGATCGGCTTTTTCTATTGCTTTCATGGTGAGTTTTGTCATCCTTCCCAAATCGGCCGTTTTTCTGGTGCCTATTGGTCTGTCCGGAATGGGGAGGCGGGCAAACCTTCTTTATTACAGAGATTGGCATTGTCCGGGCTGTCGGCCCAGGCATAGCGTACATACATGGGCTGTGGTATCTTTTCGCTCCATACTTCCACCTTGTTGTTCCGGATGACGGCATTGGCCCACACGAATTTTTTGTCGGCGCCGGCAATGGCAAAAGCGCCCGGCGCTTCATCATTACTGGTTACTAAGCCGCTGCCGGCATGAAGAAAAGATAGCACGATTTTGTTCCCTTCCTTTTGTGAGGATTGGAATAAAGGACCGCTGTACACGATGTCTTCCTGGTAAGCCACCTTACGTGCCGCCAGGGCCAGCCTTATGCCTACGTCTTTCTTATTATCAGGATGAATATCGTTCCATTCGCCCAGCCCCATTGTTACCGCCATGGCTGTATTGGGAACAGATAGCGTTTTTAGTTGTGCCTCACGAAGAAGCGCCAGGCTACTTTCTACAGGCAGATAAGATACGGCCATGAAATCGGGTAACTGGGCATATACGAAAGGTAGTTCCGGCCGCTGCCATTGCCTACGCCAGTCTGCAATGAGTGCCGGGAGTAAACGGCTATATTCGTTTGCGATGGAAATATCGCTTTCGCCCTGGTACCAGACCACGCCCTTGATGGCATAGTTCGTTAAGGGCGCTACCATGGCGTTAAAGAGCGCAGTAGGCTGGTTTTGAACGAGCGCGCCTGCAACAGGCGGATACGTAGGTGTAAAAATATCTCCCACCTTATATTGCCAGTAACCTTTCAGGTCAATACTTTGATCTCCGGCTACAAGTGCATAGGGCTTATCAGGTACAAACCCGCCTTTGCCGGCATTATTGGTAACGCGTACAGTGAGGATATTCTTTCCTGCTTTCAGCAGGTTTTCCGGCAACTGGTAACGGCGTTGCGGGTATTGATAATACGTGATGCCAGCCCGCACGCCATTTACATAAAGTTCATCTGCATCTACGATTCTGCCCAGGTACACTTTAGCGGGTATGCCCGTCATGGACGGCGGAACTTCTATTTCTTTCCGGTACCATACAACGCCATCGAGATTAACGGCGCCCTGGTCTTCCCAATAGCCCGGTACATTTATGTTACGCCAACCCTTGGGTACATAGTTCGTGTCGTACCACTTAACAGGGCCTTGCAGTCCTTTGTCCGATTTCGGCGTGTGACGGTTGGCTGCTTCAAATGCCGCGGCCTGCCGGTTACGGCTATAGAAGTAAGCAGTGTCTTTATTCTGCTGAATGATGGATGGCCAGTTGGGTAGTTCCTGTAAGCCCTGCTCACTTGTCCATGCTGCAATAGGAGTGCCTCCCCAACTACTGTTGATGATGCCGACAGGTACTTTATACTTTTCATATAAGGTTCTCGCAAAGAAATACGCTACCGCAGAAAATTGGAGCACATCCTGTGGATTGGCTGCTTTCCAGGAGCCGGAAGGCAGATCACGCTGTGGCTCCTGCAGGTTGGTGACATTGGGCACCCAGAATTGTCTGATCGCAGGATAGTTTGCTTCTTTGATATCGGCAGCAAAATATTCGTTGTGCAACTGTAGCTGGTGTACCATGTTCGACTGCCCGGCACAAAGCCATACATCCCCAACAAGTATATCCTTTAATACAATATGGTTGCTGCCGTCTATCTGCATGGTGTAGGGACCGCCTGCAGGCAAAGGTTTCATCGTCACCTTCCAGCTACCGTCTGCGCCTGTGCGGGCAGACAGTTTTTGTCCGTTGAACCGGATGGTGACTTTCTCTCCGGCATCCGCCCGGCCCCAGATGATAAGCGGCTGGTTGCGTTGCAGAATCATGCTGTCGCGCACCAGTTGCGGCAATATGATCTTGCCTTCGGCAGAAAATGTGAGGCAGGAAAATAATAGCAGGCAGAGATACGCGGGTATAGAAACCAACGACAAAGTCTTTCCCTTATTATAGGTTTCACCGCTGGCTGCTGGCAACGGTATTGGGTTTGTAAGCTTTTTCATATGTATCAGAGCGGTTACTGCATTGATGATCGTGTTCCCGGTTAATGGGTGGCAAACGGTTTGCCGGATGCCGGAGTAGCCTGCTGTTAAATTGTTCTCGGCAATAACAGCAGGCATAGGGCAATGGGTGCTTATTCAGCATTTGCTGCGAATAAAATTCCGCAGAGGGATTTTATTTTACCGCGTTGATGGTTTGAATAGTGCCATCGCTGTTATAATGCAGCTCAGTAACTTTTACATTACGTAAATAAGTCTTGCCCGATAGCTGAACATCGTGGTAAAAAAGGTACCACTTCCCGTCTTTTTCAACAATGGAATGATGGCTGGTCCAGCCTTCTACAGGATTAAGTATAACACCTCTGTACGTGAATGGCCCATAAGGGCTGTCACCTGTAGCATAGCAGATGTTATGAGTGTCTCCGGTGGAATAAGAGAAATAGTATTTGCCATTGTATTTGTGCATCCAGGAGGCTTCAAAGAAACGTTTGCTGTTATCTTTCTCTTTGAAGAGGTTACCCTTCTCATCTGTAAGTTTCAGCTCTTTAACAGGTGCCGCAAAGTTTTGCAGGTCGCTGGTAAGAGGAGCTACCCTTGGAAGTATGGCAAGTTCTTCGGCCCCACGGTTTCCTTTGGTAGAATCATATTGGTTGTTGCTGTTCCAGCGTTGCAGTTGTCCACCCCAGATACCGCCAAAGTACATATAAAATTTGCCGTCATCGTCTTTAAATACGCAGGGATCAATGCTGTAGCTGCCTTTAATGGGATTCGGCGCCGCAACGAATGGTCCCTCAGGAGTTTTGCTGGTGGCTACCCCAATGCGGAAGATATCCTGTTTGTCCTTAACAGGGAAAAAGAGATAATAGGTATTATTCGCAAAGGCGGCATCCGGCGCCCATAACTGGCGGCCCGCCCATGGAATGTTTTTAATATCCAGCGCTACACCATGATCGGTAACCTTACCGCCAACAGAATCCATAGACAGCACATGAAAGTCTCTCATGTCAAAGTGACTGCCAAGATCGTCTTCAGGGATGCCTGTCGCCGTATCATGAGATGGATATACATAAATACGGCCATTGAATACATGTGCAGACGGATCGGCTGTGTAGATGTTATTTACCAGTGGCTGCGAGAGATAGGTCTTTTTACTGCTATCAGCCTTTTCTGCTTTTGAACTGTTGTTGCCGGAAGATGATTCCTGGCAGCTCGTTATACTATACATCGCAGATACGCCGATGGCCAAAAACAAACGGGTGTTGAATGATTTCATGTGACTATTATTTAAGCATTGTATTCTTTGAATATATTGTTGACTATTTTCCATTGCCTGGGGCATAAGGGAATTGAAGGCTTTTATAGTGATCAAGTGTTTGCGCCGGCCGTTCATAACCGGCAGGTATGGCCAGTCCCGATATATCCGAGAAATAAGATAAACATGCATCCCGCCACCATACCGCATCGTTGTATTGAATGGTCAGTAGTTGTTGTACCTGGCTGAATCTTTCTGTATCGATATATTGTTGCAGGCTGCTCCATTGCTGCTGCATTGTTTTTACACCTCTTACGCCTTCGTTGTATTTGTAACATAGTTCTTCCCAAAGGCTGCGCCCCGAATGCATCGGGCGTTGCCAGGAAATATGATGAAACCATAAAAGGAATTTTTCATCACAGGTTGTGCTGTCTCTCCAAAGCAACGCAGCTTCCGGCGTGTACTGTGCAAGTGCATTGCTGCCTGTTGCCGTTCTGTTGAAGCCAATGCCGGCTTTATCGGCACGATGGTAATAAACGGGATTCCAGTCGGCACGCGGAAGGCTTTTGCCCCAGGGCAGCGGCCCGTAATGATGTCCGTTGCCCATAATATGATGAAGCCCCAGCGGTGTCATATAGTTAACCAGTGTCTCGCGCGAATCCAGCATCATTTGTTTGCAGACGGCTACTACTTTACTATTGTTGCTCCAGGTTTGTTTTATCCATTCCTCTGCTATCGTTTCACTGGAAAGCGCCGTATTCCAGGCCAGTCTTCCAAGTGCGTACCAGTTGGCTTGTGCAAAAGGATGACTGCACCAGTTGATATCGTTGCCAATATTGGCAACGCCTGCAATACCCGTTAAAGGATGGTCATAAAGGCTCCCGTTAATAACCTTTGCAACCGTAGACCCCTTGCCTTTGGCATAAGTATCTGCGTCAAGCACCTCTTTAAAAAGCGGCGCTTCGTAGGCAAGGTGTGTGCCTTGCCCAAGATATTCCTGCGTTAACTGGAATTCCATTAATACAGGGGTTTGCGGCATGGCGCCGAATAAAGGAGAAAACGGCTCACGCGGCTGGAAATCGATAGGCCCGTTCTTCACCTGTACCATCACGTTTTTCCTGAACTGGCCGTCAAGTGGTTTGAATTCATTGTAGGCCTGCTTAAACCTGTCTTCCGGCGTTTCATGACTATAAACGAAGGCGCGCCACATGATGATACCATTGTAGGGCGCAACCGCGTCGGCAAGCATATTGGCGCCGTCGGCATGCGTCCGCTGGTAGTCCTGCGGACCAGGCTGACCTTCACTATTGGCTTTTACAAGAAATCCGCCGAAATCAGGTATCAGCTGGTAAATTTCTTTCGCCTTGTTATTCCACCACGCTTTAACATCAGCGTCCAATGGATCAGCTGTTTTCAATCCACCCATCTCCATAGGAGCCGAAAACCGGGCGGTGAGATATACCTTCAAACCATAAGGCCGGAATGCATCTGCAAGTGCTTTTACTTTAAGAAGATAATCGGGCGTTAGTATATAAGCATTGGCATTTACATTGGTAAGCACAGTGCCGTTGATGCCAACAGAAGCATTGGCGCGTGCATAATCGATATAACGTTTGTCGATATACCCTGGCAAAGTATGCCAGTTGAAAATAGAGATCCCGGCATACCCCCTTTCAACATAACGGTCGAGGTTATCCCAGTGATTCAGTATCCTGTGCCGGATCCCGGGTTTACTTGTAATGTTGAGATTACTTGTCGGGTGGCCCGTTTGCAGTAAACGGAGAAAATGAAAGGCGCCATACAGGAGGCCAACATCAGTGTTGGCTGAGATCCTGATCTGGCGGCGCCCTGTTGTGGAAGTGATGATGGAAAAGCCTTCTGTTCCCAGACGCTCGTTGTTGGATTTGCTTATAACAATATCTGCTGTCGCAGCAGCAGGCGTAATCGTAATCTCCTTGTTGAGCAAACCGGACAGGCCGGTGCTCAGCTCCCGGCTTAGCACCGCCAGGGTGGGCGATTGGCCCTGTATAAAGAAGGTAGTTATTTGTTGCCGGGAGGACAGCAATGCAGATGTCTGGGGCAGCGGATCATACCTGAGCCAGAGACGGTATCCGTCTTCTGCTTTAACAGAAGCGGTGGCAGTCGCTGCCAGTAGCAAAATTAAAATAATGGCCTTCATTTGTGCAATCGGTTTCTTTATATGCAAAGTGGGACTAAGATAAGTGCTTTTTCCGAAATATTATGTAATCGGTTTCATTTCTGAAGATCAGGCTGCCCCCCACTACCGCCCCCGCAAGTTGAATGGCCCTGGTATTAGCTATTTACATGCCACGGAAGCGAATTGTCGGGAAGTTTAGCGGCGGTAACGGCTACAGGCAATGATGATGGCGCATGCCAGGTAATGATCTGGCCATCTGCGATAGTAACCGCTTTCAGGAATTTGCCGGCGAGATGTTGATGGTCACCTATCTTATACCCCTCTTTATGTAGGAAATGAATAGCGGCTGCAACGATCAGGACACTGTTCTCAGCGCCTTTCATAGGAAAACTGAACTCGGCGCCGGGAAAAGAAGACGCTGTCAGTGATATCGGCAACGGCTGCGATTGCTTAAATGCACTTTGTTTTTGGTCAAAATGAAAGACGCAACAGCGGAATTGCAACACTGCAGTTACCGCATTGGGAGGAGGATTAAAACATGCCGCAGGCGTCATCGAAGGAATCCGCACGCTGAAGTCCGCTGCAGGATTAATTGTGATCTCCGGGGAAAGGCTGGTAAGCTTACTGAATAACGCGCCTTTATTTAGTTCAATCGCTGTAAAACAGGCAATATTCCCGTCCGTAAGAAGCCTGTTGCCCCGTACTCCCGGTGAGGTATGGTAAAGTATATCCAGCGCTGTTTTCCTGATACGGTCGTAAAGCCCCTTATCCGAAACTCCTGAACTCATTGGCTTGAAAGCGCTATGTATCATGGAGGCGGCATTATTGGCGGTTCTGAAATCACCGCTGCTCTCACGGGTAGCTTCCGACTGGTTTACATGCGTTGGCTTTCGTCGTACATACTGTTTCCCTTTGTCTGAATAAAAGATCAAACCGCATACTTGTCCGCTTAGTATGAAAGGGCCGTCCTGGGTTGCCATGGTTAGAGGTTTTTAAAAGGTTTAGTGCCTCAATATACATTTTAGAACGGCTGCTTACGCCGTAAGGCGCCTTTTTGGGATAAACTGTCGGTATCCCATAATGCTTCCGTAAAGCTACTATAACCGCTCCTGCATCGCACTTACATCGCACTTGTATCGCACTTGCATCGCACTTGCTCCCCACAGGGGGCTGACGGGCCTGTCCCTGCGAAAGATATCCCGCAATTCTTCCGTTCCATTAGGGTTCTTCTTTCTCAGCAAAAGACAAATAACCCGGGTAGCCGGCAAATGCCGGCGGTTGAAAGGCCAACCGGGTTAAAATGCACTGAAAGGCAGGCTTTTACAATAATCTGAACGATATTGCGGGTTGAATGAATGAAAACTAATGCTGTCTGATGATCTTTTTGATACCGACCCGCAGTTGTTGAACCGCGTGGTGAAAGGAGATGAAGCTGCGTTCCGCACGCTGTTTCACCAGTATTGGGATCATATCTATACCGTTGCTTTTACATTTACCAAGTCAGATACGCTATCGGAAGAACTGGTCCAGGATATTTTCCTCAAGATCTGGATAGGACGTGAGAAACTGGATGGGGTAGCTTCTTTCTCGAATTACTTGTTTATCGTCGCGCGGAATCATATCCTGAACCAGCTGCGAAAGAAGGTGTATGAAGTGCCCTTTCGCGAGCAGGTACTGGCCTACTTTGCCGCTGATGATAATCCCGAACAGTACGTACAAAACAGGCAGGTGGGTGAACTTGTAGAACGGGGAATTGCTTTATTGTCACCCCAACAACAGGCGGTATACCGCATGAGCCGGCAGCAGGGCATGAACCAGGACGAAATTGCCGCAGCCCTGGGTATTTCGGTAAGTACGGTAAAAACGCATATGAGCAAAGCTTTATATGCCTTGAGAGAATTCCTTAAATCGCATTCAGGTGATGCGGTCGGACTTATAGCGCTGTTATCGCATTTCTTGTAATTTTTTTTGTTTCACACTCATACCTGGCGCTTCCGGGTGTGTCTTTACTGGCAGATGAGTCATTCTGATCCTCAAATATTCGCGTTACTCTTGCGCCGTTACCTCAACGGTACATTGTCTGTTGAAGAAACCCGGCAGTTCCTGGCATTATTGCCGGAAGCGGAGCAAACAGCAGCGCTGGAGCATTCACTACAGGAAACGCTGGGTAATGCTGCTTACCGTGGATTGTCAGATCCGGGACGCGGGGAGATTGTTTTTGCCGGCATCATGCGTGCTGCCGCCCAGGCCAGGATAAGGCGTATAAGGCGTACCTGGTATGCCACAGTGGCTGCTGCTGTTTTGTTGCTGGCGGTAGCCGGCATTTACCAGCTGAATACGAAACAGGCAAATAAAGGGTTGACAGGAGTAGCTTCACTCCGGCACGATCTTCATCCGGGTAGCGACAGGGCAACGCTTACACTTGCTGACGGCTCTGCCGTACTGCTGGATGAAAAAGGTAATATGCTGATCGATGACCGTGCAGGCGCCGCATCTATCAGGCAACAGAATGGGCAGTTGAGCTACCAGGAAGCAGCCGCGAAAGACGCCGCTGCAAACGTCATTACTTATAATACGCTTACTACACCCAGGGGCGGTAAGTACCGGGTGCAATTGCCCGATGGTACAACAGTATGGCTGAATGCAGCTTCATCATTGCGTTATCCTACAGCATTTCACGGCGCGCAAAGGATGGTGGAATTAAGCGGTGAAGCTTATTTTGAAGTAGCTGCAAATGGTAGAATGCCTTTTATTGTATCTGTCAATAAAGAAAGTGCTGTAGAGGTGCTTGGCACTTCTTTCAATATCAATGCTTATCACGATGAACCGGGGCAAACGACTACCTTACTTTCGGGGACTGTGCGCGTGAAAGCCGCTGCGGCTAACAGTTTGCTGCAACCGGGACAACAGGCACAGGTGGTTACAGGAAAACCGATACAGGTATTGCAACATGTAAATACCCGCCAGGTAATTGCATGGAAAAATGGCATATTCGATTTCCAGGACCGAAAGCTGGCCGATGTAATGCGCCAGTTATCACGTTGGTATGATATAGAAGTTGTTTATGAGAAAGACATTCCCGACATAGAATTCTTTGGAGAAATGGGAACCAACCTAAACCTGTCACAGGCATTGAAAATGCTGGAGAAAACAGGCGTTAAATTCAGAATGGATGGACAAAGGAAACTTGTGGTGATGCCATCATAAAAAACCGCTCCGGCTCGCGACCGGAACGGCAATTTAGTTGGCTAATCTCTAAATATAGTCACGCAAGAGTGCTTATTAATTAACCAAAACTGTTACAAAGGTATGCTATTTCGAATTCCTTGTAACCGGTCTTCCCATGCCGCTACTCCTGGCAGGCAGGAGCTTAAGGGTGTTTACCCCAGCGCAGGAAACCGGTTCGTCATCCAAATGATGCGCGTTATGAAACTAACTGCTGTATTGGTAATCCTGGCAACCCTGCACGTAAGCGCAAAAGGGGTATCGCAGGTCGTCAGTTTTAAAGGGAAAAATGTATCTCTGGAAGCTGCGTTTTCCGAAATTAAAACGCAAACCGGTTACCTGGTGATCGGTAATAAGAAATTGCTCAAAGAAGCAAAACTGGTAACCTTGTCTGCTGAAAAGATGCCCTTGAAAGATTTCCTGGAGCTGCTTTTCCGCAACCAGTCATTGCAATACGAAATAGAAGAACAAACCATCATTTTGTCTCCTAAACCGGTAAAAGCAATGCCGCTGGAAGCTGCTGCCTATGTGATGGCAGCAACGCCTCCGCCGCCTGCCGATGTCACAGGCTTCTTGTTAAGGGAAGATGGCGCGGCTCCATTGAGCGGAGCCAATATAACAGTAAAAGGTACTACAAGAGCCGTTGCCACCGACAATAACGGGCGTTTTAGTATCAGAGCCAATATAGGCGACATACTGATTATTTCATATGTTGGCTTCACTACCAGAGAACTTTCCGTTAACAAGGCGAACCTCGGCGCTATCTACCTCGCAGCGTCAGCCAATCAGCTCGATGAAACTGTAGTAATGGCTTATGGCACCACCTCAAGAAGATATAATACCGGTAACATCGTAAAAGTGAGTAGCGATGAAATTGCAAAACAACCTGTTACCAACGTGCTTCAGGCCTTGCAGGGACGCATGCCTGGTGTATTCATTAACCAGAGCAATGGCTTGCCAGGTGCCGGCTTTAACGTACAGATCCGTGGATTGAATTCATTGACCATGGGCGTATTGCCATTGTATGTTGTAGATGGTATTCCTTTTGTTGCAGAACCTATTAACGTGCAGTCGAGAGCCAATCCTAACAGCACCTCAACACCCGTATTGCCTTCCGCTGAAGGAAATACCAGCCCGCTTAACAGCATCAATCCCGCCGATATAGAAAGCATAGAAGTATTGAAAGATGCAGATGCTACAGCTATTTACGGTTCCCGCGGCGCCAATGGTGTAGTATTGATTACAACCAAAAAAGGGAAGGCAGGAAAAACAAAGCTCAATATGAACGTGAATACCGCCTGGTCTAATGTGGCGAAGTTTGTAGACCTGTTAGGTACAGAGGAATATCTCGCTTTACGTAAACAGGGGTTCTCCAACTGGGGACAAACGCCTACTGCTGCAACCGCACCAGAC
This sequence comes from Filimonas effusa, assembly GCF_004118675.1. Lineage (NCBI taxonomy): Bacteria > Pseudomonadati > Bacteroidota > Chitinophagia > Chitinophagales > Chitinophagaceae > Filimonas > Filimonas effusa. Next base: position 517,503 of record NZ_SDHZ01000002.1, on the reverse strand, counting down.
CTGCTCGTATGGGATCAGAACGGCTATACCGATTTCCAGAAATTGTTCCTGGGTAATACCGCCCGCACAACAGAAGCAACAGCAGGTGTATCAGGTGGCACCGACTATTCCAACTTCCTGTTGAGCGGCACTTATCACGATGAAACGAATATTTATCCCGGCGCACAGGGTTATAAACGTATGTCGGCAAAACTCAGCGTCAATCATATGTCGCCCGACCGTAAACTGGCAATAGGTGCCAGCGTCATGTACCTGGCCGATAAGAATAATATCTCTACTACCGACCTCGCTACATGGGCGTATAGCCTGCCTCCAAACTATCCCTTATACAATGCCGATGGAAGCCTGTACTGGCTCGATGGTTCGGGTAAAGCCAATCCGCTTGGCTACCTGAATATAGCAAATGACAACCGGACCTCTAACCTCATGGCTAATGTCAATGTGAAATACACGCTTTTAAAAGGACTCGACTTTAAAACAAGCGTAGGTTTTAACAGGCTGGATATGGAACAAACGGCCAAACGCCCTATGTCCGCGCAAGACCCAAGTGTGTCTACAAATACCGCATCTGCAAGTTATTCTTATAATGTAACCCATAACTATATCGTAGAACCACAACTAACCTATAAACGCCCGGTATGGAAAGGTACGCTCGAAGCATTGGTAGGAGGTACATGGCAATACCGGAAATCACGCATGCCCTATTATATGCTGGCATCAGGTTTCCCTTCCGATGACGCACTTTCAAATCCAAACTCCGCAACAACAATTTCTGTCACCACCGGGTCTCAGGATTATAAATACGCATCTTTGTTTGGTCGCCTCAACTATAACCTCCAGAATAAATATTTACTGAACCTGGTTGTAAGAAGAGATGGCTCGTCCCGCTTTGGGCCCGGTAGGAAATTCGGTAATTTCTCTTCCCTGGGAGCAGGCTGGATCTTTACGGAAGAAAAGGCTGTCCGCAACATGCTGCCATGGCTAAGTTTCGGTAAACTGCGCGCAAGTTATGGCTGGACCGGTAATGACAACATTGCCAATTACAGCTATCTGCAAACTTATAGCACCAACAGTTATGTTTACAACGGAAATGCAGGGTTGATCCCCGCAAGAATAGCCAATAATCTTACGGCTTGGGAGCGTACTAAGAAAATGGAGTTTGCATTGGAAGCAGGTGTGCTTAATGACAGGATCCTGTTGTCTGCTGTGTATTTCAGGAACCGTACCGATAATCAGCTGATCAACCAGAGCATCAGCGCGCAGGCCGGGTTTACCTCATTCCAATCTAATCTGCCCGCACTGGTGCAGAATAAAGGATGGGAATTTAGCCTGAACACCACCAACATTAAAACGAAAACATTTAACTGGAACAGCTCCTTTAATATCAGCTTCCTGGATAATAAAATGGTATCGTTCCCCAATATCGAAAAGAGTAGCTATTATACTTCTTATGTCGTGGGTAATCCTATCTCTGCTTATTATATGTATAAGTACACCGGTATCAGCGAAACGACAGGGCTGCCAACATTTGAAGACTTTAACAAGGACAATAGCATCTCTACAGGATTTGCAGCTACCGGTCGGGGCGATCGTTACCTCGTAGGTTCTCAACTGCCTAAATTTTATGGAGGATTGAATAACAGCTTTTCCTACAAGGGCGTGTCATTGGATGTAATGTTCCAGTTCGTGAATCGTAAAGTGCGCAGCTTGCTGGCTTCGTCCTTCTATCCGCCGGGATATGACTATAACGCGTCTGCACAGGTAATGCACGACTACCTGGCATTGGGCAACCCCGCCAAACTCGTTACTGCTCTTGGAAGAACGCCCGTAGAAGCAAGGAATGCTTATCTGGCTTATACCAACTATACAGGCTCTGACGCATCGGTTGTAGACGGTTCCTTTGTAAGGCTCAAAAATGTAAGCCTTTCTTATACCATTCCTGCTAAAATCGCAGCCAAAGCCAAAATGCAGCAGGTGCGTGTATATGTACAGGGACAAAACCTGTTGACCTTTACCGGTTACCAGGGGTATGATCCTGAATCTGCTTCCGTTGGAACACCACCTTTGAGAACCTTTTCTACAGGTATTCAAATCACATTCTAAACTGCTTATATGTTCAGATCTAATATATTTCTAAAGACTACGATGGTCGCGGCAATAGTAGCCGTAACAGGTTGCTCTAAACTCGTGGAAATTGATCCGCCGGTTAATGAAACTTCAGCAGCGTTGGTATATAAATCAGACCGCACAGCCAAAGCTGCTGTGAGCGGTCTATATTCAACGCTATCACAAAGTTTATCACAAAATACCGGCCTTACAATCTACAATGCTGTCGCCGCCGATGAGATGCAGTATTTGGGCGTGGCTTCACCTTATACCGACCTATACGCAAATGAGCAGGATCCTACATTAACTTCAGCTTCCAATAGTTTCTTCACAGATTTCTATGCTGCTATATACAAAGCTAATAGTATTATAGAGGGACTCACAACCATCGAAGGCACCAGCGCCGCTGTAAAAAAGCAGTTGCTGGCCGAAACGCGCTTCCTGCGTGCTTACTCATTTTTTTACCTGGTGAATATCTTCGGCGATGTGCCCCTGGTTACAATGACCGATCCCAATGTGTCGGCCTACCTGCCGCGTACTGCCGCCGCCGATGTGTATAAAATAATTATCAGCGACCTTATCCAGGCGCGTGACGATTTGGGTACCGACTATTCAACCAGTTCAGGAAGTCGCCTCGCGCCCAATAAGTACGCAGCCGCTGCCTTACTGGCAAGAGTTTATTTGTTCACCGGCAATTATGAAGCTGCTATCGAAAACGCAACACTCGTACTCGACAATAAAACCCTTTATAATCTCATTCCAACCGCATCCATCGGCACAGGTGTGTTTGTAAAAGATAGCAAGGAAACGATCTTTCAGTTCGGTCCTGCATTAAGTGCTAATAACGTTTATGTTGCGGAAACAGGAACGTTGCTGCCCGCTTCTTATACGGCAGCCAGTATTACATTCAAATTGCAACCTGCATTATGGGCCCAGTTCGCCGCCAATGATGCACGCCGTAAATGGGTAAAAGATACAGTGGTAGGTGGACAGTCGTACCAGTTTGCTTTCAAGTACAAGTATCGCACAAATGCGCTGGCAGTAGCTGCCGGCGTTACAGAATATCCTGTTGTGCTGCGTTTGAGCGAACAGTACCTTATCCGCGCCGAAGCACGCGCAAGAAGTGCTAAAAGCGGTGCCGCAGATGATCTGAATGTTGTGCGAAGCAGAGCCGGATTATCAGCTATTACTTCTGCAGATAATACTGTATTGCTCGATGAAATTGGAAAGGAGAACAGGAGAGAGTTTTTCTGTGAGCTTGGCCACCGCTGGTTTACGCTAAAACGTACCGGCGAAATAGATGCAGTCATGAAAGCGCTCAAACCTTCATCCTGGCAGTCAACCGATGCATTATATCCCATTCCGCAGGCCTCCAGGGATGCCAATCCCAACCTCACGCAGAACCTGGGTTACAGAAATTAAAACATACCATTTATTTAATAACGATGTATAAAGGATTCATGAAAAACCGCTCTTATCGTGGGATGGCGGCAGTGGCAGTATTGCCGCTGCTGGCCGCATCCTGTGCTGTTCTGAAAGGAAAAAAAACAACAACAAAGGCCGCAACGCCGGTAGTGGTAGTAAAGCCCGATTCTGTAAAGAGTGCAGTAAAACCTTATAAAGAGGTCGTTACCTCAAAGGCCGTTACTCAAAAAGGCTTGTTCACTGTTCACCAGTTAGACTCTAAGTATTTGTTTGAGCTGGCAGATAGTATCCTGGGACGCGATATCCTGGTAGTTACCCGCTTGAGTAAATCCACACCGGGTGCAGGTAATTTTGGTGGTGAGGAGCTGAATGAACAGGTGGTCCGCTGGGAGAAAGGGCCTGCCAATAACGTCTTCCTGCGTATCATCACCCTTATCAGTACTGCCGACTCTACTAACCAGATCTATAAAGCAGTCGAGAACTCAAATCTTTATCCTATCGCCGCCGCTTTCGATATAAAAGCAAAAGGTAAGGATGATAACGGGGTTGTAATAGATGTTACCGATTTCCTGAAAGGCGATAATGTGGTGCTGGCATTTACGCCCGCAGCCAAGCGCGCTTACAGCCTTACAATGCTGGCTGCCGACAGAAGCTATATTTCAAGTGTGCGTTCCTTTCCCATCAATACGGAGGTGCGTTCCATTAAAACTTACCAGGGAGCTCCACCCGCTGAAAGGGCAGGGCTGCCGGGCATCAGCGCCGCAGGGGCCGTTACGCTGGAATTGAATAACTCTTTCATCCTGCTCCCGAAAACACCGATGAAGAAACGTTATTTCGATTATCGCGTAGGTTACTTTGCAAGCGACTATAACCTGTTTGGCGACGACCAGCAGAAAGCGGAAACGGAAACTTATATTCATCGCTGGCGGCTCGAGCCCCGCGCAGAAGATCTGGAAAAATGGAAACGCGGAGAACTGGTAGAACCGGCAAAGCCCATTGTCTACTATATCGATCCCGCAACGCCAAAAAAATGGCGCCCATATCTCATTGCCGGTATCAACGACTGGAGTAAGGCTTTTGAACGTGCAGGCTTCAAAAATGCGATCTCCGGTAAAGAATGGCCTGAGAACGATACAACAATGAGCCTGGAAGATGCACGCTTCTCCGTAATCCGCTATTATGCCGCAACGATAGAAAATGCATATGGGCCTAATGTGGCCGATCCGCGCAGCGGCGAGATCATCGAGAGCCATGTGGGCTGGTACCATAATGTGATGAAGCTGGTGCACGATTGGTATATGACACAGGCCGCTGCTATTGATCCGGGAGCACGTAAGATGGTGTTCGACGATACCTTGATGGGGCAACTGATCCGTTTTGTTTCTTCTCATGAAATAGGACATACACTGGGCTTACGTCATAACATGGGCGCCAGCAGTGCCACGCCTGTTGAAAAGCTGCGCGATAAAGCCTGGGTCGAAGAACATGGACATACAGCCTCTATCATGGACTATGCACGTTTTAACTATGTAGCACAGCCGGAAGATAATATTGGCCATGCCGGTATCTTTCCCCGCATCAATGATTACGATAAATGGGCGATACAATGGGGATACACGCCTATTCCCGATGCGGCAACAGGTAAAGAGGAATTGCCTGTACTTAACAAATGGATCAAAGATAGTTTAAGTGTAAACCCCCGCTTATGGTTCAGCGGAGAAGGTAAAGATTACGATCCGCGTTCTCAGTCCGAAGACCTCGGCGACAACAGTATGAAAGCTGGCGAGTACGGTATGAAGAACCTGAAGCGTATTGTACCCCATTTGATAGAATGGACGCGTGAGAAAGACGGTGATGATTATACCAATCTTACTGAAATGTACAAGAGTGTTCTGAATCAGCGCGACCGTTACCTCGGACATGTTTTAAAGAACCTGGCTGGCGTTCCGCAAACTGCAAAAAGCGTAGATCAGGCGGGCGCTATTTATACGTATACGCCGCGCCTGGTTCAGAAAGAAGCTGTGGCTTTCCTGTGCAGGCATGTTTTGGAAACCCAAACCTGGCTGCTGGATACTTCTATCCTGAACAGGATCAACAACCCGGCCCTGGGCGATCCGTTGTCGGAAAGTCAAACGACAATGCTAATGCTCATGATGTCGGGAGGCAGGCTTACCAGGCTTGAAGAACAGGTGAACCGTTTCCGCGATCCGGGTATGTACACCCCCGAAGAGTTGCTGTCTGATATTGAAGCTGCTTTATGGACAGAGTTGCGCAGCGGCAAGCCAATTGATTTTTACAGGAGGAAACTGCAACGTGCTTATGTCGAGAACCTGAAAGGATTGATAGATGCAAATGCGGTAAAGGGCGGCATAGCTGGCCTCATCGCTTCTATGTCTGCACAGCAGATGATGAACTCCGATATGAAATTCCTGGCTAAAGTGCACCTGGAAAAAGTACAGAAGATGATAGTGGCCGCCATTCCGGGCACGAAGGATACAATAAGCAGGCAACATCTGCAGTATATCCTGTATGGTGTCAATCAGTTTTTTGAAAATAAGAACAAATAAGATGAAGCATTTTTTTTGTGCGCTCTGCCTGTTGTTGCTAACCGGTGCTGCCTTACAGGCAGCGCCGGCAGCCGGTGCCCGGTATGCGATCAGGGGAAAGCTGCAGGGAATGGACACGGGGTGGGTGTATATCTCTTACCACTACCAGGAAACAGATCATATTGATTCAACACGTATAGCAGCCGGTAACTTTTTTATCAGCGCCCACCTTCCCGAGCCTTTGATGGTAACGATGAAATTATCCGGAAACCCCCAGCAGGTCTCTTTCCTGGCCGGTTATGATACGATCACTGTGCAGGCAGCAGCTTCACGGCTTTTCGATGCTGCCGTAAGCGGATCGCCCGAGCAGGATGCATGGATGAAATACAGGGAAGAATTTATGGCGAAGGTGCCGCGGCGTAATGGCCGCGATGATACCGCGTTTGTAAAGGCGCTGGAAAATCAGTCGGAAGCATACGTGCGGCAGTACAGCAATTGGCTGGGGGCAGCTATCGTTATATACGACAGGTTTATTTCGTACAAGGGCACCGAAAAAGCAAAGGTGCTGTACGAGGTACTCGATCCGGCGGTGAAGCAGTCTTATTACGGGCGTCGTATCGCTTATTACTTCGATGCGGGTATTCGTACCGCGTTAGGAGCGGTAGCGCCTGTGTTCAGGTTGCCCGATGCTGCAGGTGTGATGCGCGCGCTGCAGGAGTTCCGCGGTAAATACCTGCTGGTCGATTTCTGGGCAAGCTGGTGCCCGCCCTGCCGTAAGGAAAACCCGGAGTTGGTGAAAGCTTACCTAAAGTATAAGACGAAAGGATTTGATATCCTGGGCGTGTCGCTGGATAGCAATAAGCCGCAATGGCTGGCAGCAGTGGCAAAGGATGGACTGTTATGGACGCAGCTCTGTGATAGCAACGGTTATGATGGAGGTGTTACAGCATTGTACGGTATCAAAGCAGTGCCGCAGAATTTCCTGTTAGATAAAAATGGAAAGATCATAGCTAAAAACCTCAGGGGAGAACAATTGCAATTGACATTGCAGGCGATCCTGGGGCAATGATAGGGAAGGATAGGCTGCAGTAGTTGCCTGCGATACTAAGCCGCAAATAAAGAAACCTCCGGTGCCGCCGGTGGGCATTGAAACGAATGCTTTCGGGCGTTCGTTTTTTTTGACCCTATAAAATGAGGGATAAATATCTTTTAACCAATGACTAATGTCACTTCCTGTTAGCTGTATTAGTGCCAGTTTTGTATTAAAATCCAGGCGAAGTGAAATATATCATTATCGGTGCGGTTGCGGGGGGCGCCAGCACTGCTGCAAGGTTGAGAAGGATAAGTGAAGATGCTGAAATCATTATTTTCGAAAGAGGCCAATATATATCCTATGCCAACTGCGGTCTCCCTTATTACATCGGAGACGTTATCAAAGACCGTAATAAACTATTTGTACAAACAGCTACTTCTTTTGCCAATCGCTTCAAGGCCGATATCCGTATCAGAACGGAAGTGACAGCTATTGATGCCGAAGCAAAAACCGTTACGGCAGTGAACCTGATCACCGGAGAAGAATATACAGAAACGTATGATAAGCTGGTACTGGCTCCCGGTGCCAACCCTGTTCGCCCGAATATTCCCGGCGTAGATCAGGAAGGGATATTTACAGTACGTAGCGTTGCCGATACTGATTACATAAAAGCGTATATCGCTAAAAATGATATTGTCCGGGCCGTGGTTATCGGTGCCGGTTTTGTAGGATTGGAGATGGCCGACAACCTGAGCGCACTGGGCTTACAGGTGAGTCTTGTTGAAAAAACCTGCCAGGTATTACCCGCTGTTACTGATCCCCCGCTTGCTGCTATCGCCCAGCAGCATTTGCGGGAAAAAGGGGTGCTGCTGCACCTCGATACCGTTGTAACCAGCTTCAGGAAACGGGATGATCAGTTTGAGATAAAGCTGGAAGACGGAGAACTGCTGGAAGCAGATATCATCATTCTCGCCGTTGGCGCCAAACCTGATCTCTCACTGGCCGGAAAAGCCGGCTTAACAACGGGAAAGGCAGGCGGGATCCGCGTAAATGAATTTATGCAAACCTCCAACCCTTTCATCTATGCCGTAGGTGACGCTGTTGAATTCCCGCACCCCATTTCGGGACAGCCTGTTGTTTCATTGCTGGCAGGTCCTGCCAACAAACAGGGCCGCATCTGCGCCGATAACATGGTATGGGATAACCGGTATCCTTACAGGGGGGCTATTAATACCGCTATCGTGAAGCTTTTCGATCTTACCATCGGCGTGGCCGGGCTAACCTCAGGACAGTTGATGCGCAGTGGTATAAAACACCTGGTTTCTGTGACGCATGGTAATTCTCACGCAGGCTATTATCCCGGTGCACAGCTGTTGACCATACAAATTGTATTTTCTCCGGAAGACGGGCAACTGCTGGGGGCACAGGTGGTTGGCGCCGATGGGGTTGACAAACGATTGGATATACTGGCTACCGTTATAAAACATAAAGGCACGATCTACGATCTCATGGAAGTGGAACATGCCTACGCGCCTCCTTTTTCTTCTGCAAAGGATCCGGTGAATATGGCTGGTTTTGCAGCTGAGAATATCCTTAAAGGCCGCGCCAGGGTTATGCAATGTACCGAGGTGGAAACACTGCCCGAAGATGCTACACTGATAGATGTAAGAACCGAAGCGGAACATCAGTGCGGTACCATCGCCGGCGCTATCAATATTCCTTTGGATAATTTGCGGCTGCAGCTGGAAGAGCTGCCCCGCGACAAAACAATTTATATCTTTTGTCAGCAGGGCATGCGTGGTTATCTGGCGCAGCGTATTCTTATTCAGAATGGCTTCCGTGATGTGATCAATATCTGCGGCGGCTACTATTTATGGAAAGCCTATCACGACGCTTTACAGTTACCAGGTGAGGTGAGCCACGAAAGGCAGATGGTCTGATTCGTAGTTACGGCTGGTTAATACTTCTTCGTTTTTTACCCTGAAAGCATTGCGCGTATAGAGAATATAGTCTATGCGCCGCACAGGCTTCAATACAGGGATAGTGGGTTCCTGTTTGGAAGAGGCGTCCTGCAATACGTTGTAGAGCTGTTGAATAGCTGCTTTTTCATTTGTAGAGTTCAGGTCGCCGCCCATGATAAAAGGAACGGCAAGTTTAGCTGCAAAGCCGGCGATCGCCTTTGTTTGCAGAATCCTGTTCTCTTCTTTGCTTACGTCGAGATGGGTACATCCGAAATAGATGTCCTTGTTTTTCGGCAGGGTGATCTTTACAACTGCCAGCACCCTGTCTTCCCCCGTAAAGCCTTCGATCTTTGGAAGCTGAACCGTTTGCATGTCACGGATGGGATAGCGCGACAGAATTCCAACGCCATAACTGCCACCCTGGTAGGAGATCGCTTTGGCGAAATAATAATACATATTCAGTTTCTCTGCCAGCAACTTAAGCTGGAAGCTGTTGCCTGAACGGATCACAGCACTATCCAGCTCCTGGATTGCAACGAGATCAGCCTTGGCGTTACGAATAACTGCCGCTATCGTGTCGAGGTCAATATGTTCCTTTTCCCTTGAAGGAGGATTGGCGTGATGAATGTTATAGGTCATAACGATAACACCGTTACTGCCTGCGTTGTATTTACGCTGCTCCGCTGATAAAGAGCCGCTGTGATGCTGTAGTTTTTGGTGTGTTGCCGCCGCAATGATTTGCCCGTTCTGCGCCAACACAGCGCTATAGCCTGCTATAAGAAGCAGCAGGCTATAGCTGACATATAAAATGGTTCTGATCATTATTGCTATGGATTATAATTTAAGATAGAAACGGGATTGAATTTGGTCCTGTTGTCTCCGTCCGGCACTTTAATGTCAAGGGTAAGCGTGGCGCCGGTACTGGTTTTGGTAAAGTCTTTTACTATAACGATGCCGAAAGCCTGGTTATTGATAGGGCTGAATTGCCCCCATCCGATAATGAAGCCTTGCGTGGTGGAAAAGCTGTTGTTATAACGACGGTTGGTCGTATAGAAATTGTAGTTTTCCTTGTTCTTTACAGCAGTATCCAGGAAGTTCATCATATCGCCGTCCCATTCAAGGTTGTTGAATACAACCGGTGTAAGTGAGGCCCTGTTGGTGCTCACCATTGTATACGGCGCTTTATTGAAGCCAACCATATAAGGTTGTACTGCGTTCTTATAGGCGGTGCCGGCATCGAAGATGGATGGAGCCATGAGACGGTAGTCGCCGTCCGCATATTTGGCAAAGAGAAGATCCATCATTGTTTGAACGGGCGCTGCATTGGTGATATCAAAAACATTCGGAGTTTGATAGGCCGAAAACCAGTTGTTTTTGCCGGCGCCGATCTCTGACGAAAGCTTCACATCCCTGAATACTTTCAGTTTTGAATAAACTTTGCTGACGTTGAACTCCGCTGTTTTGGTTTTGTTACCGGCATTATGGCCCGTAATGCGAATGGCTTGCGCTCCTTTGGTACCCGCGTAAGAAACACTGAACGTGAATTCGTCAGCTGGTGTGCCAATTGCTACAGGCATTTCGCTGCCGTAGCTTCCGTTTGTTTTTACAGCATAAGTAAGGTTGGTAACGGCGGAGCCGGAGAAGATGGTGCCTGAAAGGGTATTGTCGATGCCTGCGTACACTACCGGTACATTGGTCTGGCTGTTGGCGAGTGTAACAATAACGTCGTCATCGACAACGGTTCCGATCTTGAACGTGTCAACACCCAGGCCATTATACTGGTTCACTGCTTTAACGATGATGGCGGAGAGGTTTTTACCTGCCACCAGTTTTACTGCAAAAGGCATGTTCTTATTTGTAATGGCAATACTGTTCTCTCCTGAGAGAACACCGTTGATCACTGTTTGGTAAGATAACGATTTCAGGTCAAATTCTGAAGTGATGTTGCCTTCGATGGTGAGGTTCTTGTTTTCAAAAACAGACTCGCGGAAGCGGATATTGTCTTTAAAAGTGAGTATGGGAGAATGCCTGATATTCTCGGGTTTAATATGAACTTCGGCATGACGGTGCGCTTTATCGAAAGAAGTGATGACGAGTTCTGAGAAGTTTTCTGCTACTGTGAAGGTGATGGTTTGATCGAGCGTTGTCGGGTAATCTGTTTTGTCTACAGTTGCCGGGGTGCCGGCAGTGGTGCCGTTGGCGTTACGGGTAACGAAGTACCAGGCCAGGCGTTTAATGCCGGCAGCAGCGCTTACCTTGACCTTAAGATTAACGACATCACCTACGTTGAGGCCTTCAACGTGTTCAAAATTGTCGCCTACTGTTATCACCGGCGGAGTTACCGGCGAATCATTCTTTTTACAACCGGTTGCCACCATTGCAAATGCGAAGCAGGCTATAAGGATTAATCTGAGTTTCATAATCTTATCTGTTAATTTTCAGTTCAGAGATTACCGGCAGATGGTCCGATGCATATGTTTCGTTGATCACATTATGTGAGTTAACGGTAAATGCAGTGGCAGGACGGAAAGCCAGGTAGTCGATAAGTGTGTTGGGACTTTGTGCGCTATAGGTATTGGAACAGCCGCTTGTACAGGTACGTGTGAAGCCCGCATCAAAGGCCGTAATGAAATCCGTTGCAGATGGATTGGCGTTCATATCGCCGCCGATGAGTACGGGTTGTTTGATGCCTGCCATAACACTGTTGATCTCATTTATCTGGGCCACCCTGCTGGTGGCGCTGTTGTGCTGCAGGTGTGTTACCGCCGCCACCAATGAATCAACACCCGGAAGATCTACTACAGCCAGGCCCAGTACCCGTTGTTCGTGATCGGGCTGCTCTTTGGGCAGGTAGTATTTTCTGATCGACTTCAGCGGGTATTTCGAAAGGATGGCAACGCCATACAGTCCTCTCAGATAGGAAATAGAAGAAAAGAAGCTGTAGTTCATTTTAGTGAGCCCGGCAATGGCGGCTGCCTGGTCTCCGCTGTATTTATTTCTGCCGGTGTTTTTATCTACTTCCTGGAGAAATACAATGTCGGGATTGGCATCGGTGATCACTTTCGCAATAGCCTTGATGTCTGTGGAATCCGGCTGTGAGGGCGGATTGGCAGCATGTATGTTATAGGTCATATAACGGATAGTGCTGAGCTTTTGATCGGCGTCGTTATTATTGCCGTAGGTAGTGCTGTTACTGCTCAGCTCTATTTGTGTCGCCGGTCCATTGGGCATGTAGGGATCTTTGTTGCATGCTGCCAGTAATGGTAGTAGGATATAGAATAATGACTTCTTGTTTATACGCATAAGGTATCGGTTCGTTTATTTCCAGTTGGGATTCTGTGACAGGTTCTTGTTCAGGGCTATTTGACCTGCAGGAATTGGCCAGAGATAATCCCGGTCTTCGTTGAATACTTTAGTGATATTTTTGAGTACCAGAATGTTGCCTTTGGTTCCTTCGGTGAGGTCACTAACCGGCACCTGGTAATAGCTGGCATCAGCGGGTTTGTTACCTGCATATACCTGGAGATCGGTTGAGCCGTTTTTGTCGAGATCATACAGCCCTGCCCCCGGGAAATAGGCGCCGCGGAATGGTTCAGCCACCAGGTGACCTTCTTTCCAGCGCATAAGATCCTCCCATCTCAGGTCATTCTCCATTACAAGTTCTACACGGCGCTCTCTCCTGATTTCGAGCAAAAGGCCTTTATTGGTGCTGCTGATGTTTTGGTACAATGCCGCCTGATAGGCATCAGGTTTCGTATTGGCATCTGTTATGATAAGATTAGGCATACCTACCCTGTCGCGCAAAAGTTTGATAGAAATATTGATGTCCTGCTGTGAAATGGTTCCGAGCTCCGCTTTGGCTTCTGCATAGTTGAGCAGTACTTCACCAAGACGGAAGAGAAGCAGGTCATTGACAGACTGTCCGCTGCCATCGTAAGCTATGATGTTCAGCCATTTGGTAGGCTGGTAACCTGTCATGGTCGTCTGGAAGTCGGGCGACAACACAGTGGTTTGACCTATACGGGTATAACCAGGCGTGCGGATGGTTTGGGCAAGCCTGGGATCACGGTTCTGGATCTCATTATAGAATTGCATGGTATCGTAGCCGGCTATGTCGGTGAAACGTGAGCCATCGGCCATGAGATAGCTGTTCACCAGTCTTTTTTCCAGGCCGGGTTTGCCCTGTGTACGTGAGGTCATATAAAACTGCAGACCATGCCTGATGTTAAGCTCTGCGGAATAGCGTCTGCCCAGGATCACTTCGTCTGCTACCGGGTCGATAGTAAGGGTAGCGAAAAGGTCCTGGTAAGGCTTGCCTGTGGGCCCGGTTGTTTTGGTATAAACCTGGTAAGCGCCGCTGTTCATAAGTGTTTCGGATGCCGATACACATTCGTTCAGGAATTTGTCGGCATCGGGCAGGTTAAACGCTGTATGGTATTTACGCCAGGTACCTTCGTAAAGGCAGATCCTGGATTTCAGCGCCAGCGCAGTATAGCGTGTGATACGCTCTACACTTTTAGTGGCCTCCAGTTTTTCGATGGCGAAGTTGATGTCGGCGAGAACAGAGTCCATGATAAGTGTACGCGGGTCTCTTGCTTTTTTAAGACTAATGCTGTCGCCGCTTTCAATGGCATGGTTGTACCAGGGCAGGTCGCCATACAGCTGCACTTTTTTGAAGTAGAACATGGCCCTGAAGAAACGTGCCAGGCCAAAGTATTTATCGCGCACTGTTACGTCCCTGTAGTTGATGGCATTCTGGCTGGTAAGCAGGAAGTTGATCGCCCTGAGATCATCCCAGTTCCATTTGGAATCTGTTTCCGGTAACAGGCGTGTGCCGGCTACTTCGGGATCAAGTGATGATTTTACAATGTTGTCGGCTGTTTCGCCAAAAACATCGGTACCGCCGGGAAGGAACGAATAGAACTGGTTTGTATAGATCTTGAAGTCATTTTCAGATGTAAAGAACGTGGGCGGCGATACTGTGGAAGTGGGATACCGTTCCAGGAAATCCTTATTACATGCAGTAAACAGGATAGTGGAAAAGAAGATCAGGTATATTTTTTTCATCCGTATGCTTTTTACTTTTTCGGTGATCGGATGGAACTTCCCACAAACATTCTCCTGTATGCGGGTTTTTATTATGCGCTGTTTCATAACGATAAATGCTGCTGTTCTAGAATGTGAGGTCTATACCGAAAGCGATTGTTTTACTGAAAGGATACACACGGCCGTTGGCGTCTGACATAGCCTGTTCAGGATCTATATAGTCGCTTCTCAATTTGGTCCAGGTGAGCAGGTTCTCTGCGCTCACGAAGAGGCGCAGCTGCTGGATCTTAGCCCTTGTCAATAATTGCTTTGGCAGGGTGTAGCCAAGCGTAATATTTTTCAGGCGCAGGTAAGCAAGGTCCTGCATATACCTGTTGTTGGTAGCTCTTAATTCATTATTGGGATTCAATGCTACATAAGCCAGCAGGTTGGGGAAGTAGGCTTCCTTGTTGGCTTCGGAGTAGATGTCTTGTGTAAAGTTTTTAGGAATGAAAGAGAAGTACGGACGGGAATAAGGACCCCAGAAGCGATCGGCATTGTTGCCGGGATACCAGTTCATTTTGCCAAGTCCCTGGAAGAACACGGAAAGATCGAAGCCATTCCATTGTGCGCTCATATTGATGGCGTACTGGTAGCGGGGCGTATTGTTCCCTACAACTCTTTGATCGCCCGGATCTGTGATAGTGCCTGAACCTGAGCTGATCTTGTTATCTCCGTTAAGGTCAACCCAGCGGAGATCACCTGCCCTGATGGGAATATTGTTATCGGTACGCACCTTATTCAGAAATACCTGGTTAACGGGGTAAGTTCTTGCTTCAGCATCGGTGGTAAAGAATCCATCGGTGATGTAGCCCCATATCTCGCCTGCTTTTTTGCCATTGTAGAGGCTTCCCAATGTGCCGGTTTTGTCATGAGATGAAGTGATGATGGTTTGATTATCGCCCATATTTAATCCTACCTGGTAAATAAATGGTTTGCCCGCTACCGGGAACCTGTCTCTCCAGTTTACAGATACTTCAAAACCTTTCGTCTGAAGGTCTGCTGCGTTAACAACAGGAGAGGCGGCGCCAAATACAGAAGGCAGTGTGATGCCGTTTGCAAGAGAACCTGTTGTTTTACGAACGAAGTAGTCTAAGTTTACTGTAAGTCTGTTTTTGAGAAATGAAACATCGGCGCCACCATTATAGGAGTTGATCTTTTCCCAGGTGAGGTTGCTGGATACAGGTGCCGGATCGTTATAATATTTTACTTTCTCGCCGTTGAGAATATAGTCGAGCGTGCCGCCGGTGATGGTGGAGATATAAGGATAGTAGCTGTTGGAGATCAATGCCTGGTTGCCAAGCTGCCCTGCAGAACCTCTTAGTTTCAGATCACTTACTACTGATTTCAATGGGCTGAAAAATGCTTCTTCACTCACGCGCCATCCCGCAGAAACGGATGGGAAGAAACCCCAGCGTTGTCCTTTAGGGAAACGGGATGAACCATCGTAACGGCCATTGACTTCGAGAAGGTAACGTCCTTTGTAATCATAGTTAAAACGGAAGAAAACACCTTGCAGGGCCACTTCGCTGGAACCGCCGCCAACGGTTTGTGTGCCTGAAGCGAGGTTAAGGTCGTTCAAAGTGCCCGAGGCCAGGTCCATACGCGTAGCTGTGATCTTTTTGGGTAAACGTAACTCCTGGTTAAAACCTGTCACCAGTTTAAAGTTGTGCTGGTGGTTAATGTTTTTAGTGTAGTCTGCGTACAGGTTCATTACATGAACCTGGTTGAACTGTTGTGTTTCTGTGAGCTGATCAACGGCATATTTGGTAGCTGTTTCAATGACACCGGGGTACAGGGAATAAGTTGCCGGCGCCTGCCTGTAATACGACGGGTCGGTATACATGTTAAAGCTATAGTTACCGGTGATGTTGAAGTCTTTGAACGGTGTAACTGTTGCTTCATTAATAGTGGTGAATTCGTATTTGCGGTCGCGTCCACGTGTGTTGCCATTGATGAGCATGGAGAAAATGCCGTCGCCTATATCATAGGCGTTGAAGCCTGTGATATAAGTAGCGGTACCATCGGGGTTCATGGGAGCATAAGCAGGAGACGCATGCACGTTGATGTTTGTGAAGTTCGCGCTGCCGCCACCTTCCCTGCCGAAGTAATCGTAACTGGAGTGATAAAAGTTGGTATTGTTAGTGATCTTAAGCCATGGGTATAGTTTTGCAGTTACTTTTGCCCTGAGTGCTTTGGAACTGTACTTATCAGTATGCATGCGCATGATACCGTCCTTGTTTTTAAGGTTGCCATTGAGCATGAAACTTACCTTGTCGGTTCCTCCGCTTATAGAGATGTTGTGGTTTTGCATGGGCTGCCATTTGGTGAACATGATATCCCACCAGTCGTAGTTACCATAATAAACGTATTGATCTTTGCCGTTCCTGTTCTGGATGGTGATCCAGGGCCGGGAGGGATCTTCTGTTTTATCGTTCCTGCGGGCAAGTAATTCTTCATAATCACGCGGAGAATAACCAGAATATCCGCCTATATGTGCAAGGGCGTCGTCGTTCAATTTCATCCAGTCGTACCCGGTAGTGATAAAGTCGGTGCTAACGGTGGGGGTAGAGAAACTGAAAGCGTTGTTATAACGGAGTTGTGTTTTTCCGGATGCCCCCGTTTTGGTGGTAACCAGAACAACACCGAAGGCGCCCCGTGCACCATAGATCGCTGCTGATGCGGCGTCTTTAAGTACGGTGATGGTTTCTACTTCTTCAGGAGACAACCTGTCGAGGGTGCCGGGAATACCGTCGATGAGGATCAAAGGTTCTGTTGCCGCCGCTGCACCGTCGGCATTGATAGACCCGATACCTCTGATATTGATGGAGCCCATTTGACCCGGAGCGCCGCTGGCCACCCTGATATTAAGGTTAGGGATCGCGCCTTGCAGCATAGAGGTAATGTTAGTGGCGGGCCGGTCTCTGAGATCATCCCCGGAGATCTGGTTCACTGCACCTGTGAGGTTTACTTTCTTTTGGGTGCCATAACCAACGACCACTACATCCTGAAGATGGGCTTCGTCGATGGCCAGGCTAACCATTACTGTATTGGGAACGCCTTTCTTAATGACATAGCCCGTTACAGAGCGTTGCTGGTAACCGGCAGATACGAAATCGAAATGATAAGTGCCCGTTGTAGGTAATGCTGCCAGTATAAAACGGCCCAATGAATCGGTTATAGCCTGGTAAGCTTTGGGATTGAGCGAGTTGCGGCTTAGCACCGATACCGCCGCGATAGGGCGGCCTGTTTCATCGGTGACCATACCCCTTACTGATGCTGTATCCTGCGCTATGGTTGCTGCGGATACAGCAACTGCGATCATTAAAAGGAAATAATTTTTTAATAATGGTAAACGTTTAGACATATCAGCGGATTATGCTTGAAAATAAAATCTCAGCCCTAATACGTTTTACGTTCTGTATTCCCCCTAATGAAAACAAAATTATTTTGAGATAGTGAAAACCTTGTCACCGCTTTGTTTCAGTGTCATGCCTGTTGTCTGGCAAATGTTGTCCAGAATGCGGTCAATGGGTTGTGATGCATCTATGGAGAACATTACGTTGGTTGCTTCGGCGAGTTCCGTAGGGTAATGGATCTCTACTTTGTATTGGCGTGCCAGGTAGTCGAAAACTGTGCTCAGTTTTTTATTGCTGAAATTGAGGTAGTTGCGGACTGGCTTGCGATAAATGGCATTGTCTTCATTGTCTCCGGGGCTTTTGTTCCTGCCTGCAATGCCGGTGTTGTTTGCCTGCCTGCCCGGGATGTTTGCAAGCGTTTGGGGCGCTTTTGATGTGACTGTATAAAATTTGTTTTCTTTTTCAATGAACGCAATAGTTTCACCAATAACAGGATATCTTTTTATGGTGCTATCCTGGATTCTGCGGATCACTATTTTGCCTTCGTACAGGTGTACCCGGGGATCAGTTGTTTGTCCATCGACCTGGAATTTTGTACCGAGGGCTGTTGTGGCAATGCTCTGGCAATAAACAGTAAAAGGCAGGCCTGCTTTTGGGGCAACTGTAAATACGGCCTTGCCGGAAAGGCTTACCTGCCGGTGGCTGCTGTTATAATCCGGCTGGTACTTGATTTCACTGCCTGGGTATAGAAATATTACAGAACGATCAGGCAGTGAAAGCTGCTCAGGATTGGCAGAAATGTTTTTATAGGTAAAGGCTGCTATTTGTGTTACCGGGCTGTTATGATTGCCGGACATATAGTACAGGCTGCTTATAATAATGACCAGGATCGCTATTGCTGCGGAACCGCTGATGATCGCTTTCTTACGTTTGGTCCGGCCCAGGCTGGCGCGATATACCTGGTGATAGCTGGTCTCTTCTTCTTCGTTATGATGCGCTGAAGGACGTTGCTGAAGAAACTTCTGCCATTCTTCTTCTGAAAGGAAATCGTCCAGGTTCATAGATTGCTCTTTCAGGTGCCGGCTTAACGCCTCCATACCTTCCGGAGTATTCTCTTTATTATTTGGATGTTTATCCTTCATTTGTTCAGAAAAGATCAAGCCTGGATGTTCAGAAGTGCAAGATTATAACATATAACCAGAAAACAGAAAAAAGGCTTGATAAATCTCAGGGCGAGCGTTATATGGTTTTCTACTGTTTTGGGTGAAATGGCCAGTATTTCTGCTATTTCCCTGTTACTGTGACAATCTATTTTGCTTAATTCAAATACTTCTCTTCTTTTAGGGGGCAGCAGACTTACAATGCGTGCCAGCTTGTTCCTCGTTTCTTTATATGCAATATTATTTAAAAGGTCGTCGGAAGTGGATGGCGTGGCAGACATCATTTTATGATGTTTGTCGCGGGTCTGTATCTTCCTGATCTCATCGATCAGAACTGTTTTGGCGATCCTGAAAAGCTGGATCGAAATATCGATACCAGGATCGAGCTGGTGCCTGTATTTCCAGAGTTTTATAAAGCTGAGCTGAACAATTTCGCGTGCCTGGAATTCGGACCCTATCTTCTGAAGCAGGAACTGGTAAAGCGGATGTTGATATTCATCGAAGATCTCTCTGAACGTCGTTTCATTATCCAGTTTTAGTTCAGTAATACTGTGCATTGGGTTACGACTATTTAACGCGGCGTAAAAGTAAAACAGGCGCCAGATACATTTTCCCCGTAGTGGTGATGGTAACTTTAAAATAATAATGAATGGCTGTGTGGCGGCGCAGCGATCAACGCGGCTTGTCGCTGCTGGTTTATAAGATAATGATAGCATAACACGGGGTTTTAGCCCGGTTGCTGTATTAAGCGGGAAATTTGCCTTTCTTCTTCTATGGATCAGGTAAAAAGTATAAAGGAAGGAAACA
Source organism: Filimonas effusa (assembly GCF_004118675.1). Classification (NCBI taxonomy): domain Bacteria; kingdom Pseudomonadati; phylum Bacteroidota; class Chitinophagia; order Chitinophagales; family Chitinophagaceae; genus Filimonas; species Filimonas effusa. The sequence continues at coordinate 498,021 of NZ_SDHZ01000002.1, read as the reverse complement.
GCAACAGCTTCCGTAAGGCCTACTATGAGTATCATTCGAGGCTTTACCGCTATATATATAAGTATACCCGATCCCACTATCTTGCCGAAGAAACTGTTCAGCTTACTTTTATACGTATCTGGGAAAAGCGTGAAATGTTGTCGGAACAATATGATTTACCGGCACAGTTATTCCGTGCGGCAAAAAGTATTGTAATAGATCTTTTGCGTAAGGAAGCTACGCATGTGAGCAGTCTTATACCTGAATCCGATTCTTCTTTGGGGTATGAATACAACCAGCAGGCGGAGCACAGGAACGAGATGGCGCTTGTCCTCAGTGAGATAGAGACACTCCCGTATGTATGTAAAAAGGTTTTTAAACTAAGCCGGTTTGAGGGACTGTCACATAAGGATATAGCCTCCGAGTTATCGGTATCACCCAAAACTGTTGAGGCACATATTGCAAAGGCCCTGCGACATTTAAGAAATGTGATCGGGATGTTTTTTTAGGGAACTCAGCGCCATTATTTATAATCCGGCAACAGGAATTCTATATAAGCTTCGGGCAATTTTCTCATCACGGCTGCTATCTGCCCATTATTTTCTATTATTAACTAATTGTTACGTACTAAGGGTAAATTCTTTTTCATACGAATACATGGTATGAATATTCCCGAAGCGGTTATCCAGAAATTTTTCAGGGGAGCGTGTACTGATGAAGAAGAGCGGCAGGTGAGGCTTTACTTTATTGAGTATCCCGGCGAGCTGGAGAAATATATGACAGAGGAGAGCTGGGAGGTTACCAGTGATTACCCGATGCCTGATGCATTAACGGCGTCGATGTTGAAAAGAATAGAGACCGAAACTTCGTTGCGTGTATTCCGGATGAAGCCAATGCAGTGGGTTGCTGCGGCTGCCGTTGCGGTATTGCTGGCAGGAGGCTTTTTGTTGTGGCAAGTGTTTCCGGGTAAGCAGCGGGCAATGGTTGCAGCTGCCGGCATTAAAAAGGATAGCCTTGTAAAACAGGAGAATACTTCGCGTGATACCATGTTCATTGCGATGCAGGATGGAAGCTCCGTTACGCTGGAGCCTAATAGTTCGGTTGCTTATTATCAGCCTTTCAGGAATAACAGCAGGGATCTTTATTTGAAGGGTAACGGATTGTTCCGGGTGAAGAATAGTAAGGTGCAGCCGTTTACAGTACATACTGCGCAGGTGGCGACCACTGCTTTAGGAACTTCGTTCCGTGTGCGCGAAGATAAAGGAGGTAAAGTGAGTGTGCGGTTATATAGCGGAAAGGTAAAGGTGCAGGCAGTATCGACTGAGGGCAAGGGATTGAACAGCAGCGCTGTTACTTACCTGGATCCGGGGCAGGAACTGGTTGTGGCTGTTAATGGCAATCCTATTGTCAGGACCTTCGATGAGCGGCCTGCGATGAAGGCGACTACGGAAAAGAAAGCGGTGACGGCGCCTGCTGTTGTAACGTTTAAAGATGAACCGCTAAATAGTGTGCTCGCTCAGTTGCAACGCAGTGGAAGCATACGGATCCGTTTTAGCGAAGAAGATGTGGCGGATATGACTTTTACAGGCGTTTACAATCCGGCAAAAGAAACTGCAGATAACTTTTTAGAGACACTTGTATTACTTAACGGGCTTACGATCAGAAAAGAAAATAACATCTATTATATAAACAGGTAAATGTTGCAAAAATCCTGTTGTGCCGGTGGCAGGTACCCCCCGGTAATCATTACCCAGGTAATGAACAGGCACTCTTTTGCCAATTATAAAATCACAAACATGAACAAAAAACTTCGTCCGACAACGTTTATGCAAAAAAGGCTGCTGTGGCTGTTGGTATTACTGCCGGCGGCGGTATACAGCTACGGGCAGCAGACTACTGCTGTGGTAACAGGTATAGTTAAATCGGAAAACGGGGATGCGTTACCGGGTGTAACAGTTAAGGCTGCCGATAAGGCCGGAACCTTCAACTCTACGGTAAGTACTAACACCAGGGGAATCTTTACTTTTTCGGCTGTTCCTGTTGGTGGCCCTTATTCTTTTATTGTCAGTTCGCTGGGATATATTTCTGATACGCTTAACGGTTATATGGCTAAAGAGAACGGTCGTATTACTTTATCGGTGGTGCTGAAAGAAAAGTTGCAGAACCTCGACAATATTGTGGTGGTTGGCTATGGCAAAACTTCAAAAGCCAATATCACAGGCGCTGTTACTTCGGTACAGGCTGAAGACTTCAACCAGGGGGTATTCAGTTCGCCTGCACAATTGCTGCAAGGTAAGGTTGCGGGTTTGAACATTACCAAAAGTGGGAACCCTAATGAGAATCCGGGTGTGATATTACGCGGTCCATCGAGCTTCAGAGCGGGTGCGCAGGAGCCTTTCTACGTAATAGACGGTGTACCGGGAGCTTCGTTATACCTGGTAGCTCCTGATGACATCGTGAGCATTGATGTATTGAAGGACGCGTCGTCTACTGCCATCTATGGCTCACGCGCTGCAAATGGTGTTATTATGATCACTACGCGTAAGGCAAAACCCGGACAGGCAAGACTGGCATATAGCTCTTACGTAGCGTTTGAAAGCATTTCAAAGACAATAAATATGGCAACCGGCGACCAGCTGCGTGCATTTGTGGAAAAGCAGACGCCGGTACTGGACTTTAAAAATCCCGCCATCAACCTCGACCAGACTGAATATGATGCCGACGATGCCAGCAATACCAACTGGCAAAAAGAAGTAACACGTACCGGCGTTTCGCACAATCATAACCTTTCTTATAGTGGCAGCTCGGGAAATTCGGATTATGGCGCCAGTGTAAACTACCTGAACAACCAGGGTATTATCCGTAATTCCTCTATGGACAGGATGATCATCCGCGGGAACATAGGCCACAGGGCTTTCAACGACAGGCTGAAACTGAGTTTGAATATCACCAACAGTAATACTACCAACAACGATATTCCTTCGCAGGTTTATAACAATATGCTGACTTATTTACCTGTTACAGGTGTAAGGAATGCCAACGGTACTTTTAAGGAAGACGTGACCCGTACTCCAGGTGCAATGGGGTATTATAACCCTGCTTCCCTGATCGAGAACAACCTGATCCAGAACAAGACACAATTGTTCCTTGTAAACGGAACGGTGAAAGTGAATATCCTCAAAGGACTCGACTTCAACACTTTGCTGTCGATGCAGAAAGAACAGGTGAATTACAACAGTTATTATAATTCACAATCGATGCTGGCGCAGGGTAAAAACGGTGCGGCTACGCGTACTGCTGTAACCAATACCAAGAAGGTCCTGGAATCGTACCTGGATTATGACAGGAGCTTTGGTGAGCATCACGTGAAATTACTTGCCGGTTATTCGTTCCAGGAAGATAAACTGGGCGACGGTTTCGGCGCTTCGAACCAGGGCTTTTTAACTGATGACCTGACCTGGAATAACCTGGGATTAGGTGATAACTCGGAGCTGGTGAACTTTGGTGATATTTATATAAAGTCGCTGCGACTGATCTCTTTTTACGGAAGGTTGAACTATGAGTATAAAGGCAAGTACCTGTTACAGGCTTCTATGCGTAGGGATGGTTCTTCTGCCTTTGGCAGAAACAACCGTTGGGGTATGTTCCCTGCGGTATCGGCAGGCTGGAATTTACACCGTGAAGCTTTCCTGCAAAATGCAAGGTTCCTGAATCAACTCAAGCTGCGTGCGGGTTATGGTGTTTCGGGCAATACCGCAGGCTTTGATCCTAATATCTCTTTGCTGCTGTACCGCTCCGGTACCGGCGAGAAATTCTATTATAACGGTCAGTTCGTTAACTCGGTACGTACTTCTCAGAATGAGAACCCCAACCTGAAGTGGGAGCGTACTTCAATGGTGAACGTAGGCTTAGACTTCGCGTTGTTCCGCAATATACTTTCCGGTTCAATTGACGTGTATGAGAAACGTACTTCTGACCTGATTGGCAGCTATGATGTTTCTACCACTATTTATTCTTATGGTTCTTATGTCGCCAATGTGGGCAAAATGAGCAATAAGGGTATTGAACTGGTGCTGAATGCAAATGTTATTAAGAAAGGTAGTTTCAGCTGGACTACTTCGGTAAACGTTGCACATAACGTAAACAAAGTACTTTCTATATCGAACGATATGTTCTCTGCGGCACGTTTCTATGCTGCTGCTGATATCATTGCCAGGAGCCAGTCGAGCGTTTCAGGTTACCAGGTGATAGAGGCCGGTCATGCGCTGGGTAGTTTCTATACCAGGAGATACGCGGGTAAGGATACAAAGGGCATGTCGTTATTTTATGGCAAAGACGGATCAGTATCCGGTTCCAATGACAACTGGGAAAACTTTGATTATACCGGTTCTGCGCAGCCTAAGATCTTATATGGCTGGAACAACAGCTTCAGCTACAAAGGTTTTGATCTCAACTTTTTCCTGAGGGGTGTTGCTGGTAATAGGATCCTGAATGCTACCTGGGCGTATATGAGCAACCCTACGCTGGCTAACAATACCAATATTCCTGTAGAAACTTTGTCAGAGTCTGCGGCAGATACCAAGAACTCCTTTATTTCGGACAGGTTTATCGAGAGCGGCTCTTTCCTGCGTTTGGATAACGCTACCCTGGGATATTCTTTCCAGACAAAAGCTGCTTATCGTTTCCGTTTGTATGTAAGCGGTAATAATATTTTTACAGTCACTGACTACAGAGGTATGGATCCTGAAGTTAATATGTCCGGGCAAACACCTGGTATTGACAACAGTAACTTTTATCCCAAGACACGTTCTTTCCTGGTTGGTGTGAATATGGTGTTTTAATTGAATCCTTTTATTTAAAGCGTAATAATGATGAATAAGTTATTCCTGATATTAACCGGTGCCGCTGCTGTTGTTTCAACGGGCTGCACGAAGCTGGATGTGGATGCGGAATCTGAATTAACGCCATCTACATTCCCTAAATCGGAAGCTGCTTATATTGCTGCATCCGGTCCTGTTTACCGGAAGTTATCAACTTCCGATTTCTCTACCGGTTACTGGTGGAACGTGGAATTATCTACCGACGAAGCTATTATTCCTACCCGCGGTAGCGGTTACTACGATGGCGGTAAATACATCGCGCTTCATAAGCATAGCTGGAATGCGGAAGATCCTACGATAAAGGGTACCTGGTCATGGGGGTACAGCGCCATCTCCGAGTGTAACAGGATCCTGGATCTTTTCTCCAAAGCGGAAAACAGCGACCTGAAGAATACTTCTATAGCGGAATTGCGTGCTATGAGAAGCCTGTTTTATTTCTATATGATGGATCTGTTCGGAAACATTCCCATTACCAGTTTCGGTACTGCGGAACTGCCTAAGCAATCGACCCGCAAAGAGGTGTTTGATTATATAGAAAAAGAGCTGCTGGCTGTGATCCCCAATTTGCCTGCTCCTTCTACTGTTGGCCAGGCTAACTACGGCAGACCTACGCGCTGGATGGCTTATGCTTTACTACAGAAGTTATACCTGAATGCGGAGTATTATACTGGTGCCAACAAGTACGTGGCTTCCGTGGAGTATGCCGATAAGCTGCTGAATGAATCGTCATTACAATTGGTTGCCAATTATGCCGACCTGTTCTCGCCTACCAATGGTGCTAACAGTGAAACTATCATGGCTGCTATTTTTGATCCTGTAGAAGCCAAGGGTAATCACCTTACGCGTTACTCCCTTCACAGTACTTTACGTAACAAGTATAAACTGCCTTATAGTCCCAGTAACGCTATGTGTACTGTGCCTGAGTTCTACAACCTGTTTAAGTTAGCTGGCGATGTGAGGAACAGTACCTGGCTGGCAGGAAAGCAGTTTGATAATGATGGCAAGGCTATCATGAATGGTTCGGCCCAGTTGGATCTTACTCCGGAGATCGTGCTTACCGATGCGGCTACGATGAATGTAGGTACTGAAGTTGGCGGTATTTCAAGAGGTGCACGTTCTATTAAATTCTTCCCCGACCCTAATTCTTCTACTGACCGTTACCAGGGTAATGATATTCCAATCTTAAGGCTGGCGGATGTGTACCTGATGAAGGCTGAAGCTATCCTGCGCGGTGCTGCTGCCACTTCTGTGAAGGGAGAAATGCAGACACCTGATGTGCTGGTTCGGAAGATCCGTTCCAGGGCAGGTGTCACCACTCCTGTATCGGGTGTAACGTTAGATCAGCTTTTGGATGAAAGAGGCCGGGAACTGGCATGGGAATGCTGGCGTCGTAATGACCTGATCCGTTTCGGAAAGTATGAAGGCAAGTGGGGATTCAAAGAAGGCGGCGAAAGCGTTGATCGCAGGCTCTTCCCTATTCCTTCAACTGAAAGGGTGCTGAATCCTAATCTTAATCAGAATAAAGGTTATAACTAGTATGAAGCAATTGTTTATCCTATTAGCTGGTCTGTGTTCCGTAGCAATGCTACAGGCACAGGCTCCTCTTACAGATGACCAGGGTTATCGCGGTGGTTCTATTGAAGGGCTGAAGAAGCCGGCAAAGGCGCTTAATTTTATAGTGATGGGCGACTGGGGCCGTAATGGCGAGAATTATCAGAAGGAAGTTGCGGCAGGTATGGGCAAGGCTGCGCATGACCTGGACGCTTCTTTTGTGGTAGCTGTGGGTGATAATTTCTATCCTTATGGTGTTGCCAGTACACAGGATCACCAATGGATCACTTCCTATGAATCTGTTTATACTGCACAGTCCTTACATGTTAAGTGGTATGTTGTACTAGGTAATCATGATTATATCACAAATCCTGATGCACAGGTTGCTTATACCAAAATGAGCAGCCGCTGGACGATGCCTTCACGTTATTATTCAAAGACGTTCAACATCAATGGTGATACGGCACAAAAGGTATTGATGCTGTTTATTGATACGGACCCGATAGAAAAGCAATTACGTGGTCAGGCTCACGACAGTATTAAATATCCTGCCGGTGCGGTAGAAACGCAGCTCAGATGGATGGAGCAGGAACTACAGGCCAGCAAGGCTACCTGGAAGATCGTTGTGGGGCATCATCCTGTTTATACAGGCGGATGGCGCGCAGATATACAGGACACTAAAAATATGCGGGGTGTGCTGGAACCGTTGTTCAGGAAATATGGCGTTGAGTTGTATATCTCGGGCCATGAACATCACCTGGAGTATACCAAACCTGCGGGTAATACGCATTATGTGATATCGGGTGCAGCTTCGGAATCACGACCCGCTGCGCTGAATAAAAATGGCGGACAATTTACAGCAGCTACACAAGGGTTCACTACATTTTCAGTGACACCTGAGGAAGTGACCGTACAGTTTATCGATCACAATGATAAGGTGATCAATGTTTCTTCATTGAAGCATTTCAGGTAGGTGGCAAAGGGTCTCTTGTTTGTCTTTAATAGGCCTGGCTGGCGCCAGGCCTATTTTTTGGGTTGTTTTCAGCTAATAGTTTATCGAGTTGCTGATCGCTGATCTCTTTGTCGGTTATTGCACCTTCTTCTGCAGTTTCACGAAAGGCATTGGCGGAGCCGTCTGAAAGGGCTTCCTGCCATTCCCCGGCTTGAAGATGTTCTTTTGCTTTTATAAGATGTTTTTTTGTATCGGGATGGTTCTTCTTTTCTGCATTCATCATACACTGCTATTTATTTAAATATAACGAAAATATATGCCAAAAACAAGTGCCGTTGTGGTGAATATTCCACATCGTCAGATGGACGAATTATTGCATAGGGAGGTGAGGCACTTTTTGCACGCAGGTGAATTATTGCATGCGGTTTGCAGATATGCCTGTACTTGTAAATACTATGAAACAACAAAATCCATATCGAAGGAGGCCTGGCGTATTTTATCATTCCAGTGGTGTCACTGATGTTATTGTATGGGCTCCTTTGAAAGAATCGGTTAGTTTGGAAATAGCAGGCTCCGGGTCATTGTCTATTCCGTTACAGAAAGATAAATGGGGATATTGGATATTGCAGACCACTTTACTGCAGCCTGGCGACCTGTACAGGTTTTCTGTCGATGGCGCCGCGCCCGTTCCTGATCCGGCTGCTGTATCGCAACCGCAGGGGGTGCATGGGCCATCGGAAGTGGTTGACCGTGCATTTGACTGGACCGACCAGGAGTGGAAGGGTGTAAGAAGGGATGAGCTTATCATTTATGAGTTGCATATCGGATGTTTTACGGATAAACATGATTGCGAGGGGGTAATAAGTAAGCTGCCTTATCTGAAAGAGCTTGGTATTACTGCCATCGAGCTGCTTCCTGTGGCGCAATGCCCGGGGAACCGTAACTGGGGATACGATGGAGTTTATCCCTATGCGGTACAGCAGGCTTACGGTGGCTTAAAGGCTTTTAAACAGTTGGTGGATGCTGCTCATGAAGCTGGTATCGCGGTATTGCTTGATGTGGTTTATAATCATTTCGGGCCCGACGGTAACTACCTTGAATGTTATGCTCCTTATTTCACGGACAAGTATAAGACCCCATGGGGAAAGGCCCTGAATTTTGATGATGCATGGTGTGACGGTGTGCGCAATTATTTTATAGAAAATGCTTTGTTCTGGTTGGGAGAATGCCATGTAGACGGGCTTAGACTGGACGCTGTGCATGCGATATGGGATTTCAGTGCACATCACGTGATGCAGGAACTGAAAGAGGAGGTGCGCTTACTGGAAGAAAAATCGGGTGTACATAAACTACTTATTGCGGAACTGGATCTCAATCATCCCAGGTATGTTACCGGCATAGGAAAGGGTGGTTACGGGCTGGATGCACAATGGATAGATGAATTCCATCATTCGGTACACAGCCTGCTTACCGGCGAGCAGGATGGTTATTATGAGGATTTTGGTGATATGTGGCAGCTGGAGAAGGCTTTCCGTGACAGTTATGTTTATGATGGTATTTATTCGGAACACCGGAAAAAACTGTTTGGGGCGCCGGTGGGAGAGTTGTCTTATTCTTCGTTCATTGCTTTCATTCAGAATCATGACCAGATAGGAAACAGGGCATTGGGAGACCGGCTGTCTTTGTGTCTTACAAAGGAGCAGCTAAAACTTGCTGCGGGGCTTTTGCTGTTATCGCCGCATACTCCATTATTATTTATGGGAGAAGAGTATGGCGAAACCAACCCATTCCTTTTTTTCACCGACCACCAGGATCCCGAACTGGCGGAGATTGTACGCAAGGGAAGACGTGAGGAGTTTTCCTATTTCAATTTTAAGGACGATTTCCCTGATCCCCAGGATCCGGAGAGCTTTGACAAGTGTGTGCTGTCATGGAATTACCGGGGAAGTGATTTATATAAATGGTACAGGGAATTGATCCAGCTCAGGAAAACGAGAACTGCCTTACTGGCGCGGGACCGTCATCATATGAAGATCATTAAACAGGGGGATGTTCACAGCAGGCTGTTAATAGCGGAACGAAAGGGAGGCGGTGAAACGCTGGTGCTGCTTTTCAACTGCAGTGAGCTGGTTCAGCAAATGCCATTGGTTTACAGTGGCGCAAGGCTTGTGCTGAGTTCGGGTAGTGATACCGCCGTTCCTGCCTTTTTGCCTGGTTATTCTGTTATTGTTTTAGAAGTTTAAAAAGATATTACATGAACTTTCCTTCTTCGACCTATCGTGTTCAGCTAAACAGCAGTTTTACTTTTCAGCATCTTTTAAAGATCCTTCCATACCTGCATCGTCTTGGTATTTCCACTATCTACGCTTCGCCGGTTGGCACTTCAGTTCCCGGTAGTACGCATGGCTACGATGTTACAGACCCCTGTCAGATAAATCCTGAGATAGGTACATTGGAAGAGTTGAAGGAGCTATCGCAACAGTTAAAAGCCCTGGGAATGTCGTGGTTACAGGACATTGTTCCGAATCATATGGCGTTCAGTTCCGCGAACAAGCGGTTGATGGATGTATTGGAGCGTGGTGAACGCTCGCCCTATTATAACTATTTTGATATCAACTGGGGCTTATATGGTAAAGAGCATGGTGGAAAGGTGATGCTGCCGGTGCTTGGTGAAGATGCAGCGGAATGTTTCAATAAAGGGGAAATAAAACTGGCCTGGCAGGAAGAGGGTGTTATGATCGTGTATTATGAGGAACAGTATCCTGTTGCACCGGGCATTTACGAATACCTGTTGCCGGTGAGCCAGGCTGTTTGGCGCGAACGTGTTGACAGGCTTTACGATGATTGGGCTGCACCACTTGAAGGCTGGACGGCCCAGAAGCACGTGTTGATTGAAGCAGTGCGGGAAGACGCTGAGGTGCTTGCTTATGTAACGCAGCGTTTGAACGAAATAAACAGCCATCCTAGAGAACTGATGAAGTGGGTGAATTGCCAGTGTTATGAGCTGGCCTGCTGGCAAAAAGCGGATACTCATATGAACTACCGCCGCTTTTTTGCCGTGAACGCGCTTATCAGTTTGCGTATGGAGAACCCTGCTGTTTTCGAGGATTATCATCAGTTGCTGCAGGAACTATGCAAAGATCAAATGATCCAGGGTGTAAGGATTGATCATATAGATGGTTTATGTCATCCCAGGGAGTATATTGAACGGCTCAGGAAGTTGCTTGGAGAGGACTGTTATATGATTGCGGAGAAGATATTAGAGTATCAGGAGCAATTACCGGGAGACTGGAAGCTCGAGGGTACGAGCGGTTATGAATTTCTTTCCTTCGTGAACCAGGTATTGACGAGCCAGGACGGGGCTTTGCGCTTAAAGGATTTTTACCAGCGTTGGGTACCTGGTATGCCTCCTTACGAAGATCTTGTATTTGAGAAAAAGTATGAATTCCTGAAGGCCTATTTAGCAGGCGAGTGGGATATGCTGACGAATTACCTGGAATCGTTACAGGTATTACAAGGTGTTTCCTATAGCCGTGAGCGGCTCAGGAAGGCATTAGGTGTTTGGATGGCGGCATTACCTGTGTACAGGATCTATGCAGACAGTTTTCCTTTGCCTGAGGCAGAACGGCAGTTGGTTCGCAGGGCTTTTGCCATTGCGGCTGTAAAGGCGCCTGATTGCAGTGAGGAACTGGAAGCCCTGGAGACTTTGTTTGAGGGTAACGGCAATCCTCAGCGTGCAGCCAATAAGATCAAGTTTATCATGCGGCTGATGCAATTCACCGGTCCGCTGGCTGCAAAGGGTGTGGAGGATACCGTCTTTTATTTATATAATCCATTGATCTCGCATAATGAAGTTGGCGACTCGCCGGTGCGTTTAGGTATTTCAATCGATGCGTTCCATAAAAAGATGGCTGACCGTTTATTGAATAGCCGTTATTCATTAAATACAACGTCTACGCATGACACGAAGCGGGGAGAAGATGCACGCCTGCGTATCAATGTGCTTGCTGAAATGGCGGAAGAGTGGACGGTGCTGGTTCAGCAGTGGAACAGGGTTAACAGTACGTTCTGTGAGGAGGCGGGGCTGATGATAAAGCCTTCGTTCAATGATGAGTATTTCATTTACCAGTCGCTTATAGGCAGCTATCCTGCCACGGGAAGGCATGACGAAACATTCTATGAGCGTTCAAAGGCGTTTATTGTAAAGGCGTTAAGGGAGGCCAAGGAGTATACGACCTATACGCGGATCAACAGTTCGTACGAGGATGCCTGCGTTCGCTTTATCAATGGCATTATTGATTATCCTCCATTCATGGAAAGTTTTGTGCCATTTGTGCAGAAGGTTGTTGCTGTAGCATCGGTGTATACATTAGGGCAGGTTGTTATCAAGTGTACAGCGCCGGGCATACCGGATATTTACCAGGGCTGTGAGCTATGGGATACGAGTTATGTAGATCCTGATAACAGGAGAGCCGTTGATTATGTGCATAGGGAACAGCTGATGCAGCTGCTGGAGGCAAAGGAAGGAGAAGGCGCACGCGCGGAATTGCTGGAGTGGCTGATGCAGGAGCGTTCTACAGGCGTGGAGAAATTATTTGTTACAAAAGAGGTGTTACATTTCAGAAAAGCGCATCAGGAATTGTTCCTGGAGGGTGATTACAGTCCTCTGACAATTGTAAACGCTGGAAAGCATGTGCTGGCATTTGCCAGGCATTGGAAAGGTAAATGGGTACTTGTTGTTGTACCGGTAGATATTACACAATGGACAGAAGCGCGCGCGGGTCATGCTTTATGGGATAAGCTGGCCATAGAATTACCTGGCGGGGCTCCCGATGTATGGCGTGAACTATTTACCGGTGTTACTGTTCATCGCGAGAATGGTTTATTGCCGCTGGCACCTTACCTGGATCGTTTTCCTGTGGCTGTTCTGGAGGCGTAGACTGTTGTTGTCCTATATATTTAAATGCGATGATCGTGCCGCGTTGTTCGGGTACGGCTTTACTATGCTGTGTAGGTCCCGATGAAACTGTGCTGCTGTCTGTAGCCAGGTAAATGGTGTTGCCATCGGGTGAAACGGCGATATCACGGTAACGGACCTTTGCATTGAAGTAATGTAAAGGCTCTCCCTTTATTTTATCACCGTTTTTTGAGAGGAGGAGACGAATCAGTTTTCCTCCTTTTAATGTTGTTACCAGGAGTGAGTTATGCCATCCGGGTATGGCTGTTGATTGATATACTTCTATCGAGGAGGGGGCTTCGGAGGGCCAGTCGGGCATTTCTTTTCCAGGTTCCTGCAAGACCCCGAAAAGCTTTGTCAGTGAATCATTGGAAACAGGGTAGAGGCTTAGCAGCGGATCACGATAAATGGAACCTATTGTATTTGCATTCGCATGTTCATCGTTGATGAGCGGGTAGGTAGAGTGCCATTTGCCAGGCAAGCTGCTGTCGCGGGTGGTTCCTGCTGCGAGCTGGTTGTAATTGTTATCGTTGTAGCCAATAACAAGGGGATGCCCATAATTCATTCCTTTTTCGACAAGGTTAATTTCATCATCGGAGAAGGGGCCGTGTTCGGCTGCATAGATCCTGTTTGTGCCCTGGATCACTGCCTGGCAGATACCCTGGGCGTTCCTGTGGCCATACGACCAAACTGCATTCTGAACAGTAGAATTAAAAGGGTTATCATTGGGGATCCACTTATCGTAACGGCCTGTGTCGTTGTCGGGTATAGTACAAAAACGTAATACTTTTCCCTCATAACTCCCTGTTTGCTGGGCGTGGTTTGACCTGCCGGCATTGCCATACTGGCCTGCACCCATATCGCCTACTGTGTAGAAGAGATAATAATTATTGTTTACGGGGGCTATTAATAGTCTTCCGCCATTATGATCGTTACTGCCCGGTATGGTATCGCAGATGATAACCGGTTGTTCGAGGCGCTGGGTACTGGCGTTGTAGGAGAAGCGTGCGATGGTTGTTTTAAAAAAACATCCTTTATTGCCTTCGAGGCATCCTTTGCCGGTGCTATCAGCACCGGCAAAGCTGGAGAGCCAGGCCAGGTAAACGTAGGGGTGTTCTTTGGCAAAATTGGGGTGGATGGCCATTCCCATAAGGCCGCTCTGCGGCCAGGGTTTGCCTCCGGACTGCTCTTCGGGCAGCAGGTCGTAACGCGGGAAGTTTTTCGCACTATCCAGGTTTAGCACAACAGATTTTATGCTGGTAAGCGGATGAATTCTGCAAACGCGGTAGCCACGTGATTCTGTGACCCATAGGTATTGATCGGGGCCAACAGTTATTTCCCATGGATCGCTTAAGCCTGAAGCAACGGTGCAAACGGAAAATAGTTCACCATATGGTCCTGTGACGGTTTTCTGCGCTTTTACCTGTACGCTGATACAGGTTAATAAAATGATAAAGAAGGTATTTTTCACAAACATAGAGGGTGATATACAAGAAATCTGCCAGGTGTTTAGCCTGTATCTGGTGGACGTGCACGATGTTTGCATGAAGAACTTTAAAACCAGAAAGCATGAAAAAGATAATCGCGGCTATGTTAATACTGACAGTATGTGCCGGATCGGTAATGGGGCAGATACGTAAGATGCCTTCCGAAGTAACCAATGCATTTAAAGAAATGTTTCCAAAAGCTGAAAATGTATCCTGGAAAGATAACTTAACGAGCTGGCATGCGGAATTTACCAATGGAGGTGTAGAAACGCATGCATGGTTTACGAGTAAAGGTGAGTGGAAAGAGACGAATAAAATGATGGCGTTTGAAGCGCTTCCGGAGGCAGTGAAGGATGGTCTTGAGAAAAGCAAGTACCACGAATGGACACCGGGTGAAGTGGCTGAGGTTACCAAAAAAGATAAATCGCTTCAGTACCGTATTTATGTAGAGAAGAGTTCGCTTGTACAGAAGAAATACCTGTATTTTAATGCAAAGGGTCAGTTGCAGCGTGAGGCGCAGACACTGTAGCAGCCCATAAAATTTTAACAAAAAAAACAAATGGCACCTCCCCCCAGAGGTGCCATTATCTTACACACTATCCATTCTCCGCTATGAGTTAGCCGCATAACCGTACCAGTTAATACGGCGGCTTATATACATTACGATGGCGAGCATTACGAACAGTCCTATACTTCCCACCAGCAGGGCTGTGTCTTCGAGCCTGATTAGGATGAAGATAAAACCATAGAGTGCGCTCAGCAGGCCGGCGAAAATGCCTGCTATTTTCCAGTTGCCGAAGTAGCCTTTGACATACAATGAGATAAGAGATACAGTAGCTACAGTGGCTATAAGATAAGCCAGGTCGAATTGAATGAATTCGCTTATAGAAAGCAGGAGGGTATAGAACACTGTAAGTGCTAATCCTACCAGCAGGTATTGTAATGGGTGTACCGGGCGTTTGTACATGAGTTCTACCATAAAGAACAATGCAAAGCTAAGGCCTATGAACAGTATGGCGTATTTGGTGCAGCGCAGCGTTTTAACATATTGGTCTGCCGGTTCCATCATGGTGAGGCCGAATGCCAACGCCTGTTTGTTCACTGTTTCTGTTGTTATGGCAACAGGGAAAGGCAGGTTTGCCTGATTAAAATTCCAGGTTGCATGAAATCCGTCCGGACCGGGGTCGGCTGGCAATGAAGGCAGTGCGCTGCCGTCGAAAGAAGGACTTGGCCACGGAGAGCTTAAGCTGAAGCTGCTATTGGCGGCAAGGGGCGCAAAATGAAGCTGGCTGCTGCCTTTAAGCTGCAATGGCAAACGGAAAGAGAGGGTAGTATCTAAATTGGTGGTTGTCAGCGCCAGGGGGGCTGAGAAACCGGAATTGTCTATTTCAGAAGTAGGCAGGCCGGGTTGCAGTGTATGCGGGATGTTGTTCACTTGCAGCTGGAGTTTGTCTTCTATTCCTTTGAAATCGGAAATACCGATGCATATACGTGATTCGCCGAGTTTCAGATTTGTGGCGGGGATGTTCTCGGGCAGAACGAAACGGAAATGGCCAGTACATTCAATTTTTGCCTTATACAGTAGTACCTGGTAAATAGAGCGATGCTTTTGTGCAGGGGTTACTGTTCCGTCTACTTTCAATTCTTCGGGGAGCAGGATCATTTTTTGGGTGACAGGCTGTTTTCCCGGCTGGGAGACGGAGTAGGGGATAACGAGGTAGGGGCCTGTAAAGGTTTGTGCCGTTGCCCATTTGCTGCTTACCTCTTCTACTACCTGTTTCTGGCGTTGTTCTCTTTCTTTAACCAGGTTATTGACATATTGGGCGGGGACCAACATGATAAGGATGAGAAATCCTGTAATGAAGGCCTTAAAGAAGACCTTGTTGGTGAAGCGGTTGGGGGCTTGATCAGTTGTCATATTTTTTTGTTTTAAAGTGCTTTGTTTTACAAAGTGTATGGGTAAAAAAATTACTCTATGGCGCGGATCATTTTTTCGAGGGCTTCGAGATGTGATTTAAATGCTTTTTCGCCTTCTTTGGTAACCGAGTAGGTGGTATTGGTTTTTTTGCCAATAAATCCTTTTTCTATTTTGATAAAGTTGTTTTCTTCGAGGGTTTTGAGGTGGCTGGCGAGGTTACCGTCGGTGATATCGAGCAATTGTTTAAGGTCGTTGAAGTTCACGGATTCATTGACCATGAGTGCGCTCATGATGCCTAGCCTTATGCGGCTATCGAAAATTTTATTGAGATTTTCTATCGGATTCTTCATTGCCTTTGTTTAGTTGCGTTCGTATTTATACCACATAACGATGCCATAAATGATGTGTGATATACCAAATCCGAGCGTCCAGAAATGGAGGCCGTAACCGATCCGCCAAAGATTCAATGCTCCGAGTATAAGTTGTGTATAAGCGAGGTACCTGATTTCAACGAGGGTATAACGGGATGCGTTGAGGAGGGCGAGGCCGTAGAAGAAGAGGCAACCGGGGGCTATGAGTCCATAGGCTCCCGCATCTGCTATTTTAAGTATAAAGATGCCCCCAACAGCCATTGGGACGGCTACAGCGACCATTACTTTGCGGGCAGTGTTGCCCCATAGCGGAATCCCGGTTTGTTTACTGCGGAGCCATGTAAAGACGATGGCGAGGAAAAGTGCTGCAATGAATACGACAGCAGCCAAAACGAAAAGGCGCGATTGGAGTATTACGCTGGCTGGTCTTGTTCCGGAACTGTACAGTATTTCTTCGCTTTCGCTGAAGGCCGGATCCTGGAGCCAGGAGTGGGCTATGAAAGCGCCTATAATGGCGCAAATACCTGCTGCTACTCCGCTAAGGCCGCTAAGGCTGATGAAGCGGCTGCTTTTTTCCATCATTTGTTTAATGTCTTGGAGGGCAGCCAGGTGCTGGTTGGATTGCGTCATAAGAAAAGCACTTTGATTCCCAAAGTAATGCCGTTTATTTTGAATGACAAAATTTATTTAGGCAGGAGACGATAAGGCAGATGACGGATAGTTGTTTGTATGGTTGAGATTGCAGGAGGGGGGATGCAAAGGGGAAGGGAGAAAAAGTTACCAAAAATAAGCGTTAACACTGCTATGAGATAAATTCTTACTATTTTCATCGCGCATAACCCTGTTCGCGGGGTGGTAACTATTATAGGCGTTTAATTAGACGAAAAATCCTGAAAACTGTAGAATGATCGCTGATTCTTTATTAAAACTTGCCAGATTCGCTGTAGTAGGGTTTACGGGATTGTGTATTGATTTTGGTATTACCTGGTTTTGCAAGGAAAAGCTTTCTCTGAATAAGTTTGTGGCGAATACCTGCGGGTTTACGTTTGCCGTAGTCAACAATTTCATATTGAACCGGATCTGGACGTTCCAAAGTACAAATCGTTTGTGGCATCTTGAGTTTGCGCGGTTTGCCGGGTTTGCTTTAATAGGACTGGTATTGAACAATCTATTGCTATGGTTTTTTAACGAGCGCCTGCATATTCGTTTTTATGTGGCTAAGGCGGGGGCTATTGCCTGTGTGTTTGCCTGGAATTTTTTAAGCAACTTTTTGTTCAACTTTCATTAACCTAACTGCATGTATCGAAAAAAGCTCTGGTACCTGATCGTTGTTGCTACCCTGGTGCGTTTGTTGGCGGCTATGCTGCTGGAATTAGGGAACGATGAGGTTTATTATTACACTTATGCGTTGCATTTACAGCCTAATTATTTTGATCATCCTCCGGCTGTAGCATTCCTGGTCCGTGCTTTTACGTTTAACCTGCATTTTTTGCAGGAGGTATTTGTAAGGCTGGGCGCCATTGTGTTTGCTGCTTTGGGTACATGGCTTTCTTTTTACATAGGCAAGGCTATCAAAAATGAGCGGACGGGCTGGTATGCTGCCGTATTGTATACTGCCAGTTTATATTCTTCACTTATTGCAGGTACTTTTATTTTGCCTGACAGTCCGCAGGCCGTTTGCTGGCTGATAGCACTTTATTACATGCTGCAGATCGTTCAGGATGGCATTGCGGGTCATAAGTCGTCGCTTGCATTATGGATACAGGTTGGTTTATTCAACGGGCTTTGTATCATGTGTAAGGTGCATGGTGTTTTCCTGTGGGGTGGTTTTGGGTTATATGCTTTAATCTATAACCGGCGGATCTTTGCTGTGCCGGGGTTTTACCTGTCGATTTTACTGACGGCGCTTATCATCAGTCCTATTCTGCTCTGGAATGTGCAGAACAATTTTGTGACATGGACGTATCATAGTGAGCGGGTGGAGGTGCAACAGCTTATGCTGGACAAGGATAGTTTTATACAGACTATTTTCGGCCAGTTCTTTTACAATAACCCGGTGAACGTGGTACTTATAGTAATTACTTTACTATATCTGCGTCGTAATATGCTTTTGCAGCGTGATGTCAAGATATTACTGCTGTGTTGTGGATTACCCATTATTGCGGTGGTTAGCGTGCTTTCGCTTTTCAGGTCAGTGCTGCCTCACTGGAGCGGTCCTGGTTTTATGACCCTTTGTTTTATTGCTGCTTCGTATCTTGACAGGCGTGCTGAGCGGTTGCAGGAGAAGCTTCCTTTGTTTTTGCGTGGAGGTTTGGTATTTTTATTGGTAGTAGTGGTGGGGGGAACCTGTTTAATCAGGTTTTATCCCGGCACGATAGGTGATAAAGAAGCGGAGGCTTCGTATGGGGAGGGGGATTTTACGCTGGATTTGTATGGCTGGCGTAATTTCAGTGTTGATTTCCGGGATTGGTTTGTGCAACAGGAGCGGGAAAAGCAGCTAAATGCGGGCATCCCTATTGTTTGCAACAAGTGGTTTCCGGCGGCTCACCTGGAATATTATGTGGGGCGGCATATACAATCGCCTGTTATTGGTATTGGTGAGTTAAACGATTTGCATCATTATGCCTGGCTGAATACATGGCGGCCAGGTTTACAGAAGGGAGCCGATGCCCTTTGTATTGTTCCAAGTAATTATCCTTTACATCCTGTGGATACCTATAAAACAACCTTTGAATCCGTTATTCTGTTGCACAGTTTTGCTGAAAAAAGGAACGGGCGCATCTCCCGGTACTTTTATGTGTACCGGTTAAAAGGTTTTAAAGGTGCGGAATACACATTATGAAAAGAGTATCCATTAAAGACATTGCCCGTATAACGGGTACTTCGCCGACTACGGTATCGTTTGTATTAAATGGCAAAGCCGACAAAATGCGTATCAGCCGTGAGGTGGCTGACCGGGTTATTGCGGCGAGCCGGAGCGAGGGTTATTTTCCGAACCAGGTTGCAGTTAGTTTACGTACGGGGCATACCAATATATTAGGGTTGCTGGTGGAGAGTATGGGCGGGCAGTTTTTTGCCAGGCTTGCACATGCTGTGGAAAAGGAGGCCTCATTATTTGGATATAAGATCGTGTATTGCAGTTCGGAAAACGATAAAGAGCGTGGGCGGGATATGGTACAGATGCTGGCGCAACGCCAGATGGACGGTTACCTGATCACGCCTGCATTTGGCATGGAAGAGGAATTGCAGTGGTTACAGAAACAAGGCAAACCTATTGTTCAGGTAGATAGTTACCTACCCGGTATCGAGCTACCTTATGTGCTGGTAGACAGCTACAATGGTGTGATGACGGGGGTGGATCACCTGGTTGCCAACGGCCGCAGGAATATTGCATTTGTTACTGTGGATCTGAACCTGGTTCAGATCCATGACCGGGAGAACGGTTATCGCGACGGGTTACGAAAATATGGATTGGCTGATACGGAGGCGGTGTTGAGTATTGCTTACGAGCATGTAGGCAATGAGAATGGCGTGAAGACCATTGCTGATTTTCTGCGTGCGCATCCTGAAACGGATGCTCTTTTCTTTGCAACGAATTACCTGGGCATCATGGGGCTGGAGGCCATTGTACAGCTGAAGCTGGGGATGCCTGAAGATATTGCTATCCTTTCGTTTGATGATCATGATGTATTCCGTTTATATCCTACGGGTATATCGGTGATAGAGCAACCTATTGAGGCGATAGGCAGTACATCGGTGCAGTTATTGATGGATCAACTGGGCAAGTACGATGCACCGGGGAAGGGGTTACCCTGCCAGGTGAAGTTATCTCCGCGACTGGTGGTAAGGCAGTCGACCATTAAATAAATCAATACTATGGAATACCGCACACTGGGCAAATCGGGTTTGCAAATCAGCGCTATTGGTTTTGGATGTATGTCGCTGCAGCCTGATGCACCGCACAATCAGCAGCTTATTGATAAGGCAATAGAAAAGGGTATCAATTTTTTTGATACTGCCGACCTGTATGCAAAGGGGATGAATGAGCGTATGCTTGGAAGCTACCTGAAGGGGAAGCGCAGGGATGTTATCCTGGCGACCAAAGTGGGTAACCAGTGGCGTGAAGATGGAAGCGGGTGGGACTGGAATGCTTCGAAGGAATATATATTATCGGCGATAGAGGATAGTTTACAAAGACTTGGAACTGATTATATAGACCTGTACCAGTTACATGGCGGTATGCTGGAAGATCGTAAAGAAGAAGTGGTGGAGGCGTTTGAGTTATTGCAGCGGCAGGGGAAGATCCGTTATTACGGGATATCGTCGATAAGGCCGAATGTTATAGACTGGTATGTTCGTCATTCTTCGATCGCCAGTGTGATGATGCAATACAGCCTGCTTGACAGGCGGCCGGAGGAGCATTGTCTTGATCTGCTGCAGCAGCACCAGGTGGGCGTGCTGGCAAGGGGCAGCCTGGCCGGCGGGCTGCTGATAAACAAGCAGCCACAGGATTACCTGGGGCATTTTGCTACTGTAGTGGAGCAAGGTGCAACTGCTATCCGTGAGCAGTCGGTAACTCACAGAGACAGTGTGCAAACTGCTATCCGGTATGTATTAAGCAATGCTGCTATCAGCAGTGTAGTAGTAGGTATAAGAACTGCGCAGCAGCTACAGGAAGCATTACTGGTGCCTGCAGCCCCTGATCTGACGGCGGAAGAGATAGCTGCACTTCAGGATGCCGTGCCTGCCAATTTTTATGAACAGCACAGGTTATAAGCCATTAAATTAATTGTACAGTTATAGCAGGCCTGTTACTTCGTACCTGGTACCTGGTTTTGTTGTGAAGGTGGTGATGTACTGAATATTGCTGTTCACTGTTTGTTGTTTTGATGTTGTGCTGATCCCTTTAATAGTTATTTTATTGTTTGTGGCAAGTTTGCACGGCGCTCCATTACGGGAGAGGATGAATGCTTTTGTTAGTTTACCTTTTTCCCAGAATAGTTCTATTTCGAAACCTCCGCGTGCTACGAGGCCTTTTACATTACCCTTTTCCCAGGCGTTGGGTAATGCCGGCAGCAATTGTATTTCATTCAGGTGACTTTGCAGCAGCATTTCTGCGATACCTGCTGTTGCCCCGAAGTTGCCGTCGATCTGGAACGGGGGATGTGTATCGAATAAGTTATCGAGTGTAGAATAGCGGAGTAGTTCGCCGAGCATTTTATAGGCGTGGTTGCCATCGAGCAGCCGTGCCCAGAAGTTTATTTTCCAGGCTTTGCTCCAGCCGGTGCCGCCATCGCCGCGTATTTCGAGTGTTCTGCGGCAGGCGTTGGCAATGGCAGAATCGAGCAGGGGGGAGATCTCGCGGCCGGGGTGCAGGCCAAACAAGTGAGAAACATGGCGATGCTTAGGATCGGTGTCTTCCCAATCGGCGTACCATTCTACCAGGTTTCCTTTTCTACCTATCTGGAAAGGCCTGAGCTGGCTGCGTTTTTGTTTTACGAGTGCTGCGAAGTCCTGATCGATACCCAATACATTGCTTGCTTCCATGATGTTGGTGAACAGATCCCAGATAATTTCCATATCCATTGTTGAGGCCACGGTAACGGTGCCTTTGGTGCCGCCGGGTAAGATATATTCATTTTCCGGAGAGGTAGAAGGGGCTGTAACCAGCCATCCATCTTTTTCCACCAGCCAGTCGAGACAGAAGAGCGCTGCTGTTTTCATCAGCGGATAGGCTGTATCGCGGAGGTAACGTTTGTTGCCTGTAAAGCGGTAGTGTTCATAGAGGTGTTGGCTTAACCAGGGGCTACCGAGTGACCAGTTGGCCCATTTGGGATCTCCTGCGCCTTCACCCACGGGGTTTGTTTGCGCCCAGATGTCGGTATTATGATGCACTACCCAGCCTTTGGCGTGATAGTATTCGCTGGCTGTTGCGGTTCCATTTTTTGCAAGCCGCTGAATATGCCGGATCAAAGGTTCGGTCATTTCAGAGAGGTTACACACTTCTGCGGGCCAGTAATTCATTTGCAGGTTAATGTTGGTTGTGTAGTTGCTGCGCCAGGGCGGGCTGAGTTCTTTATTCCACATGCCCTGGAGGTTGGCAGGTTGTCCGCCTGGTCTTGAGCAGCTGATAAGGAGGTAGCGGCCATATTGAAAATAGAGGGCTTCGAGCGCCGGATCGGCGTCGCCCTTTTTGTAGGCGGCAAGACGTTTATCGGTAGGCAAGGCGCTATTAGCGGAGGCACCCAGATCGAGAGATACACGGTTGAAAAAAGAGCGATAGTCTTTCAGGTGTGCATTCCAGCGTTGCTGTGCTGTTTTTGTCAGTGCTTTCTGAATATATTCAGTGGTAATGGCGGCTTCGTTCTTGCCGTCTTTATCGGGGCATTTATCGTAGCCGTTAAAGCTTGTGGCGCCGGCTACGAGCAGTATTGCCTCGGTGGCGTTGTTTACCTGAAGAGAGCTGTCGGTAGTTGTTACCTGTCCGTCGGTAGCGGCTAGTTTAACCCTGAACTGGAAGCGCATGCCTGCGCACTGGCTGTCATCTGAATAGAGATTACCATCGGCGTCGCTGTTGATGCGGGCTTTACCGGCAAGTACGATCTGGTTGTCGGTGGTGATCATTTTATAGTATGGCAGCGGGTGCTGAACGACAGTTTCAAAGCTGAGTGCGCCCGGGCGGTTTGCTTTGATATGGATCTGCATTACGTTATCGGGGGCGGAGATAAATGCCTGCCGCGTGTAGGTAACGCCATTTACCTGGAAGCTGGTGAGTGTGCTGGCTGTAGAAAGGTTGAGCTGCCGCTGGTATTGTGCAGGTTCGCCTGTAAAAGACTGCCTGATGAGCAGATCGCCCATTGGCTGGTACATTTGGGTATTGGGGCCTTGCATTTGCCTGAGGAGACTGATGGCTTCTTTGATACTGTCTCTGAACAAGGCTGCGCGTACCTGTGACAGGTATTTTATGGCTTCTTTGTTGGGGTCGAGCGGGGCCGGGCCACCTGTCCACAAGGTATGTTCATTCAGCTGAAAGCAGGCGGTGGCGGCGCCTCCCCAGTCCATGGCTCCAAGCTGGCCATTACCGAGTGGTAATGCTTCGTTCCAGTTGGCAGCGGGCTGCCGGTACCATAACTGTAATGGAGAAGGGGATGCTGACTGGGCTTGCAACTGGCTGCCTGAACAGTAGAAAACGGCGGCCAGCAGGTTGAAAATGGCGAAACTGTATTTCATACACGTTGGAATAGCTACCAGTAAGGTAAGTTATTTCCGCTGAAATATGAGAGGCAGCGAATGGGATAGTGGTGGATGGCAACTGCCGGCTTTTTACCTGGATTGCTGATTTTTTATTTCGAGGGGAATGAGTTTTATGATACGTACTTTATTCAAGACCCGCATGATGAGATAGGTAGTATCAAATTCGAACCACTTCATTGCGAAGTTGGCGCTGTTTTTTTCGTAGTGGTGGTTGTTCTGAAATAATTCGCCCATGAGTAATACTCCCCAGGGGGTAGAATTTCTTGAATGGTCGCCATTGCTGTAATTGCTATAGCCGTATTTATGGCCGCACCAGTTTACGACAGCTCCTTGTATAGGGCCCATCAGGAAATGGATGGGCAGCAGGAGGAACCACCAATAGTTGGGTGCGAAAATGATATAGATGGTGGTATAGGCGGCCATAAAAACCAGTCGTACCAGCAGTGTATTACCCCAGCGGTCGAGCAGGTCCCATTTGGGCAGGTATTCTTTTGTGAATTGTGGTTCGGGTTGTTTTTCGCCTGTACGGATCTGCGTGAACACTTTTGCGGTATGCCACATCATTTGCCAGATGTCTTTGAAGAAATGCGGGGAATGCGGATCTTTTTCGGTGTCACTGTATTCGTGGTGCATGCGATGCAGGACGCCATAGGCGCGTGGCACCAGGAAAGAAGAGCCTTGTGTAAGCCAGGTAGAAAAATAGAAAAAGCGTTCCCAGTTCTTATGGGTGGTATATAGTTGATGGGAGGCGTAGCGGTGCAAAAAGAACGAGTGAAAGAATAATGAAAGGAACCAATGGCACAGAAAAAAAACAATAATTACGACCATAATCGCAGGGTAAGTATGATTTAAGAATAAAAATTCCAGACCATTATTGTTAATGGACAGGCCACAAAGTCACTTTCAGTAAAATAAAGCTTGATGGGCCGCCAAGATACGGACAATATGGTTACTAATTGCCCGTAAGGAAAGAATTAAGGTTTTGTTACACTGCCTATGAGTTCGTTAAATCCGGGTTTTCCTGCGTATCAGAATGGTCATTCTGGTTAAATTTGCTGGTATGAAACAATCCACTACCGGTGTATACGGCTTTTTGTCATTAGCTGTTTTATTGTTTGCCTGGGGATGTCGTTCTGCCAGGGGGGATCAGGGGGATGCTTTGCAGCCTACGCAATGGCAGCAGGCGCCTATTGTTATTGATGGAAATGACAGCGACTGGGTAAAACCTTTGCGTTATTATGCGCAAAAGGAAAAGCTCGCTTATAATATCACGAGTGATTCGAACAACGTATATGTGCAAATGACCACCAAGGATGAGGAGACGCAGGAGAAGATTATCAAAGGTGGTATGACAGTATGGTTTAACAGTCATGCGGAGATGAGTGAAGAAAGGGCGGCGGGTATTTCGTTTCCTACCGGCGCCGAGGGGTTGAGAAGGAATGGTGCGCCTATTTCGGGCCGTGCGGCAGGGGCAAACAGCAATACAAGCCTGCCGGGGCTGGAATCGTACCGGTTATTTGGTTTCAGCAGTACTACGGCTATCGATAATTATAATGCAGGGCAGGTAAGTGAAGAGGGGGTGGAGGTGAACCTTAATTTCAATGCAGCGGGAGACCTGGTATATGAAGCCAAGGTGCCATTGAAAGTTTTATATCCCAAGGTGACCAGTGGTGTTTATGCTAACAGGAATCTTGCTGTAGGGTTTTATATTGACGGTCTTTTACCACAACCGGGTCAACGCGGCAGCGGTGGTGGCGGAGGCGGTGGTATTTCGATCGGCGGTGGGTTTGGCATGGGCGGCTTTGGCGGCAGTGGAATGGGGGTTTCGATAGGCAGTGGTTCACTGGGCCGTATTGGCGGCGGTGGTGGCGGCCGGAAAGCCAAGCAAACCAGGGTATGGCAGACGGTTTACCTGGCAAAGGCTCCGCGGGGATAGGATCAGCCTGGGGGAAGGTAATTGTAATGAAGGGAGTACGATTGTTTGTTTGAAGGTTATTGTATCCGGGAGTGCAATTGTTCTATTTGGGAGTGCAGTTGTTTATTCGGGAGTGCAATTGTTTATTCGGGAGTGCAATTGTTTACAATGAGGGAACTGATTACCGCTCCGTGGCTATAGACACAAAAGTGGCCTCCTCCATGCATCATAATGGCTGACTTTGCATTTTTGCCGGGGAAGATCTTGTCTTTGTCGCCGTGGATCTGCAGCAGGTTGGCTGGTTTTTTCTTGTTATTCCAATGTAATACAGCTTTTATTGCCCATTTTATGAAATTGGGATCAGATGCTGCGATCATAGCATGTATGATCTGGCGGCTATTGTTATCCAGGGGGCTGAAGGCGTAGTTCAGCAGGCGGCCTGGTTTGCGGAGGGATTTGTAGGGCAGTAATTTTTCCAGTTTACACAAACCTGCAAACCGCATTGATAAAGGCAATTCTTTGCGGGTGGCGGCGCTTGAAATGAGCACCAGTTTATATGGCGGGATGATTTTAGCTATTTCTGTAGCTATCAATCCTCCGAAGGAAAGGCCTATCAATATAAAGCTTTCTGATCTATTAATTTGACCGGCAAGACGTTGTGCATAACTTGCTATGGATTCGTCCGCCAGAGGGGCGATCCAGTTCAGATGAATTGTTTCAAATGGCCGGGGCAGGTTTATATTTTGAAAAGCTTTTTTGTCGGCGCCTAACCCACTAATAAAGTATGCTCTCATTGCCGCTAAAGTAGCGGAATAAGGTAAACAGAAGTGATAATGGCCAAATAAATTCTTAGCGGAGGTGCAGTACGCCGTTTTCGAAGCGGTAGTTGCAGTTCAACGCCATTTGCAGATAACCCAGCAGTTGGTCAATAGGCTTTTTCTTATTGAGTGTAACGGTGAGCACTTCTTTGCTAATGGCATCGTTGTCGAAAACCACTTCTACGCCGTACCAGCGTGGCAGGAGGTTTTTGAGTTCGCTCAATGGCATGTTATCCAGTACATAGTTACCTTCGGTCCAACTTAATTCATTGGCGTTGAAAGGTTTGACTGCAACCTGATCGGTTTGTCTGTCGAGTATAACCTGCTGGCCCGGAGAGAGGCGGGTGCTTTGGTTATTATTGAGGAATGCTACTGCGCCATCTTTCAGGGATACTTTCAAGGAGGCGGAGTCGTAGGTATTCACGTTAAATGAAGTGCCTAATACCTGGACAGTGCCTTTGGGCAGTTGTACCTGGAAAGGTTTGGTAGCATCCTGTGCTACTTTGAGGAATGCTTCACCACTGATGGCGACTTCGCGGCTATTATCTGCGAAGGACGCCGGGAACTGAACCTGGGAGCTTGAGTTTACAAAAACTTCGGTGCCATCTTCCAGTACCAGGTGGTATTCCTGGCCTGCGGGAACTGATAAAATATTAGTTGCGCCTTCTGCGCTTTCGCCGAGGCTGGTATATTTCAGGATGTGATTAACGGTATCGTTCTGGAGCAGGATATTTTTTTCCTGGTATCGCGTGAATGATGCCAGGTTCACCTGGTTGCCGGAGGGCAGCTGGATGGTGAGGTTACCTTTATTAAGGGTAGCTCCTGCAACAATTGTAGGGCGATTTGTTTGGGCTGAAGGCTGGAAGAAGTATTGTTTAAGGGCGAAAGCACCTACAGCGACGATGGCAGCAGCAGCTGCGACCTGGCTGATCTTACGTAGTCTTGAGCGGTGACGTATTGCTTTCATCAATACTTCGGTATCGTCCTGGCGGATAAATTCCTGGACTTTGTCTTTTATTTCGTCGGAAGCGTATGCCGCCTGAAACTCTTTCCAAAGTTCCATGGCTTCAGGATCTTCAGTCAGCAACTCCTGCAGTTCTTTTTTTTCTGAAGGAGTGATACGGTCAAACAGTTCGTTTGCCATAAGTATGTAGAGACGCGATAATTTCTTGTCTTCCATAACGGTGTCTTTACGTGAGATGGGCTAATTTTTCCCGGAGTTTTTTCAAGGCTATATTAAGATAATTTCTAACGGCATGTTCGGTCATTCCATGGTCTTCGCAGATGTCTTTATATCTTTTTCCTTCTATGTGGTGCGCCAGAAATACTTTGTATTGTTGTGGCGGCAGTGATAAAACTGCCTGATTAAGTTCTCTACCGAGTTCGCCGGTAGCGGCGGGGTCTGTTGAATAACTCCGGCTCATGGTGAGGCCAAAGTCGGCCAGCAGTTTCTTTTCGCGCTGACGGTTTTCGAGAGCCCTTTTACACTTATTCCTGGTAGCGGTCATCAGGTAAGCGCCGAGGTTATCGATCTGCCTGGGTTTTTCCCAGATATGGATAAAACATTCCTGAACCACATCCTGTGCCTGCTGTTCACATTTCAGAATATGAAATGCCTGCAAACGCATGTATGGTTGGTAACGCTCCCTGATCTCCCGGAATGCCTCCTGATCATGTTTTGCGATACGCGCCAGCAATATTTCGTCGTTTGTCATCAATGCTATAGGGTCTAAACAATAAACAATAATATCCAATGTTTTTCAAATAACACGTAGTTAGCAGTTTTTTTAATGGATATTAAATCTGATAATTAGCGGGTAGAAAACCGGAATTCATCGGTACAAAAGTACGCAAGTTTCTACAATCAGGGGAGGGAGCTACAATTTTTTTTAAAATCCGTATGTAGATATTTCTCCGGCGCGTGTCATATGGTAGAAACAGCCGTTGCTACAACTTATTCCTGGCTTGTCAGAAGCAGGAAAATCACTAGGAAAACATATACATGAGATAGAAAACCAGAGTAAATCTTTCTTCGGATTATCAGGACAGCGAACCTATGAAAGATACTCGACTAACACCTTAGTGCCTCATTTGAGGGACAGTATATGCCTATGGCTATAGAAAAATACCCTGCCAACAGGTTTTTACAAGCCTGTTGGCTTTTTTATTTCAGGTGGATTGGCTAGTTTTATCATAAGAAATACTGTGAAATTTGCTCAACGCTGCTGTTAAAAAACCGTTCCTTTTATTGATTACGTGGCTGTTAAGTGGTTTACTTTTCGGTCAGCAAAAAATCCCCTCCCGGGTACGGGTTACACTTGACGCCAATAAAATCACTTTAAAAGAGGTTTTTAACCGGATAAAAAAGCAGACGGGCTACAATATTAATTACGGCAATAATTACATCAACGATAAGGAGCGGATAGCGATTCATGTACTGAACAAGCCATTGCAGGATGTAATGATGATGTTAGTGCGTGAAAGGGGGTTAGAATTTGTTATTCCACCTGATGACAATGCTATCATTATACGGAAGTCGCAGGGTATTGTAGTGGCGAAGGCTGCTGAAGCTCCTGTTGTGGAAACGCGTGTGATTGAGGGTGTGGTGACGGATACATTAAATGAGGGGCTGGCTGGAACTACGATACAGCTGAAGGGGACACATCGTTCGCTGGCGACAGATGAAGCCGGTGTATTTAGTATGCCGGGCGTACCGGTTCCGTCGACGTTTGTTATTAATCGTGTTGGTTATCAGCCTGTTGAAATGGAATGGAAGGGAGAGGGCAAATTACGCATCCAGTTGCGCGAGTTGGTGCAGCGGATGGAAGATGTAACTGTTGCGTCGACTGGTTATCAACAAATCAAAAGGTCAAAGTCGGCTGCTTCGTATGTTGTTGTGGATAACAACCTGCTCAACAGGAGTATCAGTACGAATATCCTGGACAGGTTAAGAGGCGTTGCGAGCGGTGTACTTTTCGACAATAACAGCGGCAGTGATGTAGGAATTACGATCAGGGGGCGGAGCACTATTTTCGGAAATACGACGCCGTTGATTGTATTGGATAATTATCCTTATGAGGGGGAATTAAGCGATATCAATCCCAATGATATAGAAAGTGTTACGATATTAAAGGATGCGGTGGCGGCGGCCATCTGGGGTACCCGGGCCGGTAATGGCGTTATTGTTATTCAAAGTAAAAAGGGCGTATTGGGCGCCAAGCCCAAGGTAAGCGCCAGTTCGAACTTTACGTATGGTGTTAAGCCTGATGTTTATTATGCTCCACAGCTTTCTTCTTCGGAATACATCGATGTTCAGCAGTTTCTTTATAAAAGCGGGGCATTTGACGGCTTTAGGGACTACCAGGCGGTGAATCCTGCTGTTCAGATCATGATGGACAGGTCGAGGGGGCTGATATCATCGGCGGACTCTGCGCAGCGGATCAATGCGCTGAAGCAATATGATGTGCGTGATGATCTGAACAAATATTTTTATCAATCGAGTTTCAACCAGCAATACCAGGTAAATGTAAGAGGCGGCACGCGCACACAGACCTATTATGTATCGGGCGGTTATGACCGGAATGTGCCATCGAATGTAAAGAACCTGTTTGAGCGATTTTCTTTAAAAGGGAATTATACGCTTTCGTTGCTGGATAAGAGGCTCCAGATCAGTACTGACCTGTTTTTTACGGCTTCGAACAGTTATGAGCAGGCGGACAAGTATAATCCTGCTTATCCGTTTGCCAGGCTGGCTGATGAAAAGGGAAATGCGTTACCAGTGATGGTAACGGGAACGGCTACCTTGCCCGGGCTGAAGCAAAGTTATACGGATACGGCTGGTGGCGGGCGTTTGCTTGACTGGCAGTACCGGCCTTTGGATGAGCTGAGAAATGAGTACCGGCGTACTAAAACAAGAATCAACGATCGCCGTATCAATGTCACGGCGACCTACCGGTTGTTACCGGGCTTATCGGTTTCGGGCAATTACCAGTATAACAAAGCGGTGTCGGATGTTGGGGTGTGGTCGGATGCCAATTCTTACAGTGTCCGGTACCAGGTGAATACGTTCACCCAGATCAACAGAAGTACGGGTGTTATCAGTTACCCGTTTCCGAAGGGGGCCATACTTTCCAATACCGAAAATGATCTGCATTCTCATTTTGGGCGTTTTCAGGCAAATTATGAGAAGGTATTATTTAAGAAGCATGCTGTTAATGCGATTGCCGGTTACGAGGTAAGAAGCCAGGACCGGGTAATCAGCAGGGAGCTTTACAATGGCTATGATCCTGCTACTGGCGCCAGTGTGCCGGTGGATTTCAATACTTTCTTTCCCTATTATTTTAATCCACTTCAGACGGCGAAGATCTTCAATACTTTAGCTCCAGGGTCATGGCGGGCGGATCGTAACAGGTCGGTTTATGGCAACTTCTCTTATGTTTATGACAGTAAATATTTAGTGACGGGCAGTTTAAGGCGTGATGAATCGAATTTATTCGGGGCCTCCGCCAACAAACGGGGTGTGCCTTTATGGAGTGCCGGAGCGGGGTGGATTGTAAGCAAGTCAGCTTTTTACAAGGCAGGCTGGCTACCTTATCTCAAGCTTTCGGCTTCATATGGTTATAACGGGAATATAGACAACTCTCTTTCAGCTTACCTGACGATAAATACCAATACAGTGCTTAACAGCATTTATGGTAATCCGACCTATTCGATTTTTAGTCCTCCGAATCCTTCTTTATCGTGGGAAAGGGTACGGAACATTAATTTCCTGATTGATTTTTCGAGCCGGAATAACCGGATATCGGGAACGATAGAGTTTTACCGGAAGAATGGACTTGATCTTATCGGCAGGATGCCTGTTGCGCAGCAGACGGGTGTTTCGGCTTTCAAAGGCAATTCGGCGAATATCAATGGCAGTGGCGTTGACATTCAGTTGAATACTATCAATACGAAAGGTATGATCCGATGGGAGACGAATGTGCTGTTCAATTATAACAGGGAAACGGTGAAGGAGTATAAATACCCGCAGACGGGTGCCAATAGTGTTATTGTAAGCGGCGATTACGATATAGATCCGTTACCGGGCTACCCTGTGCGTTCTGTGTTTTCGTACCGGTTTGCGGGGCTTGATACTGCCGGCAGACCTATTGGTTATGCGAATGGTAAGCAAAGCACGGTTTATACAAGTATTACGGGTTCTCTTGACAGAAGTGATCTAAGGTTTCATGGAACCATGGTGCCTCGTGTATTTGGAAGTATGAGGAATACGATCAGTTATCACAACCTGTCGCTTTCTTTTAATATCATTTATAAGCTGGATTATTATTTCAAGAGGCCTTCTGTGAATTACTATGCGTTGTATAGTTTTTACGGAGGTGAATATCATATGGCTGATTTTGGCAACCGATGGCAGAAGCGGGGTGATGAGCTGACAACTACGGTAC
Source organism: Filimonas effusa (assembly GCF_004118675.1). NCBI lineage: Bacteria > Pseudomonadati > Bacteroidota > Chitinophagia > Chitinophagales > Chitinophagaceae > Filimonas > Filimonas effusa. Next base: position 466,495 of record NZ_SDHZ01000002.1, on the reverse strand, counting down.
CTGGCATGCCTGCTTATACAACGGGTGCAAGTCAATCGGAGACTGCTTTTTATTCCAATTCGGAAGTGCTGGTAGAAAAAGGAGATCATATAAGGTGGCAGGATATTCAGCTATCGTGGGCATTAGGAAGCAGGGCGAAAACGACGAAATGGGGGATGAAGAATATAAGTGTGAATGTTTATGTCAACAACCTGGGTGTTATATGGCGAGCGAATGATAAGGGATTGGATCCGGAAGCATTAACGGTTCCTATTCCTAAAACATATTCCTTAGGTTTTAAAGCCGAATTTTAAAAAAGGGATTATGCAATTGCAAAAATACCTGATACTATTGGTGGTGGTTCTGGCAGGCAGTGGCTGTTCGAAGTTCCTGGATAAAAAGCCCAGATCGGATATTGTGGAACCTGCTTCGCTCAGTGATGTCAGGGCCATGCTGGAAATAGAAACGCATGGGGTAACACCTGCTTTGCCTATATTGTCGGCTGACGAATATTATTATCGCAGTTATGCAAACCTGCTCCAGGTTACGGGGACAGAACGTAATAGTTATTTATGGGAGAAGGATGTTTTTGCTGGTGAGACAGTACGTCAAGACTGGCAATATCCGTATATAGGGATATTTTATGCCAACAATGCGATGGAAGCGATGGAGAAGATGGATAGTGCTTCTACACCTGCGGGGAAAGTGTTGAGAGGGTGGGCCTTGTTTTTAAGGGCTCACAATATGTATAATCTTGTAAAATGTTTTGCGAAGATATATGATAAGAACACTGCGTCGACAGATCCGGGCATTCCTATAAAGTTGAAGGCTGCGATCGATGATATTCAGCCCAGGGCTTCGGTGCAGGCTGTTTATGACCAGATACTAAAGGATCTGCTGGAAGCGCGCACTTTATTGCCAACGACCTTACCGGCTAACCGTAATCAGCCGTCGGTTATGGCTACGGATGCTTTACTGGCGAGGATTGGTTTGACCATGCAGGATTATACGATGGCGGAGCGGTATGCTGACAGCTGTTTGAGCCGTTATAACAAGCTTATAGATTATAATGGGGTTAGTACGAGTTCGGCGCAGCCATTTGTGATGAACAATGATGAGACCTTATTTGCCACAACTGCTGTTTTGGCTTATTCGGCAGACAAGGTGCTGACGAATACTTTTATATCGATAGATACGGTATTGTTAAAGATGTATAATACTAATGATATACGGGGATCGGTATATTATGGGAAAACGGGGCAGTATGCTATTTTAAAGAGGGGGTATTACGGGCCTTCGACTTTTTATCCTTTTACTGGTATTGCTACTGATGAGGTTTATTTAATCAAGGCGGAATGTGCTGCGCGCAGGGAGGCTGTAGATGTTTGCCTTAGTTACCTGAATCAACTGCTGGTAAAGCGATACAGGCAGAACACATTTACGCCGCTCACTGCTTCCGGGGGTAGCGCTGCTCTTTTGCTGACGCTGGCTGAAAGGAGGAAGGAGTTGGTATGGCGTGGGCTGCGGTGGGATGATCTTGCGCGTTTAAATAAGGAAGGGGCAGAGATCACGTTAAAGCGGGTTGTTGATGGCACAACTTATACGCTGGCTCCGAATAGTCCCCGTTATGTTTTTAATATTCCTGCGGATGAAATTGCGCTGAGCGGGATTGCTCAGAATGAGCGATAAAAAAGAGGCTGTATCGTACGACACAGCCTCTTTTGCCATAGTAGTATTTTGATTCGTTTGAAGAGAAGAGCTATTCGAAAATAAACTCTTCATAGGTACCTCTGTAGGGTTCCATTGCTACGGTTTGAATTGCTCTAAGTTTAGCGGAATAGCCGGATGCGAATTCAGCTACTTCAGCATCGGTATATGTAGCTGCGGTTACGATACCTGCTCCATATTCCGTAACGTAGTAACCGCATACACTGCCGCCATATTCTGTTGTGTTGCAGTTATATCCGTTGTAATCACTGGTGTTTATCTGTCTGTAACCGGGGCCAGCATTTTTTACATAAACATACCCGCCAGTGGCGCCGGCCATTTGGTTCTTTTTAGGAGATGCGATGAGGGTGCTGCCTGCTACTCCCAACACGATGGCTAAGAAGCCAATCAAAATTTTTGTCATAGTTTAAACTTTTAACGGTGGAGACGCCCGGTTGTTTTAGACAGGCTGGGCGGCTAATATACCTGTTTGTTTTTTTGTTGGCAAACTTTTATATAATATACAACAAGTGAAACTCATTACTGTAAATACTGCATTGAATATGATGTGCTGTTTCCAGCTCATTGCTTCTATCACGCCTCCGCATAAACATGGCAGTTTAGGGGCGAAGAGCACCATATAGGAAACATAAAGCGTGAACAACGCCATTAAGGCGGTTGACAGGTAAAAGCCCTTCAAAGTGGTTTTGGGGAAGACCAATAAGAGAGTGGCAATAATTTCTATGGCAGGAATGAAAATGGCTACGGGGAGCGCAAATGTTCTTCCTATTAAAGGAGATTTGGTAAGAAGGATCTGGAAGGAATGAAAGGTTTGGATCTTACTGGAGGCTGTGTAGACAAACAGTAAAATCAACAAAAAGCGGGTTACTTCAATAAATGCAGCTTTCATGCGATTTTTAAATTAGTACTGGCATTTTGTGCAGGGAACAACACAATCCAGAAACGCTCAAAGATAAATAAACCGCTTTTACTAAAAAGGGTTAGTCTGGCCTGTTCATTTACTCTTAAGGCTAGTTTAACAACATTCTAAGGTTCTTTAATCTCCTGCTAATATATCCATCCAGTTTATATATTTCTTTAAGTCCGCAAAGAACAAACCAAAATGCAAATTGGGCTTACATTGTATTCTTTTGAATATGATGAAGCTGTTTGCGCAAGCGCCCGAGTATGACCAGTATATAAAGATATCATCCTTACAGATGCACTCCCGATTATTTGGAGATTGGTCAACCGGTTGTTTAACAGGCTGATCAATTGTTACTATTAAGGAGGAGACTGTTCAATAGCCAGGTGTTGTGTCTTAAAGATAAAAAAAACAGTCAATAAATGCGCTTTTCCGCCATTTTTTTACTAGTTGCCTGGTAAATTGGGGAAACGGTTCCTCTGTAAAAGTTAATAGTAGCGTTAAAGTGATGGTGCGGCAGCCTGCTGGCATCATCTTCGTTATCTGGGTTTTATAATCCGTTCTCACCAGCATCAGCGGGTACGATTGAAAAAAATATCCTCCCTGTAGATACAGGAAGAATCCCCGTTTTATTAAAAATCGTACAGTGTGGTTACCCACCCGCGCGAATAGTTACGTTGTTGTGGAGACTGTTGAATTAGTCCGATGTTATGTGCTAAAGATATAAAAAACAGTCAAAAAATGCGCTTTTTAAATACGTTTTTACTGTTTTGTCGTATAAAATAGAGGAATCAGTTACCCAGTTTTTGTAAAAAACTAATTTAATTAAAATAATAACCCCAACGACGCGTGCCCCCCAGAATACTTAATAATAAAATCCAATATCTAAAGGCGGAATTTGAGGCGGGAAGAATTAAATCGTTCGACCAGGTCTTCGCCTTTTACGCTATGTCTACCCTTGCCCGTGATCTGGGGTTACATCTTGCTACTTTCAAGAAGAAAGTGAAATCACCGCGTTTGTTTAAAATCGATGAAATGATTGTGTTTGGCGAGCTGATAGAGGTTGATTATCATATTATTCTCAAGTTCATTACAGATATGATAGATCTGGCCAAACCAAAGAAGGCAGGCGTTGCAGGTATTCCTTATATCGCCGATGGTGTTGGCAAGTGATGGCGGATTATAAATATTGGGCTGGCAAGGAATCCAACAATTCTACTCCATATGCGCTTGCGGGTGTCTGATACCCGGGTTTATAATTGCTGGCGGTTATTTTTTCTGCTATCAGTAAAGCGGCATCGGTTGTAAATGCATAGGCTTCGGAACAGCGGAGACGGGCGTTTACTGTTTCTCCTTTTATATTTTCGACCCTGGCGTAGATGAGGCTGGCTCCTTTTTGCCGTGTTTGTGTGCCTGGGCCAGCGGGCAATTGTTTTATTATTCCGAGGATCAGTTTGTGGGCAAGGTTGCTGCGGAGCAGCCAGTTGAAGGCTTTTTGTGCTTTCAGGAAATACCAGGCAATCTTGCTGATGCCGGTATAGGTTTCGATGTTTGGGATACCTGTTGAATAGTAGGCGGTACTTAGATCGCCCCAGGGGATGCTCATGGTGAAAAAGGGTTTACTGAAGCCCGGGAAGGTAAAGTTGAACCTTCTTTTACCAACGGGTTCGTGCTGTAGCAGGCCATTAAAGCGGCGGGCTCCCGGTTTTCCGAGCTGGTGCAAGGTGCTTATTGCGGTGCCGCGTGATAAGCTGCTGCCTGTGATGGTAAATGCTATTTGCAGGTAAGTGGCGTCGGGGAGTTTTTTCTTCAGGGACATGGCGAGGCAGTCGGTAGGCACCACATCGAATCCGGCGCCTGGTAAAAGCATGATGTCTTTTTGCAATGCATTATCGTGGAAAGACCGGATTAGTTCAAACACGCTGATGTCGCCGTTGAGATCGATATAATGGGTGCCTGTTTCGATGCAGGCTTTTACCATGGGTAATGCTGTAATATGATATGGTCCGGCAGCATGTATTACAAGAGTTGTTTCGGCAAGTGCTGCGTGGAGGGCTTTTGTATCGTTTAAGCCGAAGATACGGTATGGCATATTTAGTTCGTCGGCCAACCGGGTGACAGCGGTTTTGTTTCTGCCTGCCAGGAGTGGTTTCAGGCCTAAGTTTGCGGCCTGCCGTGCAATGAGTTCGCCTGTATAGCCATTGGCTCCATAGAGTAAAAAGCTGTATTGCTGCATAAGCGAAGATAGGGAGTTGGTGTTGATGATGGATGGAGGTTATATGGTGTAAAGACAAAAGCTCCTGTGGACACAGGAGCTAATCATCGACCAGGCATAAATAGCAAGGACGTTCAGCATCGTCCTGCCTTTATGCTCAACAAGTGAAACCCTTAGCCTGCCAGCGTTCGTTACATACCTGACCTTACGGCTTAGGTAGTTTTCAATAGGAATAAATTGGCAGTAAGAATGCTTTATATATAACGTACATGCTTAACGCGCTGAACTATAAAGCGTTTAGCTTGTATGTTTTAAAAAATCTACTAAATGGTTGGGATATTGAAATCAGGATAGGATGATACGAATATAAAGTTTTTGAAGGAACATTCAAAATACGTATGAATTTTTCTAATTTTAAGCAGGACGCTAACAGCTAAAAAAAATGCTATGACTATTTTGTTTGCCGTTATGGGAATTACTGCCTTATTATTTTTCATTGCCCATGTTGTACTTCTGTTCACCTCCTTTGGTGATAAGGGATTTCATAAGACGAAGTATTTCTGGTCGCACGCTACGCTCTGGATATTTGGGGTGTTGCTTTTTTTGATGGCGACATTGTTTGCCGGTAAGCAGATCTCCGTTGTTGCGGATGTTTTTGACACTCCATTAAAGCGGTTGCTGATACTTGCGGCTGTAGCGGTATTATCGCTGCTGGCTCATACTATTGTAAGGCTGGTTGTGTTGCCTAAGTTTTCGGAGCGGAAAGCGTAGGTGTTTCATTTTGCAGGATGTATCGTTTAAGAGCCATGCATTGCTTTATGGCAACGCCTATCATTTCTAGAGTGATGCCCTTCGGTTCAGATAAAAGGGCAGGGCTATGTGTTCCTGGCTTCTTGACAATACTATCTGAGCCGCCTTTTCTCCCATTTGCTGAAAGTCGGTAGAGATGGTGGTAATACCATTTAAGATGATCTTCTTCAGCGGGGTTTCGTTGTAGGATATTACACCTACTTCGTGGCCTACTTTCAATTGTGTTGCCAGTATGCGTTCGATGAGGATAACGAGGTCGTTTTCCATAAGGTTAATATAGACCTCGCCTGGAGCTATAGGTTCGGTAATGATGTCGTGTACTACCTTATGGTTGAAGGCGTATTGGCCGCAGAAACGGAAGAAGCCTTCGAGGATCTCCTTTGGGAAATAAGTGTATTCGGGGAATACTATTTTGAGAGTATGGTATTTGCTTAGGAGGTCGTTTGCTTCTTCGAGCGCGCGGTAAATGTCTTTACCGAAATCTTCATAAACAGCGGCATAATCGCCTTCTACACCTGGTACGAGTTTATCGAGCAGGATGAGTTTTTCCTTTGGGATGGTATTGATGATTGCGTGTGCATTTTCGCCTCCTTCGAGGAAGTGTGGGATGATGACGTAATGCGTGTAATCGTTTTTGCTGTTACTCAGGAACTTCCTGAAGAGGGAGAAGTCGTTATGGTATACATAGAAGTCGATAGCAGCGAGATCGCCCAGGGTGCTGGTAAATGCGTCGTAGACTATTTTCTTATGTGCGCTTAGTTTATTAAAGAGCAAAAAGACCTTCAGGGGCTGATGGAGGTCTGTTGTTTTGATGAAGTATCCTTTTCCGGGGACGGAGCCGAGGATGCCTAGTTTTTTGAGGTATTTGTATGCTTTTTCGGCTGTGTCGCGGGAGATTTCGAATTCGAAGCTTAATTCGTTGATAGAGGGCAGGAGGTCGTTTTCTTTGAGCACGCCTTCGCCTGTGGCTTTCATGATGCCGTGAACGAGCTGCAGGTACTTGGGAGTAGCAGCGTAATAATCAATTGACAGGTGCTGAAATATAGCAGGCTTCTTCATCGTTCCTCCAAACCTATGCAATTATGTTAAATATTGCAAAGATAGGGTGTAGAGCATGACAGTACATGACGGCCCGGTTTACCGAATTTTTATCTTTAGTGAAGATCATATTGCCATAACGAAAAACTTAGAACGAACTATGGGCGTGCTATTAGGGGTTATTTTTCATTTCATTGGAGGCTTTGCCTCGGGTAGTTTTTATATTCCTTACAATAAAGTTAAAAAATGGGCCTGGGAGAGTTACTGGATCGTGGGTGGGCTTTTTTCCTGGCTTATTGTACCTCCACTGGCGGCCTGGTTAACGGTTCCGGGTTTTGCTGAGATCATTGCGGACACCAGTACTTCAACGCTTACGTGGACATTTTTTATGGGAGTGCTTTGGGGGATAGGCGGCTTAACTTATGGGTTAGGTGTGCGTTACCTGGGGATAGCTCTTGGCAGCTGTGTTATCCTGGGATTGTGTTCTGTTTTCGGATCGCTTATTCCTTCTGTTTATTATGATATTTATCCTGAGGCGGGGAAGGACAGCATGAGCATTATTGCCAGTAATCACTGGGGCAGGCTGATACTGGCGGGTATTGTTGTTTGTATCATTGGCATTGTTATATGCGGTAAGGCGGGGATGCTGAAGGACAAGGATCTTTCGAGTAAAGGGTTGCCTGCGGGGAGCCATGATTTTCGTATCGGGAAGGGGTTGTTTGTTGCTATTGTATCGGGGATACTCAGTGCCTGTTTCAATTTTGGCATCGAGGCCGGGAAGCCAATGGCAGAGCTGGCTGTAGCGCGTGGCAGCAACCCGTTGTTCCAGAACAATGTTATTTATGTAGTGCTGTTATGGGGTGGGCTGACCACTAATTTCATATGGTGTATGATCCTGAATTTCCGGAACCGGACGTTTGGTAATTATACCAACAAGAAGACGCCGTTATTACTCAATTATGTTTTATGCGCATTGGCGGGGACGACGTGGTTCCTGCAATTCTTTTTTTATGGTATGGGGGAAAGTAAGCTGGGTAACGGAGCGAGTTCATGGATACTGCATATGGCTTTTATTATTTTGATCGCGAATGTGTGGGGTCTGGTATTAAAGGAGTGGAAGGGTGTAAGCCGGAAAACGTATGCTACTGTTATAGCTGGTATTGTGGTGATCATGGCTTCTATTCTGCTGGTGGGGTATGGTAATTCGGAGAAGAGCAAGCAGGCTGGCGCCGAGCCTGTTCAACAAAGTGTACACTAATCTTTATCAATAACTTTTGAATTAAAAACAGAGGTATGTCTACTACGACGAAGCAATTTAAACATGTGAGTTATTTGTGGGACGAAAGCAAGGCTGCTGCCATGGAAGGGGATGAGGTAGCATTGCTGATCTATCGTTCGAACCTGCTTGGTGCAGACCTGCGGCTGACCAACTATGGTGGTGGGAATACGTCGTGCAAAGCCATGGCGAAGGATCCTTTAACCGGAAATGAAGTGGAGGTGATGTGGGTAAAGGGTTCCGGTGGTGATATCGGTACTTTAACCAAAAGCGGGCTTGCGGCTTTATATGTTGACAGGCTGCGCAGTTTGAAGAATATTTATCGTGGTGTTGAATTTGAAGATGAAATGGTGGAGCTGTTCAACCATTGCATTTATGATCTGGCATCGAAGGCGCCTTCTATAGATACGCCATTGCATGGTTTTCTGCCTTTCAAACATATAGATCACCTGCATCCTGATGCGGCTATTGCTATTGCTGCTGCGAAGGATGGCAAGAAGATCACCCAGGAGCTGTTTGGTGGTACTATTGGCTGGGTAGAGTGGAAGAAGCCGGGTTTTGAGCTGGGCCTGCAGCTGAAACAATGTCTTGATGAGAACCCAGGCATCCGTGGTATCATGCTTGGTTCGCATGGTTTGTTCACCTGGGGTGATACGGCCTATGAGAGCTATGTTAATACGCTGGAGGTGATTGAGCGTTGTGCTGAATATCTTGAAGAACATATCGGTAAATCGAAGCCTGTGTTTGGCGGTGAGAAGCTGCAGTCGTTACCTAAGGAGGAAAGGCTGAGCCAGGCTGCTTTGCTGGCTCCTGTATTACGCGGTTTCTGTTCCAGCAAGCAAAGCATGATCGGGCATTTTACCGATGATGACCGTGTGCTTCAGTTTATCAATTCGAATGACCTGGACAGGCTGGCTCCATTGGGTACCAGTTGTCCTGACCACTTCCTGCGTACCAAGATAAGTCCATTGGTGTTGAACCTGGCGCCGCAGGAAGACTTATCGGATGTTACTGCTATTAAAGAGAAGATCGCTCCTTTGTTCGAGGCTTACCGCAAGATGTACGAGGAGTATTACAATACGTGCAAGCATGCGAACAGTCCTGCTATCCGTGATGCGAATCCGGTGGTGATATTGTACCCGGGTGTAGGGATGTTCACTTTTTCAAAGGACAAGCAAACTGCGCGTGTTGCTGCGGAGTTCTATATCAATGCCATTAATGTGATGAGGGGCGCTGAGGCTATCTCTGAATACACTTCATTGCCGAGGCAGGAGGCGTTTGACATTGAGTACTGGCTACTTGAGGAGGCGAAGCTTCAGCGTATGCCGAAGCCTAAAGCTTTAAGCGGCAAAATTGCATTGGTAACGGGCAGTGCCGGTGGTATAGGTAAGGCTATTGCGAAGAAGTTTGCCGAGGAAGGCGCTGTTGTGGTGATCAATGATATCAATGAAGAGCGTTTAGCCGGCGCTACAGAAGCGTTTAAGAAGAAGTTCGGTAAAGATGCCGCTGCTGCTGCGATCCTTGATGTGACGGATGCCGGTTCTATCCGTAAGGCTTTTAAGGAAGCGGCCCTGGCATTTGGTGGTGTTGATATTATCGTGAACAATGCGGGTATCAGTATATCAAAACCTTTGGCAGACCATACTGAAGGTGATTGGGATAAGTTATATGACATATTGGTGAAGGGCCAGTACCTGGTGTCGCAGGCTGGTGTAGAAGTATTACGTAAGCAGGCGCTGGGTGGCGATATCATTAATATCGTTTCCAAAAACTCTGTTGTTGCGGGGCCTAACAATGCTGGTTATGGTTCTGCGAAGGCGGCGCAGGCGCATCTTACGCGACTGCTGGCGGCCGAGCTTGGCGGTGATCATATCCGTGTGAATACGGTGAATCCCGATGCTGTTATTGCCGATTCGAATATATGGGCAGGTGGCTGGGCCGAAGGCCGTGCGAAGGCGTATGGTATTACAGTTGAAGAACTGCCTGCTTATTATGCAAAAAGAACATTGCTGAATGAGGCTATCTTACCTGATGATATCGCCAATGCGTGTTTTGCATTTGTTGGCGGGTTGCTTAACAAGTCGACCGGTAACATTCTGAATGTTGACGGTGGGGTTGCGATGGCGTTTACGCGATAGATGACGGATGACTGAAAGATGATTGATGGGAGGCGGACGGCCGGGAGGTGAATGTATAAGAGGAGAGGGATGGTTGCTGGCAGGATTGTGGGGCGGGGTTGCCCAGTGTTCATTTTTAAAATGTATTGCTTATGCTTTTGGAAAAAAACAAAATAGACACGTTGAACGATAGCCTGTATAGCGGGCATAGGAAGCGGTTTGATTTTATTGCTGCTGAGGTGAACAACATAGATGCGGTGATCAAGAAGCTTTCTGATTTCCAGGTTGCTATTCCCAGCTGGGCATTAGGAACCGGGGGGACGCGTTTCGGTCGTTTTCCGGGAAGAGGCGGTGAACCCCGCAGCCTGGAAGAGAAGATTGAAGATGTTGGGTTGCTGCATGCTTTAAACCGCAGCAGCGGCGCTATTTCGCTGCATATTCCCTGGGATATTCCGGGGAATGCAAAGGCTATCAAGGAGCTGGCTGCGCAGCATGGTCTTAGGTTTGATGCCATGAATTCGAATACATTCCAGGATCAGAAAGACCAGCAACATAGTTATAAGTTTGGCTCTATGCAGCATGTAGACAAGGCTGTTCGCAAGCAGGCTGTTGAACATAACATAGAGGTGATCAAGTATGGCAAAGAGCTGGGATCTGAATCGCTGACTGTATGGCTGGCTGATGGTTCCTGTTTTCCGGGGCAGCTGAATTTCCGCGGTGCTTTCCAGCATACACTTGAAAGTTTGCAGGAGGTTTATGATGCGCTTCCGGACAACTGGAAACTGTTTGTGGAATACAAAGCTTTTGAGCCTAATTTCTATTCTACCACTGTTGGCGACTGGGGGCAGTCGTTGTTGTATGCCAATAAGTTAGGGCCTAAGGCTTATACATTGGTAGACCTGGGTCACCATCTTCCCAATGCGAATATCGAGCAGATCGTTTCGCTGTTGCTGATGGAAGGAAAGCTGGCTGGTTTTCATTTCAATGATTCGAAGTATGGTGATGATGATCTTACTGTAGGCAGCATTAATCCTTACCAGTTATTTCTTATATTTAAAGAGCTGGTGGAGGGTATGGATGCGCGTAATATGAATCATGCTTCGGACCTGGGATGGATGATCGATGCTTCTCATAATGTGAAGGATCCGCTGGAAGATCTGTTGCAAAGTGTAGAGGCTATCATGATCGCTTATGCGCAGGCATTACTTGTTGATGAGAGCGGGCTGAAGGCAGCGCAGGCATCGAATGACGTAGTGAAGGCGCAGGAGATATTGCAGCAGGCTTACCGTACGGATGTGCGGCCGCTGGTTGCTGAAGCGCGTTTACGTGCGGGTGGCGCTTTAGATCCTCTTCAGCTTTACCGTTCTCTCGATGTAAGAGGTGCGCTGGTAAAGGAAAGAGGGGAAAATACAGTTGCTACAGGATTATAAAGAATATACCGGCAGCGGGTAATACGGATGTGATGCGTTTACCTGTTGCCGGTTCATTTGCCATAAGTTATTAACGCTAAGTTGTTACATCATGATCGCCATATTCGATATAGGAAAAACCAATAAGAAACTTTTCATCTTTGACGAGCATTATCATATCGTTTGGGAGAAGACCACGCAACTGGAGCAAACGACGGATGAAGATGGTGATGAATGTGAAGATCTTGAGTTACTTACGCATTGGGTTCGTGAAACGCTTACGGAGATAATGCATTTGCCACAGTTTAGTATTAAGGCGATCAACTTTACTTCTTACGGAGCGAGTTTTGTGCACATCGATAAAAGCGGTGTTCCGTTGACGCCGTTGTATAATTATCTTAAACCTTACCCGGCGGCATTGCAGCAGGCGTTTTATGCGCAGTATGGCGGTGCGCTGGAGGTGTCGGCTGCTACTGCTTCGCCGGTGCTGGGGAGTTTGAACTCGGGCATGCAACTGTATCGCCTGAAGAAGGAACAGCCTGCGCTTTTTAAGCGTATTGCTTATTCGCTGCATTTGCCCCAGTTTCTCAGCTACCTGGTAGCTGATTTTCCTTGTACCGATATTACCAGTATAGGTTGCCATACACAGTTATGGGATTATACCCGTAATACTTATCATCATTGGGTAACAGCTGAAGGGTTGGACAAAGTATTTGCGCCAATATTACCTTCGGATGCTGTGATTCCCACCAGTATACATGGTGTGGAGATACCGGTGGGTGGGGGACTTCATGATAGTTCTTCTGCTTTGATCCCTTACCTGACGGGGTTTTCTGCGCCCTTCCTGCTTATTTCGACAGGGACCTGGTGTATTAGTCTGAATCCATTTAATGCGAATCCGCTTACCAAGGAAGAGTTGGCGCAGGATTCGCTTTGTTATATAGAATATCATGGCAAGCCTGTAAAGGCGTCGCGTATTTTTGCGGGTAATGAACATGAGCAGCAGGTGAAGCGGATCGCTGATCATTTTGGCGAGTCGCCTCGTTTCTTCCGTGCTATTGTTTTCGATCCGGATCTGCTGATGGGGTTGCCTGTGGCACCTCCTTTTGTGGTGGCGGAGCCAGGAACGCTGGCACAGTCGGTATTTCCGCATCGTGATCTTTCCTTGTTCTCCAGTGCTGCGCAGGCGTATCATTGCCTGATAGCGGACATCATGGAGCAGCAGAAAATAAGCACCAGCCTGGTGATCCAGGATACTGGTGTGCAGCGTATTTTTGTTGATGGTGGTTTTAGTAAAAACCCGGTATATATGCATTTGTTGGCAGCGGCCTTTCCTGAATTAGAGGTGTTTGCTGCTTCTGTAGCACAGGCTACTGCAGTAGGTGCGGCGATTGCTATTCATAAGCACTGGAATACAAAAGCATTACCGGGAGACCTGATAGAAATGAAATATTACACGGTTACACAGCAAAGCGTATGACGAGAGTAGGGCTTTTTATACCATGTTATGTTGACCAGTTTTATCCGCAGGTAGGGATTGCTACGCTGCAGTTACTGGAGAAGCTGGGGTGCGAGGTTTTTTTCCCGATGCAGCAGACCTGCTGTGGCCAGCCTATGGCAAATTCGGGATATGAACATCTTGGTGCGGGTTGTAATGAAAATTTTGTAAAGGATTTTGCTTCATTCGATTATATTGTTTGCCCATCGGGCAGTTGCACGCTGCATGTGAAGGATCATTTACATTCTGCCAGGGATGAGCATGCGGCCAGCCAGATCAGGAGCAGGATCTATGAGCTTTCCGAATTTCTTACTGATGTGCTGAAGGTGGAGCAACTGGAGGCGCGTTTTCCTTATAGAGTAGGATTACACCAGAGCTGTCATGGTCAGCGAGGGCTTATGATGTCGCAGATGACAGAACTGGTAGCTGCGCCTTTTTCGAAACCTGTTCAACTGCTGAAGTTGGTTGAGGGGCTTGAGCTGGTAGCGTTGAACCGGAAAGATGAATGCTGTGGTTTTGGCGGCACTTTCTGTGTTACAGAGGAAGCCGTTTCTGTGAAGATGGGCAAAGACCGTGTAGCAGACCACGAGCAGCAGGGTGTAGCTTATATTGCGGGGGCAGACATGAGTTGCCTGATGCATATGGAGGGGATACTGCGCAGGAAAGGGAGTGCTGTTAAAGTGATCCATATTGCTGAAATCTTAAATAGCGTGATCGATGAACCAGCGAATTAAAGACCATCCCGATTTAGCTGAAAAGTTCAATGCTGATGAGGCCCGTGTGAACTGGCATGATGAAACTTTATGGTGGATACGCCAGAAGCGCGACAAGGCTGCCTGGTTGTTACCGGAGTGGGAGCAGTTGAGGGAAACGGCTTCGCTTATAAAGCATAATGTACTTTCCAATTTATCGGAATACCTGTTACAGTTTGAGCAGAAGGCGCGTGAAAACGGTATTGTTGTTCATTGGGCTGCTGACGGCGATGAGCATAACCGTATTGTTCATAGTATTCTGAAGCAGCATGGTATAACGCAGATCGTGAAGAGTAAATCGATGCTGACGGAGGAGTGTCATCTCAATCATTATCTTGCGGATAACGGGGTTGATGTAGTAGATACAGATCTGGGGGAGCGTATTGTGCAGCTTGCCAAAGAGCCTCCGAGTCATATAGTATTGCCTTGTATACACTGGAAAAAAGAAGAGATAGGGGAGTTATTTCATGAGCATCTTGGTACGCCGAAAGGCAATGCCGATCCGCAATTTCTTACACATGCGGCGCGATTGAGTTTGCGTAAGAATTTCCTGGAGCGCAAGGTGGCGCTTACCGGAGTGAACTTTGCCGTTGCTGAAACGGGAGAGTTTGTGGTATGCACGAATGAAGGGAATGCCGATATGGGGGCTCATCTTTCTGATGTACATATTGCGTGTATGGGGATAGAGAAGCTGATACCGCAGCGTAAACATCTTGGGGTATTCCTGCGTTTGCTTACGCGGAGTGCTACGGGGCAGCCTATCACTACTTATTCGAGTCATTTTGCAAAACCGCGCAAGGGGCAGGAGATGCATATTGTGCTGGTGGATAACGGGCGGAGTGCACACCTGGGGAAGGAGTCGTTCCGTAATGCATTGAAGTGTATCCGTTGCGGGGCCTGTATGAATACCTGCCCGGTTTACCGTCGCAGCGGGGGGCATAGTTATCACAATGCGGTGGCGGGGCCTATTGGTTCTATACTGGCTCCTAATTTTGATATGCGTGCCAATGCCGATCTGCCATTTGCTTCTACCCTTTGCGGGTCGTGTTCGAATGTATGTCCTGTTAAAATAGATATTCATAACCAGCTTTATCAATGGCGCCAGGTATTGGTGAAAGAAGGGTTTACGCCCAGGGCCAAAACGGCTGCGATGAAGGCGATGGCTGTTACGTTAGCGAATCCGGGGATGTATAAGATTGCGGGTAAAATGGGGAGGATTGCGATGCGTGCGGTGCCGGGGCTGGTGAATAACAAGTTCAATCCGTGGTATAACCAGCGGGAGATGCCGGTTCCTCCCAAGGAATCTTTTAAAGAGTGGTATCAAAAAAACAGGAAGTCATGAATGCCAGGGAAAAAATATTAAGCACGTTGCGCAAGAATCAGCCTGCTGCTACTGCATTGCCTGATGTACAGGGATTTGTTGGTAAACAGGCGGCGGATGCGGATAAATATATCCAGACGTTCCGTGGGATTGGCGGCTCGTTGCGTGAGGTAAATGATATAGCAGAAATTATTGCTATTCTGCAAACAGATTTTGCAGCGTTTCCGCGTAAAATAACCACTGTACCGCAACTGGCTGTTGTAGCTGAAACAGACTGGCTTTCGGCAGATCCTCATACGCTGGAGGATGTTGGGGTAATGGTGATGGAAGGTAATTTTGGAGTGTGTGAAAATGGGGCTGTTTGGGTTACTGAGCAGTCTATGGGGCAAAGGGCTGCTCCTTTTATTGCGGAGCATCTGATTATGCTGTTATCCAAACAGCAGCTGGTGGCAACGATGCATGATGCTTATGTGCGGATTGCTGAGAGGTTTCCTGTGCAGTATGGTTTCGGGGCTTTCATTGCCGGCCCGTCTAAAACGGCGGATATAGAGCAGTCGCTGGTGTTGGGGGCGCATGGTCCGCGTACGATGACGATGTTGCTGCTGCCGTAACCAGCCTGG
Source organism: Filimonas effusa (assembly GCF_004118675.1). Lineage (NCBI taxonomy): Bacteria > Pseudomonadati > Bacteroidota > Chitinophagia > Chitinophagales > Chitinophagaceae > Filimonas > Filimonas effusa. The sequence continues at coordinate 450,828 of NZ_SDHZ01000002.1, read as the reverse complement.
GGTAAGTTTTTTAGCATCCGGACATTGCGGCGTATTTTTAAGATGGTTCATCAGGGGCTTTAGTGCGGCTTTAAGACGGCTTATAGGCGGCCCTGGCTAATTTTTTTAGTTTATTGACATTGTGACAGCGAAGGTTGCCGGTTTGTTTATGCGGAGCGGCGTTTTCAACGGATAGAAAACAGGGCCGCCCCTTACTTTGGGACGGCCCTGTTTTTATTTGGAGGAACCTGATGTGGTTTCCGCGGGTAAGTTATCGTACTTCGTATGGAGGTTGTTTAGGCTCCTGGAAGCTTTTTTCCTGTAGTAGTTTTTTGATGGTTGTGATGGCTTGTTCGAGTTGCGGATCGGTTCCTTTTGCCATTTGGCCGAGGTTTTCGTCTACCGCGATATCGGGTTCCACTCCGTGGCCTTCTTTAAACCAAGTGCCATCGGGATTATACATACGGAATGAAGGGGCAGTGAGTCCTCCGCCATCGATGAGTTCGGGGGCGCCGCTAATGCCTATTAATCCACCCCATGTTCTGCTACCGATAAGGGGGCCGAGGCCTCTTTTACGGAAGTAGTCGGGGAAGGCGTCGCCACCGGAACCGCTCCAGCCGTTGATGAGCATTACTTTAGGGCCGAAGTTGGCGTTGGGCGGCCATGAGAAGCGTTCTCCATCGCGGATGGCCCAGAAGGCAAGCGGGGCGCGGTTCAATAGTTCGATAAAGCGATCGGGGATCTGTCCGCCGTTGTTGAAGCGTTCGTCGATGATCAGTGATTTTTTATTCCATTGGGCGCTGTATTGGCGGATCAGTTCGTTTTGTCCGTCAACGCCTGTAGAGGGGACATAGATGTAACCTGCTTCACCGTTGGTAGCTTCGTCTACGCGTTTACGGTTTTCTTCGATCCAGGCAAGGTGGCGAAGTCTGTATTCGTTTCCTATTGTTTTCACAATAATGGTTCTTGCTCCTTCGAATGTAGGTTTGCTGTTTACGAGGAGTTCTACTGTTTCACCAGCCAGTTCCTGGAAAGCAGCGAAAGGCTCCTGCTCAGTGGTAATGGGAAGACCATTAACGGAAAGAATAAAATCGCCTTCTTTTATGTTAAGCGCTGGATTGTCGAGTGGAGAGCGTATTTCTGCATCCCACACGCCTGCGCGTATGATTTTGCCTATTTTATAGTAGTGTCCTTCGGGTTGCCAGTTAATACCGAGGTAGCCAACAGAGGACCATGACGGTTTCTCTCCGTCGCCGCCGCCCTGGTAGGTGTGGGAGGCGTTGAGTTCGCCGATCATTTCTCCTATGACCATATTAACGTCTTCCCTGGTAGTGGCTCCTGCGAGGATTTTTTCGTATTGCGTTTTTATTTTGTTCCAGTCTACGCCGTGCATGTGTGGATCGTAGAAGTAATCGCGTTCGAGGCGCCATGCTTCGTTGAAGAGTTGTGTCCATTCTTCCCGTGGATTGATCCAGGTTCTCATTTCCTGTATGGGGACCTGTTTATCCATCTTCTGGTTTTCGGCGGGTTTGATGACGGACCATTTGTTGCCATGTACTGCCAGCACCTGCTGTCCATTGGCGGATAGCAGATAAGCTGAAACGGGAGTTATTATTGTTTTTGTTTCCCTTTCCTTTAAGTCGTAGTACATGAGCGTTCCCGGGCCGGATGCGGCACCGGTATTGGTTTGCTTTATGAAGAGCAGTTTTTCTTTATTAGCGGCGAGGGTTTTATAGTTGCCTGCCGGTACCGGTAATAATACTATCCTGCTTTCGAAGCCTTCTATGTCGATGATGGTGGCTGGTTTTTCTTTGGTCTTGTCTTCGGGCTTCTTATCTTTTTTATCCTTGTCTTTTTTTGCGTCTTTCTTATCGTCCTCTTTTTTATCATCTGCTTTGCTGCTGTCGTCTTCTTTCTTAATGGTTACGCTGTCATTCTGTGCGGCGAGGAGAGCGGGCGTTTTTTTCTGCAGCGCCACTGCTGCGAGGACTGTACTATTGGCATAGATAAACGAGTTATCCATGTCGCTGTAGGATGGTCTGAAGGACTGGCTGGTCTGGAAGTAGAGGTATTTACCTTCCGGGTCAAAGACAGGATTGGAGCAGCTATAGAAGCCACTGGTCACCTGGTGGAGCTGTTTTGCTGTATAGTTGAAGAGATAGAGTGCCTGGTGTGAATTAGCCTGATCGCGGCTGAATGCCAGCCAGCGGCTATCGGGAGACCAGTTGCAGGTAAACCCTTCGAGATCGCCATGCAAATAGGTGATTGCTTTATCGACCTCTGTTGTCTGGAGGTTATTTATATCGAAGATCTTAATGCGCATGGCTTTGTCGATGAAGGCGAGCTTTTTACTATCGGGAGACCATGTGAGGCCGTAGCGGTACCCGGCGCCGTAGCTGGTTAGTTTGCGGGCGGGTGTTTCTTTTGTGAGGTCTTTGAGGTAGAGTTCATATTCTCCAGACTGATCGCTCCAGTAGGCAAGGGTTTTACCGTCGGGTGACCAGGCGGGGTAGCGTTCTGCGGCTCCGGATGTGCTGGTGAGGTTTTTTACGAAGCCTTTTTCGGCGGGGAGTGAATAGAGGTCGCCGCGTGCTTCAATAATTACGCGTTTGCCATCGGGGCTAATGTCGGCGTGCTGAATATAGTCTTCTACTTGCTGGAGTCTGGGTTTTAAGGGGATATTGTCGGTAAGGAGCTGCACTTTTACTTCTTTGAGCTTTTGGGCAGCGAGGTTGTAGAGATACAGTTTTCCGCCCGCTTCAAAGACAATGTCTTCCGGTCCCATTGAAGGGAAGTGGATATCGTCGTCTTTAAAGCTGGTGAGTTGTTCTGTGGCTTTGGTGGTGGTATTGTAGCGCCAGAGGTTCATACGCAGGTCTTTGCCGCGATCTGAGATAAAATAGATATAGGCGCCTGACCACATAGGGAATTCATCACCGGCAATATCATTAGCGGAGATATTCGAAGATTCGTTTGTGGCGAGGTTGAAGAGGTGAATATCTGCTTTCCATCCGCCGCGGTATCGTTTCCAGTTGCGGCCTGCCTGTGTGCGGAATACTACAGCGAGCTGCTGACCATCGGGGGAATAGCTACCGAATTCGGCATAGGGGAGCGGGAGTTTTGTTGCGGGGCCACCTGTGGCGGCTATGGTATAAAACTGGTTGAACCTGGCTTTGCCGCTTTCGCGAACGGATGCGAACAGTACGTTTTTGCCGTCGGGCGTCCAGTCGATAACCCGGTCGTCTTCGCCATGTTGCGTTAAGCGGCGGGGTATGCCACCTGTGACGGGCATTACATAAACATCTTCGCTACCGTCGTAGTTGCCTGTAAATGCAATGGATTTGCCGTCGGGTGAAAATTTGGGCAGGTATTCGCTTCCACTTGGGGAGCTTAATTTGATGGCTTGTCCGCCTTCTTTGGGCATTAGCCAAAGGTCGTTGCCGTAGCTAAAGACGATTTGTGATCGGGAGACATCGGGGAAGCGGAATAGTCCTGCATCGATCTGGGCGTGCAATTGTGCTGCACCTAAGAGGCTTAGGGCTGCCATTGCCATGGTTTTCTTCATGTTTAGAGAATTTGGTCTACTAAATTTAACCCGTGGGAGGTGGCGGGCGGCGGCTATTGTGATGTACGGTTAAAAAGGCATGGAAGCGGTGCCGGCTTACCGTGAAAATCGTTTCTGTTACCGAAAGCATTGTGGTACGCGGATTGATGCGTTAAAGGCTTAACATTATTATCGGTGGACGTGGGTGCCATCTTTTGTATCTTTAAAATCAAATTAATCATAATCGTATGGAAACTATGGATCATTCCAACCGCAGGGATTTTCTCAAGAAAGCGGGCAAGGCGGGACTGGTAACGGGATTGTCGTTTACCGCCTTTTCTTCTTTTGCAAAAGAGTTTAGTCCGTTTGCCCCTCTGGCAACACCTTACACGCAGCAGCCTTTGCCTTATGCTTATAATGCATTGGAGCCGGTTATAGATGCTGCTACAATGGAGCTGCATTATTCGAAACATGGTGCTGCTTATGCGAAAGCGCTGGGGGAAGCCGTAGCAGCAGAAAATGTAAATACGAGTAAAGTTACGCTTGAGCAGCTGCTGGCTAATATCTCGAAATATTCTACCAAGATGCGTAATAACGCTGGCGGGCATTATAACCACGAGTTGTTCTGGAAGTCAATGGCTGCGTCTACAGGCGCCAAGCCATCGGGCAAGCTGGCTCAAGCTATTGAAAAGGATTTTGGTTCTTTTGAAGCATTTACGACCCAGTTCACAGATGCGGGTAAATCGCGGTTTGGAAGTGGCTGGGCATGGCTTGTATTAGGGAAAGACAATAAGCTGGTAGTTGGCTCTACTGCCAACCAGGATAATCCTTTGATGGATGTAAGTGAACTGAAAGGTTTTCCTATACTGGGTCTTGATGTGTGGGAGCATGCTTATTATCTGAAGTATCAGAATCGCAGGCCTGATTATATCAATGCATGGTGGAATGTGGTGAACTGGAATTTTATTGAAGAAAGGTGGGCAACGGCTAAGAAAAAATAGTCTATTTGCAGCAAACAGTAATGATATGTTCTCTTCTCAACGATTTATAGAAGACAGCGCCATTGCCTGGGAGCCGGTGGGCGAGGGTGTAACGCGCAAAATAATGGCTTATGATGCGCACCTGATGCTGGTGAAGGTTGCTTTTGAAAAGGGAGCAGTTGGCAGTTTGCATCATCATCATCATTCGCAGGGAACTCATATTGCCAGTGGTGTTTTTGAGGTGGAGATAGCGGGTGAGAAAAAGCAGTTGAAAGCCGGAGATGCTTTTTTCATTCCATCGAATGAAGTGCATGGGGTGGTTTGTTTGGAAGCGGGGATGCTGATAGATGTTTTTAGTCCGGTGCGGGAGGATTTTCTTCCCAGGCAATAGTGCGAGGAGGAAGACTTTGTCTAAAAATAAGTGAGGCCGTATCAGTATATTGATACGGCCTCTTGTTTGTTCTCTCATGTATATGCTAGTTGCGAACCGGTTTACCGGTTTTTAAAACGCTTTGTAGTCTTTCGAGGGTTTTTCTTTCGCCAGCGAGGCTGAGGAATGCTTCCCTTTCGAGGTCGAGTAAATATTGTTCCGATACAAAAGTTGGTTCGCTCAGATCTCCGCCACACATGACGTAGGCGAGTTTGCGGGCAACCAATGCATCGTGGTCTGTTGCATAGTTGGCTCTCCACATTCCGTTGATGCCGGCGTACAGTGCTCCGAGTGCGGAACGTCCGAGGACTTTAATATCTTTTCTTTGTAAGGGCGTTGTGTAACCACTGTCGTGCATTTGAAGTACGCTGCGTTTTGATTCGGCTATTCTTCGTGCGGGGTTCATGACGATTTCGTCGTGCCCTTTACGGAAGATACCCATCTCATAAGCTTCGTGTGCAGAAGTCGCTACTTTGGCAGTGGCAATAGTTAGAAAGCGATTTTTCAGCGTGTTGGTGTCTGGCTCTTCGTTGTGGAGCTCATCGGCAGCTCTGAGCGCAAATTCTTTTGTGCCGCCGCCACCCGGAATCAGACCTACGCCTAACTCTACCAAACCTATGTAAGTTTCAGCAGACGAACAAATTTTATCGGCGTGCAAATTGAGTTCGCAACCGCCGCCTAAAGTTAGTCCGTGTGGGGCTACTACTACCGGTACTGACGAGTAACGTACGCGCATCATGGTGCTTTGGAAAAGGCGTATTGCCATATCCAGTTCATCGTATTCCTGTTCTACGGCGTACATGAAGATCATGCCTACGTTTGCTCCTGCGCTGAAGTTGGCGCCTTCGTTTGCGATCACGAGTCCTTTGAAGCGTTCTTCTGCGATGCCTACGGCTTTGTTGATGGCTTCGAGTACTTCGCCGCCCATGGTATTCATTTTGGTATTCCATTGCAGGGCTGCCACGCCGTCGCCGATATCATAGACATATGCGTTGCTGTTCTTCCAGATGATCTTGTCTTTGTAGTTAGAGAGTACGATGAAGGGGGTTGGCTGTTCTGCTGCACCTTCGGTTCCCTCGTATGTTTTCTTGTTTGGATCGTAATATAACCGTTGTCCGCCGGCTATTTTATAGAAGCGATCGTTTCCTGCGGCCAGCATTTCTTCGACCCAGGGCGCTACTGTGTAACCAGCGGCTTTCATGGCGTCGGTTGTTTTTGCAACTCCCAATACGTCCCAGCTTTCAAAGGCTCCTATTTCCCAGCCGAAGCCGGCCATCATGGCGTCATCGATGCGGTATGGGGCATCGCTGATCTCAGGGACGCGGTGTGATATGTAAGAGAACAGTGCGTAGTGGAAATGGCGCAGGAATTCTGCGGCTTTATCCTGGCCTGCTACGAGTGCTTTAAGCCGTTGCTTCAGGTCTTCTATTGGTTTTGCCGTTTCAACCGTTGCGAATTTTGGTTTTGAACGCGGGCCGTATTCCAATGTTTTGAGGTCGAGGACGTGTATTTCCTTTTCGCCGCCGGCGCCTTTTGTTTTTTTGAAGAAACCCTGTCCTGTTTTATCGCCGAGCCATTTGTTATTCACCATTTGTTCGAGCCAGCCGGGGATGGCGAAAACGGCTTTTGCTTCATCATCGGGGCAGTTTGCTGCCACACCTTTGGCCACATTTACCAGTGTATCGATCCCTACTACGTCGGCGGTACGGAAGGTGGCTGATTTGGGGCGGCCAATGAGCGGGCCTGTCAGCGCATCTACTTCATCTATTGTGAGGCCGAGCTTTTCCATGCTGTTGAAGATGCTCATGATGCCAAATACGCCGATGCGGTTGGCAATAAAGGCAGGCGTGTCTTTGGCCAGGACGGTGGTTTTCCCGAGGTGCAGGTCGCCGTATTCCATGAGGAAATCTATCACGGCGGGATCTGTACCGGCTGCGGGTATAATTTCCAGCAGGCGTAAATAGCGTGGTGGATTAAAGAAGTGCGTGCCACAGAAATTGCGTTTGAAGTCGTCGCTTCTTCCTTCGGCCAGCATATGTATGGGGATGCCGGAAGTGTTGGTGGTGATGAGTGTGCCGGGTGTACGCAATGGTTCTATGCGTTCGTAGAGTTGGCGTTTTATGTCGAGGCGTTCCACCACTACTTCTATTACCCAGTCGCAACCGGCGATATCTTTCAGGTTATCGTCGAAGTTGCCGGTTTTAATGTTTTTGATGACGTTGTTATGGTAAACGGGGGAAGGGCTGCTTTTGATGGCTGCCTGCAACGCTTCATTTACGATTTTGTTACGTTCGGATGGTTTATCCGATGCTGCGGCTTCTTTTGGCACGATATCCAGCAACAGTACGGATACGCCTGTTCCGGCAAAATGGCATGCAATGCGGGAGCCCATGACTCCGCTTCCTAAAACGGCGACTTTCTTAATGGTACGTTTCATCAGCATAGAATCTAGTTTAGGCCTGATGTTACCTGGCAGGTTTCATCGGTGCGTTTGATTTTCGAGTGGTCAACAGATCGCTTAAATAGTTGCATAGCTAACTATCTTAACGAAGATAACAAAAAATGTGCTGTTTTCAAGCGGGTTGAATTTGCTCGAGGTTATAGTAACATAATAATGGGGGGATATGTTTAACTGGATGTTGATGTTGGTGTAAAGGGGGGCAGAAGTTGTGCTTGTGCGCGAAAGGGGAAGAAGACGTTGCGCCTGATGCGCAGAGGGAGCAGGGGGAGAGGAAGGTTTGCCTGATGCGCAGAGGGAGCAGGGGGGGAGAGGAAGGTTTGCCTGATGCGCAGAGGGAGCAGGGGTAGAGAGGAAGGTTTGCCTGGTGGGCAAAAGGAGCATGGGGTAGAGGAAGGTTTGTCTGATGCGCAGAGGGAGCAGGGGTAGAGAGGAAGGTTTGCCTGGTGGGCAAAAGGAGCATGGGGTAGAGGAAGGTTTGTCTGATGCGCAGAGGAAGCAGAGGGAGAGAGGAAGTTTTGCCTGGTGGGCAAAAGGAGGTGCTCGGGGATAGAGGGAGGCAAGTGCGATGCAAGTGCGATGTATGTGCGATGCAAGAGCGGTTATGGTATACTTATGGTATACTGATCGCGGGGTTATGCTTGTGGTATACGATCATGTGGTATATGATTGCGGGGCCATAGCATATTTGAGGGGGGCTAAATTTTACCTGACAGGTTTTCCCGGGATGCGGGGCTGGGATCCGATAAAAAGGGGCTAACCGTTACCTGGTCAGCCCCTTTTTATTTAGCTTACCCCTGCTCCGGGGTTAATGTTTTCTTCGGGATTTACGAAGTGCAGTTTCCCGTTATTGTCTTCGGCCATCAGGATCATGCCCTGGCTTTCTATGCCGCGCATTTTGCGGGGGGCCAGGTTGGTAACCACTACTACCTGTTTGCCGGTGATTTCTTCGGGTTTGTAGTGTAAAGCGATACCTGACACAATGGTGCGGGTTTCGAAGCCAAGGTTGACCTGCAGCTTTAATAGTTTGTCGGCTTTTTCAACTTTTTCGGCTGTTACGATGGTGCCTACTTTAAGATCGAGCTTTGCAAAATCGTCGTATTGGATCTCAGGTTTTACAGGAGCTTCTGGTGCCGGGGTATTGGTTGTTTCCACTTTATTGTTTGTTTCGTTTTGTTTGGCCTGTTCTGTTGCAGCAGCGAGGCCTGCTTTCAATTTATCTACCTGAGCCGTAATTTCTGCGTCTTCTATTTTGCGGAATAATAATTCGGGGGCACGGAGGGTGTAACCTACGCTCAGCAGTTTGAGGCTGCCAGCATTTTCCCAACCCAGCATTTTTTCCACCACTTTCATCATACCCAGCATTTTGTGGGCGGTGAAGGGGAGGAAGGGGTTAATGAAAATGGCCAGGTTGGCTGTTAATTGTAAACACAGGTGTAAACAGTTGTCTATCAGCTGTTGCTTTTCCGGATTTTCTGCAAGTCCTTTGGCAACGATCCAGGGTTCTTTGTCCTGCATGTATTTGTTGCCTTTGCGTGCCAGGTCGATTACTTCGAACAGGGCATCGCGGAATTTGTATTCTTCGAGCAGGCGTTCGATGTTTGTTTTTGCTGCTGCGATGTCTGCACCCAGTTTTTTATCGGCGTCATCGGCTATGGCATTGTGATAGGGAGGCACTTTGCCGCCGGATAACTTATGCATGAGCACGAATGTTCTGTTGACGAAGTTGCCGAAGATGCTTACCAGTTCACTGTTATTGGCGTCCTGAAATCCTTTCCAGGTGAATTCGCTGTCTTTGCTTTCGGGTGCGATGGTGGTCAGGTAATAGCGTAATACATCCGCCATTTGTGAACCTCCGTTCTCAGGCCTGATGAAGTCGTTGATATAGTCCTGCATTTCGAGCTTCCAGTTGCGGCTGGTGCTCATTTTATCGCCTTCCAAGTTCATGAATTCGTTGGCCGGTACGTTAGCTGGCAGGATATTGCCATGCAGTTTCAGCATTACGGGGAAGATGATACAATGGAATACAATATTGTCTTTCCCGATGAAGTGAACCAGTTTGGTTTCCTTGTCGTTCCAGTATGGGGTCCAGTCTTTACCCTGATCCAGTGCCCATTGTTTGGTGGCGCTGATATAACCGATAGGGGCGTCGAACCAGACATACAGGACCTTGCCTTCGGCGCCTTCAACCGGTACTTTGATACCCCAGTCGAGGTCGCGTGTTACGGCGCGGGGCTGCAGGCCGCCATCGATCCAGCTTTTACACTGGCCAAGAACGTTGGCGCGCCAGTCGTCTTTGTGTTCTTTTAAGATCCATTCACGCAGGAACTCTTCATGCCTGTTCAGGGGGAGGTACCAGTGTGTTGTTTTTTTCTTTACGGGTTGTTTGCCGCTTAAGGTACTTACCGGGTTGATGAGTTCGTCGGGGCTAAGGGAGGTGCCGCATTTCTCGCATTGATCGCCATAAGCTCCGGGGTTAGCGCAAACGGGGCAGGTGCCTTTGATATAACGGTCGGCCAGGAATGTCTGGGCCTCTTCGTCATAGTATTGCTCTGTTTCCTTTGTTTCGAGTTCTCCGGCATCATGTAAAGCTTTGAAGAATTCCTGAGCTGTTTCGTGATGAATGGGAGCGCTGGTTCTGTGATAGATATCGAAGCTGATGCCCATGTCCTCGAAATTCTGCTGAATAACGGGATGGTACTTATCAATAATTCCCTGCGCGGTAATTCCTTCTTTCATAGCCTGGATGGGGATGGCGGTTCCATGCTCATCGCTGCCGCAAACAAATACTACATCCCGTTTTTGGGCTCTCAAGTAACGTACATAAATATCTGCCGGCAGGTATGCTCCTGCCAGGTGACCTATATGTTTTAATCCGTTAGCATATGGTAATGCTGCCGTAATCAAGTATCTCTTCGGTTGATTCATTATAAACAATTCGAACTGCAAAAGTACAAAATAGATGGTAGATGGCAGGGGAGTTACTATTGGGTTTAGTGTTACGGGGCTTAATGCTGAGGATTAATGGCTAACTTTAGTTATTTCAGCCAATGAACAGGAAATCTTTTTTACAGCAAACCGGGCTTTTGCTCGCGGCTACGGGTATCCCGGGGGTATTGGGGGCCAAGGCGCTCACCAGGCGGTCTGTGCCGATGGTTGTTCCTCCTTATTTGTCCAAGCGGGATACTATTGGTATTACCAGTCCGGCAGGTTATATCACGCTCAATGATATCCAGAGCGCTGTTCAGCAGATCACCGGCTGGGGATATAAGGTAAAGGTTGGGCGTACCATAGGTAAGAAAGATGGCAGCCTGGGGGGATCTGATGCTGAAAGGCTTCTTGATTTCCAGGAAATGCTTGATGATAGGGATATAAAAGCGATTTTGTGTGCACGGGGCGGGTATGGTATTGTAAGGATCATCGATCAGCTTGATTTTTCGGGGCTTCGCCGTCATCCTAAATGGATCATTGGTTTCAGCGATGTTACGCTATTGCATTGTCATATTAACCGCAATCACCAGGTGGCGACCATTCATTCCAAAATGTGCAACAGTTTTCCTGATGACTGGAGTAAGGCTGACGATACGCAGGTAAAGACGATACTTTCTATTCAAAAGGCGCTTTCAGGTGAAAAGATGCGTTATGAAGTTGCTGCGAACATGAATAACCGTTTGGGGAAAGCTGTGGGGCAACTGGTGGGCGGCAATTTGCGTACGCTAGAGAACTTATCGGATACCCGTTCAGATCTTTATGTAGCCAACAAGATACTGTTTCTCGAAGATGTACATGAGCCTTTGTATAATATCGACCGTATGTTCTGGAGTTTGAAACGTACCGGCAAGTTGGAACAGCTTGCAGGCCTTATTATAGGTGGTTTTAGTGTTAAGGCTGATCCTGTACCTGCGGATGAATTTCCCAAAGACCTTTATGCCATTGTCAATGAAAAGGTAAAAGGCTATCATTATCCTGTATGTTTTGATTTTCCTGTAGGGCATCAGCGTAACAACTATGCGTTGAAGTGTGGCAGCAGGCATAGCTTAACTGTAACTATGCAGGGAAGCAGCTTGCAGGAGATGAGATAACCAACGATAGTGCCTTATGTAAGGTATGTTACTATCAGAATTTCACATAAAGGTTTTTTTAATTTAATGCTGACGTAATAGTGTGCGAATAGTTTAGCGCAAATATTTCAGCACTCATGTTTAAAACGCCTTCACACTTAACCCTTGTATTACTTCTGCTATTGGTACCGGTGTTTTTCTCCCGGCTGGTTGCGCAAGAAAGTAACGGATCTGTTTCAGGTGTTGTTAGCTCTGCCGCTCAGGCTTCCGTTCCTTCAGTAACAGTAATACTTGTAAATACCGAGAAGAAGAAATGGTCTGCGCAAACTGATAGTGCCGGCGCGTTTATTTTTTCCAAGCTTCCTTATGGAACTTATCGTTTGCAGGTGTCTCCTGTGGGCTATAGTAGTTTTTCGCGTGCAGTAGTGGTGTCATCTGCTCCGCAGGTGGTGAACATCTCTTTAGCCATGTCGGCTACCGATTTGCAGGAGGTAACGGTAACAACGCAAAAACGTTTACAGAGCCGTATAGATATTCCGGTGGCGGTATCGGCCATCAGCGGTGCTACGCTCGATAAAATGGGTGTGCGCCAGTATGATGAGCTTACGCAGCTGGTTCCTGGTTTTCAGATGCAATTGCAGAGCCCTAATAATCCCAGCTATGTGATAAGGGGGATAACTTCTGATGAAGGTGATACGCGTACGCAAAACCGTGTATCGGTATTCCAGGACGGCGTTTCCATGTCGCGGTCACGCGGGTCTGTCGCCGAGCTTTTTGATATGGAAAGGGTAGAGGTTGTAAAAGGTCCGCAGGGAACACTGTTTGGGCGAGGTGCGCAGATTGGTGCTGTTAACCTTATCCAGAACAAACCTACAGATAAGCTTTCAGGCGCTATACAACTTGGGTATGGTAACTGGAATCAGAAGATAGCCAATGGTTTTATCAATACGCCTATTGGCGACAAGTGGGCCAACAGGTTTGCTTTTTATTACAATGACCGCGACGGATTTATTGAAAATGCAGCTGGTGGAAGGTTAAACGGCAGGAATGTTGTTGCTTTAAGAAATACCACCCGGTTTAAAGCGGGGCCTAATACTACTGCCGACTTCATTGTAAACTACCAGCATGATAATTATCCTGGCACCAGCTTCAAGAGTGGCCAGTACGCGCCTCCGGGCGGAGATACGAAAGCCTGGACAAAAGCGGGGTTAGATGCGGGGGATTCTTTGTATATCAAGCGGGATGTGGTGGCGCTTACATTGCTGGTGAATCATAATTTCTCAGACAGGCTGGGCCTTTCGTCTATCACTGGTTTCCGTAGTTACGATTCTGATGAGGCGTTTGATGCTGACGGAACGATGTCGCCTATTCTCTTTTTACATGAACTTGCGAAAGGCAAACAGTTTAGCCAGGAGTTAAGGCTGAACTATGATAATAAAAGGAATTTCTCCGGTTTTATCGGTGGCAGCTTCTTTCATGAAAATGCACACACCGATCTGCCGTTAAGGGTGAATGAGCAGGCGCTTTATGTGGCTGCGATGCCTATCATCAGTGCTGCTGTGGGACAGCAGCTTATGGGAGCTGGTTTTTCGAGCGTCCAGGTAAATGCATTGCTGCCTATGATCTTTGTTCCGAAGCCGGTATTAACGAATGGGGTGCCTAATTATTCTACCAATCTTCCTAATGTATCGGCGATACTTGCTGCGGCGGGCATTCCTTCTGCCGCTTTGCCTGCGCAGATACGGCAGTTGGTAGCTGCTATCTCCAATGCGCCGCTTCAGACCTATCACGAAGAGTGGTCGCATGACTATGGAAAGAATACTGCTTACGAACTTTTTGCTGATGGCACTTACAAGCCGGGCAGGAAATTATCGATCACAGGAGGTATCAGGGGGAGTTATGAAAAGCAAATGGGCGGTTATCAGGCCGATCCTTCGCAACAGCCGGGCGGACTGGGCATTCTGATGGGGCAGTATCCCAACCTGCTTTGGAAGCCAACCAATGGTAAGATCAGTGTGGAGAAAGGATATTGGTCGTATGTAGGGCGTCTTGCGCTGGGTTACAACTATGCGCCCAATAATAATGTATATGCCTCTGTTTCCCGTGGCCGCCGTCCTGGCGTGATCATGGTAACTGTTTCTGATACTACTTTCCTTCAGCCTGAAATTGTGTGGAGTTATGAAGCTGGCGCCAAAGGCCGTTTGCTGCATAACAAGCTTTCTTATGATGTAGCAGCCTATTATTATGACTGGAGTCATTTCCAGTCAAATGCCTATGAGCTTGTAAATGGTAATCTTACTTATGTTTCCAGAGATGCCGGTAAGGCGCATAGTTTTGGATTAGAACTGGCGGCACAGTATTATTTCTATAAGAACAGCAGCATCTTTGGTAACTGGGGATATATAGACGCCCAGTTCAATGATAAAGATGAGAAAGGCAATGCGCAGGAGAACGCAGGTAATACTTTCCGTCTTACTCCCAAGAACAGTTTCTCCGGTGGTCTTGATCTTAACTTCCCGCTTCGCGGCAATACGATGAATTTTTATTTCCGTCCTTCCTATACCTATAAATCGAAAGTTTATTTCGATAATAATAACAGGGAGGATCTGAGCCAGGACGGGTATGGTGTGGCTAACGGTACTTTGGGGCTTAGCTGGCAAAAAGGTAAACTTCAATACGACATCAGCGTATTTGGTAAAAATATTTTTGATGAGAAGTTCCTGATAGATGCAGGCAATACCGGTGATGCCATTGGCATGCCCACTTATATTGCGGGTAACAGAGGCACTTTTGGTGTGTTACTGAAACTTGGTTTTTAAATATTCAATTGTATGAAACAGTTATTTGCTTTTTTTCTATTGGCTATAAGCCTGCAGGTGCAGGCTCAGGTTCCTGATACATCTTTGTCTCAATATGCGGGGAAGTATATTTTCCCGGCTGGCAGTCCTGCCCAGTTTGCCGAGGTAAGCCTTGTAAATGCTGAGCTGGTTATCAGCGCCGCTATTGGTTCTACCACATTGGAGCGGTTGTGGGTTGATAGTTTTAAAATGGTGGAGTATTCGGGCGGTGTGAAATTCCTCAGGAGTGCGTCGCAGCAGGTTACGGGTATTTATGTGGCGCTGGCTGAAATGGGTTTAACGCTTACGGGAGAGAAAGAAGCTGTAGCTGCCAAACCAGCAGATACATCATTTGCTTTACAACCTTTATCTAAGCCCCGTTATATAGCGGCCGGTAAATTTGATATCCAGGCGCACCAGGGGGGCTGTGGTTTATATCCCTGTAATACCGTTCCTGCCTTTATCAATGCTGTGAAGCTTGGGGTGGCTACCCTGGAGCTGGACTGTGTAATATCCAAAGACCGCAAGGTGGTGGTGTCTCATGATCAGTTTATGAACTTTGCGATAAGAACTCCGGAGGGTAAAGACATCATTACCCGTGATAACCAGCGTGGGTTCAACATCTATACGATGAGCTATGACAGTGTGCGCCGTTATGATGCGGGTAGCAGGCCTAATCCTGAATTTGCGCAACAGAAGAAAATGGCGGCCTATAAACCATTGTTGTCTGAGGTGTTTGATTCCGTAGAAAATTATGTTGCTGCCAAGAAGTTATCTCCTGTTAAGTATAATATCGAGATCAAGTCGCTGGCAGGTGACAATGTATTTCACCCGGAGCCTGAAGTATTTACTGACCTGGTGGTGAAGGAAATAGAAAACAAGCATCTTTCAGACAGGGTGCTCATACAGTCTTTTGATGTAAGGGCGCTTCAATACCTGCACAGGAAATATCCTGAGCTTGCTCTTTCGTACCTGGTAGGTAATGCTGCGTCTGTTGAGGATAATATTAAGCGACTTGGTTTTGTACCTGACGTATACAGCCCTGAATTTAAGCTAGTGACGGCTGAAACCGTTCAGCGTATAGCAGCGTTAAACAGCTGTCTTATTCCATGGACCGTTGACGGTGACGGGGACATTCAGAGGATCATGGGGCTTGGTGTAGATGGTATCATCAGCAATTATCCCAACAGGGTACTTTCTGCGGTACAAAGGAGCAAAACCGGCAAAGTGAAGTGATCTTCCATGGTAGGCTATATCATGCGGATGAGATACTTTTGGCTGAAATAGTCTGAAGATGGTTTTAGTTCCTCCTGCACTTAAAAAAGGCGATACCATAGGTATCGTTTGTCCCTCGGGTTATATGGCGCTTGAAAAAATGGAGAAATGCATTGCTGCTTTGCGACGATGGGGTTTTCATGTGAAGATGGGGAGTACGCCGGGGCAGCAATTTCATTATTTCTCCGGCACGGATGAAGACCGGCTTGCCGATTTGCAGCAGATGATGGATGACAGCGGCGTTCAGGCTATCCTTTGCGGCAGGGGTGGGTATGGCATGAGCCGCATTATAGATCGCCTGCAATGGGAAAAGTTCAGGCAACAGCCCAAATGGATCATTGGTTACAGTGATATTACCCTGTTGCATGCTCATCTTTTTGCTACAGAACAAATAGCGTCGCTGCATTCTCCCATGGCCGGCGCTTTTAACGACTGCACCGGGGCGGAGGATGTATTTCTTAATTCTATTTACCAGGCTATAACAGGCTGTACTATGCAGTATAGCGCCACTCCGCATAGTATGAACCGGCCAGGAGAGGCTTCTGGCCCACTCACTGGCGGTAATCTTTCGTTACTTGCTCATCTTATTGGTTCGGCTTCGGATTATGATACCAGCGGGCATCTGCTTTTTATCGAGGACGTTGGTGAATACCTGTATAATATAGACCGTATGTGGCTGCAATTAAAACGCAGCGGTAAGCTTAGCCGCCTGGCGGGGCTTATCGTTGGCAGCTTTTCTGATATGAAGGATACCACCATTCCTTTTGGCAGCCAGGTATATGATATTATCCTGGAACAGGTTAAAGAATATGACTATCCTGTTTGTTTCGACTTTCCGGTTGGACATGTACATGAAAACTTTGCATTGAAATCGGGGGTGGTACACCGGCTGCAGGTGGGAACCAATGTGTTACTTTCGGAGGTTCAGTTGTAATATTTTTTTGGAAAGAATGGCTATCGACAGATAACAGGGAAAATTACAGGACGGCTGCCGGTATTTCCTGTTATCTGTCAGTCAGCCAACTAGTTAATGTACTACTTGTCTATACATCAACTCCGGTCCTCCGGGTGCTCTACTCCCATCTGCCGAGCCCTATATCGGCGTCGGAACCGGTGATACCGCCATAGCGGTTTATAATGATTTCAGTTGTTCAACGTTTATCTTCAGCAAATGTTGCATTTTTATACTTATCAGTCAAATCGATTAATTTTATGGCCTGATAGATAAATACTATGACGTTTACACAGTTGGAATATATTGTAGCGGTAGATACGCATCGCCATTTTGCTGAAGCCGCCCAGCATTGTTATGTGACCCAGCCGACTTTAAGCATGCAGATCCATAAGCTGGAGGAAGAGCTAAGTGTGAAAATCTTCGACAGGAGCAAACAGCCGGTATTACCCACGGAAGCGGGGCGTGAGATCATTGAGCAGGCGCGCCGCATTCTTTCGGGCAGGAATGATCTGCTTGAGATGCTTGATGCAAAGAAGGGCATTGTTAACGGAGAGCTGCGGGTGGGCATTATACCTACCATTGCGCCTTACCTGTTGCCACTGGTAGTACCTGCGTTTACCAAGAAGTATCCCCAGGTACGGCTTATCGTGAATGAGCTTACGACGGCGCTTATGATCAGTAAATTACGTGAAGGGAAAATCGATGCCGGTATTCTTGTCACGCCTCTCCAGGAGCAGGGTATCAAAGAAAACATTCTTTTTTATGAAGAATTGCTGGTCTACGTTTCCAAAAATAATTCTGCGTTCAGTAAGAACTATGTGCTGCCTAAAGATATAGATCCTGATAAGTTATGGTTGCTGGAAGAAGGGCATTGTTTTCGTTCGCAGATCATCAACCTGTGTGAATTAAGGCGTGCAGGCAAAACCAGCCATTTTGAATATGAGGCCGGCAGCCTGGAGACCCTGCGGCGGATGGTTGATATCAACGACGGTATCACCATTTTGCCAGAACTGGCTACTGCCGATATGACTGCCAACCAGTTGAAACATCTGCGCAGTTTTAAGCAGCCGGCGCCTGTTAGAGAGGTTAGCTTAATTGTTCACCGTGATTTTGTGAAACGGAAGCTGGTAGAAGTATTAAAGCAGACCATACTCCAGGTCATTCCGGAAAAGATCAGGAAAAACAAGAAGCAGCAGATCGTTCCTATATAAAATATTTTGGGAAAAAAGATTGCAACTGTTTTTTAGTTGCAGGGGAGTTTGTATATTTGTGACTGAAAATTAGTTGCACCTGATAGCCAATATATAATTGTTAACCATCGGATATGTATTCGGCAAACAAACAGTGTAACTGATGAGCAGGATTGAAAAGTTGGTGGAAAGGCTTCTGTCGGAGCCAAAAGATTTCGAGTGGGATGAAGCAGTTAAGCTGCTTGATCATTTTGGGTATTATGAATTACCGAATGGGAAAACGGGAGGGTCGAGGCGAAAGTTTGCTGACCGGCACAAAAGCCTGATCTGTTTTCATAAGCCTCACCCGGGAAATATCATGAAGGAATATGCAGTCAAATATTTGATTGCGCATTTAAAACAAAAAAAATTAATCAACGATGACTGATACTTTAATACACAACGGTTATCATGGTTCTGTGCGTTATAGTTCTGCCGACGAAGTATTTCATGGCAGAATAGTTGGCATCAACGACCTGGTTACTTTTGAGGGAACGAACGTTGCGGAACTTAAAGCGGCGTTTAAAGCGGCGGTAGCCGATTATTTAGAGACTTGTAAGGCGCTTGGTAAAGAACCTGAGAAGTCTTACAAAGGCAGTTTTAATATCAGGATACCCGCTTATCTTCATAAGGAGGCTGCGCTTTGGGCGTCGATCAACCAAATTTCACTCAACGATTTTGTGCGGGTGGCTATAGACTATACTTTACGAAATAAAGAGGCTGTTGCTGTGTTGTTACACGAGCAGTAGCACCTCTTTATTATTTTGCCCGGGAAGGTAAGCTCCTATAATTCCTCTTCAAACTCGTTGAAGATACGCTTTAGTGGTATGCTTGGCGTAGGTGATATTATCAGCGGGAATTTTTCTACTGTTACAAAACTCGGGTCCAATCCAAAACCGCGTTCTTCCGTCAGGCTGATATCTTTCAGCCAGAAATGCACCCTCATGATCAGCTTCTCTGTAAATGGCAGTTCGTTGTCGCCCGACAGGTATTTTTCCATCACAATGAACTGGAAGTCGCCCACTACGTTATTCCGTTCGAGGCTTTCGTACCTGCTGGTGATGTTTACTTCTTTGTTCGTTACCAGTTCTTCCACTACTTTCCGGAACATGAGATTGATCTTTTGTTCTACCCGGAATCCCAGCCTGAACTCTATGCGTATAATGTCGTTGGGGATGATATGGTCTACAATGTACTCGCAGGTATAGGGATCATCGAGTACGTCTACGTGTACAAACCAATAAATATCTGCCCGTTTTGGTTTTTTGTTCAGTATGGAATAAATGATCTTATGTTCTATTTCCTTGGGGTTGTTGGCGCTGGTCATATATACCAGGTGCGTGGCATACTTGGGAACACTTTTGTCGTTACTCAGTTCCTGGATCATGGGCAGGTAATGTTCGAGCCGGACGAATTCGACGTAGCGGTTTTTAATTCTGCGGCTACGGAACCAAACGTACATGACAAAAAAGAGTCCGCCGCCAATTACCAGCGTTACAAAACCGCCGTGCGGGAATTTCTCGAGGTTGGCTATCAGGAACGATATTTCTATTGTAAAATAAACTGCCAGGTACAGATAGATGAGCACGGAAGGTGTGCGCCGGCTTACCATATAATTAGCAAACAGGATAGAGGTGCTGAGCATACACAGGGTAATGGCCAGCCCATAAGCGGCTTCCATATTCGATGATTTCTGAAAGAAGATAACAACGCCCGTACAACCTATAAACAGCAGGGTATTGATACCTGGAATAAAGGCCTGACCTTTTTCCTCTGTAGGGTAATTGACCTTTAATTTGGGCCAGAGGTTCAGGCGCATTGCTTCAGATATGAGGGTAAAAGACCCTGTTATCAACGCCTGGCTGGCAATAATAGCAGCTGCGGTGGCAATGATAATACCGGGTATTTTGAACCAGTCGGGCATGATGGCATAGAACGGGTTGTTTATTTGACGGGCAACGGCTTCATTTACCGTTACGTGGTCGTAGTTGGCCAGCAGCCAGGCGCCCTGGCCCAGGTAGTTCAGGATAAGGCAGGCTTTCACATAGATCCAGCTAACCCTTATGTTACCGCGGCCACAATGCCCGAGGTCGGAATAAAGCGCTTCAGCACCCGTAGTACATAAGAATACGGCTCCCAATAACCAGAAACCTTTGGGATAATTAACCAGCAGGTCTATCGCGTAATAAGGATTTAGCGCTTTTACGATAGCGGCATCATCCGATACGTGTGCTATACCCAGCAATGCCATGGTAGCAAACCAGATGAACATAATGGGGCCAAACATCTTCCCTATGGCGGATGTGCCGAATTGCTGCATGAAAAAGAATACTGCAAATATGCCCACGACAATGTATACGATCGTGTGCTGTGAAATGCCTTTGAACTGGCTTATTGTACGTAAGCCTTCAATGGCGGAGGTGACTGTGATGGGAGGGGTGATGATGCCATCGGCCAGCAGGGCTGCACCTCCTAACATGGCCGGGATTACCAGCCATTTTCGTTGTCGCCGTACCAGCGCATATAAACTGAAGATACCACCCTCGCCCTTGTTATCGGCTTTTAAGGTCAGTATCACGTACTTTACGGTGGTTTGCAGTGTCAGCGTCCAGATAATACAGGATAATGCTCCCAGTATTAGCTTTTCCGAAATCTCGCGACCGTTGATAATAGCGTTTAATACGTATAATGGAGAGGTTCCGATGTCGCCATAAATGATCCCTAATGCTATCACTAAACCTGCTGCTGAAACCTTATTTAACTGCTTACCCACAAATAAAATATTAAAATTCGTGTTCTGAAATATTAACAAATGTATAATGAAAAATCGTGTCCTTGTAAGCCTTACATTTGTTAGCTGAAATTATAGGTATGAGAAGTCTAATTGTAGCGGCGTTTTTGCTCCTGGCAGGAGGTAGTTCAATAGCTCAGAAAATATCCTATTCCGAACCTGACAGGGAAGATGTCAGGAACCTGAATTTTGAGGTCATCGGTAAAATGAATGACCATTTTCTGATATATAAGAACTATCGCGACAATCATACCATCACTACCTACGACAACAACATGAAGGTAGTGAAGAAGCATACCCTTGACTTCATGCCCGACCGTACTATCAATGTAGACTTCATTTACTATAAAGATTTTTCCTATCTTTTTTACCAATACCAGCGTCGCAGTATCGTTTACTGCATGGCGGCCAAACTCGACGGTAACGGCGAAATAGTAGGCGAACCACTGCTGCTCGATACAACCGATATCAGCTATTCCAGCTCCAAAAAACTCTATACCATTCTTAACAGCGACGACAAAGAGAAGATTGGCGTGTTAAAGATCAACACCAAAAACGACAAACTTCACCTTGTTACCCTCAGCCTCTTTACCAGCAAACTTGGATTGATCCGCAAGAGCCGCATGGGCATCGCTATGGATGAGCGTAACGCTTTTCTCAACGAATTTGTTCTCGATAATGAGGGAGATCTTGCTTTTCTCCGTGCATCGGGAACTTCACAAAATGATAATATCACCAGGCTCGACCTGGTTATTAAACCTGCTGTGAGCGATACTGCCCGTTTCGCCTCCATTGACCTTATGAACCTGTTCATGGACGATATCAGGCTGAAAGTGGATAATGTCAATAAACATTACCTGCTCACTTCCTTCTATAGCAAAAGCAAAAGAGGGAATGTTGACGGCCTTTATTGCAGTCTCTGGGATAAAAATTCCGCCTCTATCCTGGCCAACAACAATACCACCTTCAGCGAGGAGCTGCGTAATGAAGCCAAAGGCGACGGGAGTGTGAAAACAGCCTTTAACGACTTTTTCCTTCAGAACATAGTTATGCGGAAAGATGGCGGTTTTGCGATTGCTGCCGAGTCGGTTTATACATCATCCCGCTCTGGTCCCAACAGCCGGTGGGACTATATGAATGGCGGATGGGGATCTCCTTTTTATTCTCCCTATAACTACTACGCCTGGGGCAGTCCGTTTAATAATTACTACTATCCCTGGGGGCGTTATGGTGGTTTCGGGGGCTTCCAGGTAACCCGTTATTATGCTGATAATATAGCTGTGATGTCGTTCGATACCACCGGAACGATGGAATGGGCCAATATTATCCGCAAATCGCAATACGACGACAATAGCGATAATTACCTGGGTTATGGTACCATGCGTACCGGTAGCGAGATCCATTTCGTGTTTAACCAGCTTGAAAAAAGGAACCTTCTGCTGAATGATCAGAGCATTACTGCCGATGGCCAGATTCACAGAAGCCCAACTTTCAAGAACCTTGATAAGGGGTATAGCTTTATGCCGCGTTTTGCGAAACAGGTGAGTAGTTACCAGATGATTGTACCCTGCGAATACAGGAACTATATTTGCTTTGCCAAAGTGGAGTTCTAATTCATCTATATAATGTGGTAAATCTCTTCCGCGAGCGGTCTGTAGCAAATGTTTTTTGGGTTATCATGCTCAGCATCCTGCTCCATCTGCCGTTCTTCATGCACCCGCCGCAGGTAGTACCTGCGAACGGTAATGGTGCGCTCAGTCCTTTCCTGTTTGCTCTGCCCGAACTGCCGGATGTGATTGTTATGGTGCTTTACCATGTTATTGTACTGCTGCAGGCTTTCCGTTTGAACTATATGCTCAATGAATTGCGGATGTTGCAGAAGCAGGCGCTTACTACCGCCATGTGTTATGTACTGTTCACTTCGCTATTCGAGCAATGGAATCATATCACGCCAGCTTTATTATGTAATAGTCTCATCATCTGGCTATTCCATAAAATGACCCAACTTAAGAGTTCCTCCCAATCCCGGTCTATTATTTATAATATTGGTTTTATAGCAGGAACGGCTGTTCTTTTATACCATCCTTCTATGACCATTATCCTTGTGTGTTTTGTCGCTATCGCCATTTTAAGGCCTTTTCAGCTAAACGAGTGGTTCATATTATTGATCGGCATACTTACACCTTTTTATTTCCTGCTGTTCGTGCTATTCCTGCGTAATGATCTTAACAGTATCTGGCTTTATATTCCTGAGTGGGGAACGCCGTTCCGCCTTCCGCCCGATCTGCGCCCGGTAGTAGCTACGCTTATAGCGCTTGCTGTAGTGTTGCTGGCGGGAATCTATTCCTGGAGGGCTAATGCCAGCCGCATGCTGATACAGGTGCGGAAGGAGTGGGCTGTTTTACTTTTTATGTTGCTGGCGCTTATCCCGGCTATGTTCATCAGTAAAGATGCCGGTTATGAAGCTGGTTTGCTGTCTATGGTTCCCGGGGCAGCGCTTGCTTCGCATATTTTTCTTAACCCAAGACGTACCTGGCTGCCTAATATTTTCTTCTGGACGCTCGCTGCGCTTTCCATTTATAATAACTGGAAATAAGCGCTGTCTGCTATCTTCTATCTATTCCGTAACTTTGCTTTCCCCAATCAGTTTTGGCTTTTGGGATTAAATTAACATATACGATATAGGTCGTTCATCGTTTTTGTGCGTCTTATAAAGAGAGAAAGATCTATATCTAGAATCAAACGATTTACAATGAAAAAACTAGTCTGGTTATTGGCGTTGCTGTTGACAGTTTCAGCTACCGTACACGCGCAGGTAAAAGATCCGGTTAAATGGACCTTTACCGCTAAAAAGAAAACAGGAAATACTTACGAAGTGGTGATCAGTGCTGTCTTTGCCAAACCATGGCACCTGTATTCACAGTCTACACCAGACGGAGGTCCTATTCCAACCAAGATCACTTTCAAAAAGAACCCGCTGGTAACAGTTACAGGTTCTCCCAAAGAAGTGGGTACGCTTAAGGTAGACCACGATGAAAACTTTGGCGTTGATGTAAAATACTTCAGCGAAAAAGTAGACTTCGTTCAAACCATTACCTTGAAAGGAAAAGTAAAAACCAATATCACCGGTACTGTAGAATATATGGTATGCGATGATAGCCAGTGTTTACCTCCTACTACTAAATCATTTGATATCAAGTTACTGTAATTAGTTCGTAGCCCTCAACAATGAAAAGAATAATAACGATCGTAGTATTATTGGCTGCGGTTGGTATGTTAAATAGGACGGCTGCACAGGATAAAGCGCCTGTGCAGTTTTCTTTTACTGCCGAACGCACAAACGATAGCCTGGTAACCCTCTCAGTTAAGGCTATCGCAGAAAAAGGCACCCAGCTTTTTTCCGTTAAAAAACAAAGCGAAGACGACGCCTTCGTTTCCGCTATTCATTTCGACTCTGTTAAAACTGCCAGGTATGTGCGTTCAGGCGACGTGCCTGTGGAGAAGGGGCAGCAGCAGGTAGTGAAAGATGCCGGACTTGAAGCCGAGCTTCATTTCTTTACCGATAGCGTCACCTTTCAATATCCGCTGCATGTAGCAGCAACAGATACGGCTGTTATCAGGGGCACGTTCGACTGGCTGGCGCGCAAGGGCGAAGAATTTCCCAGTGGCAGTGAATCGTTCTCTGTAAAAGTATTACCTGCTGCTCCTGCAGCATCTGCGGGTGCCGCTGCTACCGGCGACGAAGGGAGAGGAGTGCTTACCACTTTTCTGCTGAGCCTGCTGGCAGGACTTGCGGCGG
This sequence comes from Filimonas effusa, assembly GCF_004118675.1. Lineage (NCBI taxonomy): Bacteria > Pseudomonadati > Bacteroidota > Chitinophagia > Chitinophagales > Chitinophagaceae > Filimonas > Filimonas effusa. Next base: position 426,490 of record NZ_SDHZ01000002.1, on the reverse strand, counting down.
TTATCACTCCCTGCGTATTCCCGCTGCTTCCGGTTACTGTTAGCTTCTTCCTGAAGAAAAGTGAAAACAGGGGTGCCGCCATTCGCAGCGCTACCACTTATTCCCTGTCTATTATCCTTATCTATACTATTCCTACGCTTATCCTGATCATGTTATTCGGGCAGGATATTCTGTATAAGATCTCAACCAGCCTTACAGCAAACCTGCTGTTCTTTGCTATTTTTATAGTCTTTGCCATTTCGTTCTTTGGCGCTTTTGAATTGACCCTGCCCAGCAGCTGGGCCACTAAGGCAGATGCCAAAGCCGGCAAGGGAGGCCTTATTGGCACTTTCTTTATGGCGCTTACGCTGGTGATAGTATCGTTCTCCTGTACCGGTCCCTTTGTTGGGTCGCTGCTGGCACAAACCAGTAAAGAAGGTATAGGACTGGCGCCCATACTTGGTATGCTGGGCTTCAGTATTGGTTTGGCAATGCCGTTTACGCTGTTCGCGCTTTTCCCTTCTATGCTCAAATCGCTGCCAAGAAGCGGTGGCTGGCTTAACAGCGTGAAAATTGTATTCGGCTTTATTGAACTGGCGCTGGGTCTGAAATTTCTTTCCAATGCCGACCTCATCCAGGGCTGGCACCTGCTCGACAGGGAGGTTTACCTGGCCCTCTGGATCGTATTGGCGGTATTGTTAGGTATGTACCTGCTGGGTAAGATCTCTTTCTCCCACGACAGCCCTATGCCTCATGTAAGCGTACCACGCCTTTTCCTCGCTATCAGCTCTTTTGCATTTGCGATGTACCTGGTTCCCGGTATGTGGGGCGCTCCGCTGAAAGCAATGAGCGGTATCCTGCCTCCTGCCACTACGCAGGACTTCGATCTGAATCAACTGCAGTATAAAATAGGATCGGGTGGAGGCAGCCATAGTGCCGGAGCAGCTACTTCAGCGGCTAAACCGCCGCAGAAGCTGGTGAATGAGCTGCATGTGCCTTACGGACTCGTAGCTTATTTTGATCTGCAGGAAGGACTTGAAGCGGCAAGGGCGTTGAATAAACCTGTAATGCTCGACTTTACAGGACATTCCTGCGCTAACTGCCGTAAAATGGAAAACTCCATATGGTCCGATCCGGAAGTGCTTAAAATAATGAAGGAAGACTTCGTTTTAATAAGCCTCTATGTTGATCACTATGCCGTAGAACTGCCAGACGAAGAAAAGTATACCAACAAAGACGGTAAGAAAATAACCAATGTAGGTGATAGAAACCTGGACTATGAAATCACGAAATTTGGTTTCAATGCCCAGCCGCTGTATATGTTCCTCGATTTAAAAGAAGAACCGCTCAGCACCTATAAATATGGTTATGAAGGTACTGCCAAAGACTTTGTTGCGCATCTTGAAAAAGTGAAAGCAGAATTCGCCAAAAGATCAGGCAAATAGAAGCAACAGCAGTATTCTTTGATGCAGTAAGTAATATAAACAGGAAAGCCGCTCATTTCGGGCGGCTTTCCTGTTTATATATATATGCTCTAATGCAACTTCAGATCAAAATCTGCGTTTAATTGCGCCGATACGGCGTTGATCATTTCCTGTAACCTGCTTAATAATGCAGGCACCTGTTCCAGCGACTGCTGCTGTATTGCCAGCGCTTCTATTTCCCTTATCAGCACTTTGGCTTCAACAATATTCATCGTGTCGATGGTAGACTTTACCTTATGCGCCAGGCGGCCTACTTCGGGCCAGTTTGCTGCTGCAATGGCATGGCTCATTTCATCCATAGCTTCCCTTGAGCCTGTAACAAACGCGGCGCATAGCTTTTTGATGAACACGGCATTTCCTTTTGCCACCTGGTTCACCAGTGTAAGATCATATAACTTCTGCTCACTCATAGTCGATGATTAATCCCGGATAACACTATAGTACACCCGGCTTATCACATTATACAATTCTTGTTCCTTAAATGGTTTAGTAATATAATCATTCATGCCGGAGGACAGGAATTTTTGTTCTTCGCCCTTCATACTTGTAGCGGTAAGTGCAATGATCGGGACATTACGCTTACGCTCATTGCTCATATTACGGATCTCCATAGTTGCCTCAACGCCATTTTTCCTAGGCATTTGTATATCCATTAATATCAGGTCGAAATCTTCCTGTTCCAGCATTTGGATGACCTCTTCGCCATTGGAGGCGGTCTTTGATTCAAATCCCCAGTATTGCAATACGCTGCGTGCCAGCAGCTGGCTTATTTCGCTGTCTTCTGCCAGCAGGATCTTCAGCTTTCCCAGGTTGCCCGGTGTGTTGTTTGTTATGGCAACCGGCTTATGTATGCCCGGAGCCAGCGGCTTCTGGTAGGTGATCTGTACATGAAAGGTGCTGCCTTTTCGTGGCTGGCTTTCAACCCATATACTGCCATGTTGCAAGCCTACCAGTTTTTTGGTAAGTGTTAGTCCCAGCCCGGTTCCGCGGTATTTACGGTCGGTGCTTTCATGTGCCTGTGCAAAAGGCTGAAAGATCTTTATCAGCTTATCTTCCGCTATGCCTATGCCTGTATCCTTGACCGATAAATGCAGCGTCACTGCTTTAGGTGTCTCCTTCTCTATGTCGGCTCTTATGATAATGATCCCCGTATGGGTGAACTTAATAGCGTTGCTCAGTAAATTATCTGCAACCTGCGTAAGCCTTGCCGGGTCGCCCACTACCTTGTAACTCGAAGTAAGGTGATTGTCGAAAACAAGTTCCAGCTTTTTGGAAGCTGCTATTTCACGGTAAGGCGCAATGGCAGACTGGATTACTTTTACCAGGTCGAAATTAACTTCCTCCAGTTCCAGGTTGCCTTCGGTAGCCTGCTCCAGGTCAAGTATGTCGCTGACGATTGTCAGAATGTGTTCCGACCAGCGGTGAATACTTTGTAACGATTGAAACTGGTCCTGCGTTAACGAAGCGTCAACCAGCATATCCCCGGCCAGCTCCTGTATGCTGCGCATAGGACTGCTGATTTCGTGGCTCATGTTCGCCAAAAACTTCTCTTTGATCTTAGCCGTTTCTTCTGTTAACTTTTTTGCTTCCTTCAGTTGCTTTTCGGCTTTGATCCGGTCGGTTACATCCTGTGCAAATGCAATGACATAGGGCTGTTGATCAGGGTTGTCCGGTACCATTTTATAGTTCTGGTATAACAGGTACACGCTGCGCCCGGAGCCCGATATCACGCGGAACAGGCCTTTGGCCCTGTTGTTATTTTGAATGGTAGGCAAATAGGTATCGTCGAAAATGCCCTGGTCCTGCTCCGGTAAAAACTGGCGCAGATTTTTGCCCGTCAGGTCCGATTCGCTTTTTTCGAGCATCTGGCAAAGCATCGGGTTAACCTCCAGTAAATTGCCTTCCAGGTCATGCGTACATATAATTGCCTGGCTGTAGTTGAAAAGGTCTTTATACTTCTTTTCACTCAGCTGCACCTGGCGTTCTATATTTTTGAGTTCAGTAACGTCTATCCCGTAACCGATGAGCATGTCAAGCTCCCCGGCTTCATTGAATACAGGACTCATTTTCCGTAAATGATACTCGTCTTCGTTGTTGCGGTTAACGACCTTTTCTTCCCAGGTATACTCTTTTCCGGTAGAAACAACCTGGTTGAAAAGCGCCCGCCTGCCCTCGGCAATAGACATGCTTTTGTTGCGGAATACACAATAGTCGGCATCCGTTTTACCTATCAGCCATTTGCGCAGTACAGGGTCTTTAACACCTACAGGATTTACAAAACGATAACGGTGATCAGATGAAAACACCGCTATGTCTGCAGGTATATTATCGAGGATGGTCTCGTAGAAATTACGTTGTTTGTTGATGCTGTCGGCTCCTCTTATGCGTTCGGTTTCATCAGAAAATGTCCATAAGTGACCAATGAACTGCTCCTTAAGATATAGGGGCCTGTGATCACGCATAATAATGCGGCCGTCTTTTAAATGAATTTCATCGTTATCCAGTGGCTGGCGGTTATTATAGATCTCCAGCGTTTTACTGGTAAAGCCCAGTATGTCGTGAATATTGCCGGCAATATCGTTTACAAGATCTGCTGTATTGTAGCCTGTCAGTTGCTCCGGCGTTTTTGATAGATGAAAGATATCACAGAACTGCTGGTTGGTAAGTTGTATAAAACGGCCACTGTCTGTAATAAGTGTTGCTTTGGGCATGCTCGATATCAGCATGTTCAGCCACATACGCACTTCGGGCTCCATCTGATAACCTGCCTCCGTGGTATTGGACGATTTACTCGCCATAAACGAAACAGGGTTGCCTTCCTCCGAACAATTTAGTCCCGTCGATGCCAGCTTGATATTAAGACTACTGCTGAGTAGGATTTTTAATTGTTGCTGCAGGTTGATATTCATAAAAAAAATGCCATAGGATTTGAATTCCAAATATGCTGTTTCGCTCGCCTCTGTCAAATGGATGGCTTTCAAAGGGAACAAGGCCTAATTTACTTTAGCCGTATTCTTATAAAGGATCAGCTCTCCGTTATTGATCATACGATAGATGGTAGATTTGCCAATGTCTAATATACGTGCAACTTTTAGAACATCAAAATTATTAGCATCAAGACATTGTTGTATGATACGTGTATTATGCTGCTTTAAGGTTAACTGACCTTCATCGGGAACGTTAACACCATCCGGCATTTGTATTTCTTCTATATGTTCCGGAAGAATTTCATTAGAATTACTTAAGACACATGCCAACTCTACCATCGACTTTAACTGACGGATATTACCCGGATAAGGATGCTGTAACAGCAGCTTCTTTGCCTCTACCGATAATTGCTTGTCGGGAAGCCCGTTCTCTTTACAGAAAGCTTCTATAAAATGACGCGCAATAAGCAGTACATCGCTGTCGCGTTCTCTTAAAGGAGGCAGATGCACCGGTAACCCCAGTAACCGGTAATACAGGTCTTCCCGGAAATTGCCTTTTTTAACTTCCAGCGCCAGGTTCTTATGCGTGGCAACGATAATGCGAACATCGATCGCCACAACCTCGTTGGTGCCTATACGCGATAACTCTTTTTCCTGCAATACCCGCAGCAGCTTGGCCTGCAGGTTAAAATCCAGCTCGCCAATTTCATCGAGGAATAAGGTGCCTTTATGGGCCTCCTCGAACTTACCGATCCGCCGCGCCACTGCTCCGGTGAATGATCCCTTTTCATGGCCAAACAACTCCGATTCAATCAGGTCACGTGGTATCGCCGCAATATTTACCGCTACAAAAGGCTTGTCCTTTCGCGCCGAGTTAAAGTGAATGGATTTTGCCGCCAGCTCTTTACCTGTGCCCGTTTCTCCCGTTATACTTACCGTTATATTGGTGTTGCTGGCTTTCTCGATAAGATCAAAAACCTTACGGATAGCTGCACTGTTGCCTATGATCGACTTGAAATTGTATTTCTTAGCCACCTCATGCTGCAATGATTTTATCTTTTGCTGCATTGCAAAATGTGAACTCAGCGTTTCCAGCACCATCCATAACCGGTCTTTCGTTTCCTCATTTTTGACGATATAGGCAAAGGCGCCCTTCTTCATCAGGTCTACCGCCACCTGTATATCGTTTTGTCCCGATATCATGATCACACGCGTATCAGGGCTTACCTCCGTGATCTGCTGCAATAACTTATCGCCTGTACTGTCGGGTAAAGAATAGTCCAGCGTCACCACATCAGGCTTCTCATGAATACTTTTGAGAAAACCGGCGGCAGAACTAAATCGCTTTACCTGGTAGTCAGGGTTTAATGACAGGTAGTGTTCCAGCATGGAGCCGTAAAATTCATCATCCTCTACTATGTAAATGTTATGGGTGTCCGACTTCATTCCAAGGTTTGAGCATTATTATAAAATATAAAGATCGTTTTTTGTCGCTAAAAACCGCTTTTTACCGCTGTTCCATTTTTAGTAAAAAGAATGGCGCTTTCTGCTATTTTTGTTTATATGGAAATAACAGAAAATGTGTTCGATCAGCTGGCACACCTTTCAAGGCTCCAGTTTAACGAGGCCGAAAGAGCAGAAATTAAAACAGACCTGCAGCGTATGATCTCCTTCGTTGATAAGCTGAACGAGGTAGATACAACTGGCGTGCCACCCTTGTTACATATGAGTAACGCTATTAACGTATGGCGCGAAGATAAGGTTACAGCAGGCGAAGGCAGAGACCAGGCCCTGTTAAATGCACCGGAGCAGCAAAATGGCTTCTTCCAGGTGCCTAAGGTGATAAAGAAATAAATTATAATTATTTAAAATATGCTCATTCCATGAATTCCATTATCCATCTGGAGCAGATTCTGAAAAATTATTACATGGGTACCCAGGCGATTCCCGTGCTTAAAGGGGTATCGCTCGATATCCACCAAAATGAGTACGTAGCATTGATGGGACCATCCGGAAGCGGCAAAAGTACGCTCATGAATATCCTCGGCTGCCTCGATACACCCACCGGTGGAAAATATGTGTTGAATGGAAAAGATGTGAGCAAAATGCCCGACGATGAGCTTGCCAACGTACGTAATGGCGAAATAGGGTTTGTATTCCAGCAGTTTAACCTGCTGCCGAGGCTCACCGCCGCAGAAAATGTGGCCTTGCCTCTTATTTATGCCGGCGTTGGAAAAAAAGAACGCCTGGAACGCGCTATGGAAGCGCTTAAACAGGTGGGACTGGAAACACGCAGTCACCATAAATCAAATGAGCTGAGCGGTGGTCAGATCCAACGGGTGGCTATTGCCAGGGCGCTGGTGAACAATCCCTCTCTTTTACTTGCCGATGAACCTACCGGTAACCTCGATTCCAAAACTTCCGTGGAAGTGATGGAGCTGTTCAGTCAGATCCAGCAGGCAGGTAATACGGTGGTACTGGTAACGCACGAAGAAGATATTGCTGCGTATGCCAAACGTATCGTAAGGCTTCGTGACGGATTGATAGAAAGTGATCGCCTGAACTAATCAAACACTGAAGATGAAATAGACTGATATTCAGCTCTATAGATAAATATTGAAGAGGCTGTATCGATTAAGTAGATACAGCCTCTTCTTATTCCCGGCCCCGGCACGGCTCCCATTTTTTAAACAGAAAGCCGCGTTTTCTTTCGTATTTTCATTCCCCTCAAATTCACAAAACCAGGAAAGTATCAGCAAAAAAGAACGCTTTATATAGCCGCCGATAAGCCGCCTTAGAGCCGCCTTCGGAAGCCCGCTATCACCACTCTTTTCCTTTCTAACAGCGAAACGCCAAACAATACAACAAAAACCGCGAGCGTCAACACCATTTCGAGCCAGTATTCATAAGGTTTTACCCATATCTCATTTAAGATATTCCACCGCCCCAGGATCTCAACGAAATTCCAGAAAATGATCACTGTTGGTATAGCATAACGGATGGCATAGCCCATTTGCCTGATCCTCGCCAGGTTGCGCATCAGCAATACCGACCATAACAGCGAACCAAATGCAACGAGGTAAGTAACGGCATGACGGTCGCCTAAAAACGCCTGGTCGTAAACAAATAGCAGGAGCAGGTAAAAGGTCCATAAGATGGCTATTAGTTCCATTGCTGTAATAACGGAAAAGTTTTTGCCGGCTTTAGGCTGTTTGCGCACTGGTACGGGTATATGCAGCTGCTTTTGCAGCCAGCAGAAGAACAGGCAGCCTGTATGGGTACTGAACAAATAGTGCAACACTATTACTACGAGGAAACCAGCAGACGCAGGCATGATAAGATATTCCGGCTTGGTTACTACCACCCCGTTTTCAACCAGCGGAGCCACATGATAGCGGTGGGCAAAATAAACGAAGCCAAATTCCACCCAGCCGGTCCATATGAACAAACCGGCAAATAACCCGGCGAAGGTGGCGCTGTTTTCTTTTTTTAGCCTGGCACCCCATAGCAACAATAACAGGCCGGCAAAACCCAGTAAAAAAGCAGCTGTGAACACATGCGTATGCCCCAGTGTTTTTTCCATTACAATCATCAGCGCATGGCCCAGGGGCATGGTGAGTAATACAACAAGAAACGCCAGCAGCCCGGTAAGCTTCTTCAAATACTTCATCGGAATATCTTTTAAAGGATAGGAAATAATGAACCGCAATGGTTCACCTGCTGCTGTAAAAAGGAGAGTAAATGGAGCGAATGCGACCGTAAAACTAATGTTTTGCCTTCAGATTCACCCGGCTGTATAACTGTTTTTCGATACATTTAGTGTTTTAATACACGCTTACAACACACAAATATGGCCTTTAAAATATACACCAAAACCGGTGACAAAGGAAAAACATCCCTGATCGGAGGTACAAAAGTGCCTAAAAGTCATCTTCGTATAGAAAGCTATGGCACTGTCGATGAACTCAACTCTTACATAGGACTGGTAAGCGATCACCTGCATCACCCTCATTTGAGCGCCATGCTGAAAGAGATCCAGGACCGCCTTTTCACAGTAGGCGCGGCCCTTGCCTGTGATCCTGAAAAAGAGCTGAAAATGAGTATTCCCGATCTGAAAGAAGAAGACATTGCCCTCCTCGAAAACGAAATAGACAGAATGACGGAAGAGCTGCCTGCTATGAAACATTTTATTCTCCCCGGCGGACATGTTGCCGTTTCAACGGCTCATATCGCCCGCTGTGTATGCCGTCGCGCCGAACGTATCTGTGTGGCAATGACCGAACAGGAAATGCCGGTAGAACCGCTGGTGATAAAATATCTTAACCGCCTCAGCGACTATCTCTTCGTATTAGCCCGTTATGCCGGTCACATATTTCAGGTGGCAGAAATTCCCTGGATACCCCGTACCTGAGTATCCCGTTACGATTATAATCAGTTGCCTGGTATTGGGTCCCGCTGTATGCAAGCTGCTGCCTGGTAGTTTATTCCGATACAATCAGCCCGTCCCTCATATGCAAAACGCGGTCGCTCATGCCTGCAAGCTCTTCATTGTGCGTAACAATAAGGAAGGTCTGGTTGAATTCGTTACGTAATTGCACAAAAAGATGATGCAGTTCCTTTGCGTTCACGCTATCGAGGTTGCCGGTAGGCTCATCGGCAAATATGATGGCAGGATTGTTAATAAGAGAACGGGCTACTGCTACACGTTGCTGCTCACCGCCACTCAGTGCCTGTGGTTTGTTATGAAGTCTGGGGCCCAGGCCTAAAGTTTCGAGCAGGTAGCTGGCCCTTTTCTCCACCTCTTTGCGCCTGGTGCCTGCAATCCAGCCGGGTATGCATACATTCTCCAGCGCAGTGAATTCGGGCAGTAAATGGTGAAACTGGAATACAAAACCCATGTGTTTATTGCGATAGGCTGCCATTTTTTTACCCTTCAACTGGTAAACCGGCTCATTTTCAAGATAGATCTCTCCCTCATCAGCAGTATCTAAAGTTCCCAGGATATGCAACAAAGTGCTTTTCCCGGCTCCCGACGAACCGATAATGGAGACTATTTCGCCTCTATTTACCATTAAATCAACGCCTTTTAATACCTGTAACTGATCGTAACGCTTCTTGATATTTGTTGCTCTTAACATGTGTCCGGCTACCTGGTTTGACAGGGAAATACAAACTTAACCGATTTTGGATATTTATTTGCACCACTGTGGAAAGGCATTTTTGGTTATTTCAATGTAACCGCTACTTTTGCGGAAATTCCGGATTTCTTTTCCTGATAATCGAAGCCGGACCTGTTAAAAACAATATTCCCAGATAAAACTAAAAAAGTTTTACTATGTTCTGGACACTAGAATTAGCCAGCTATTTGGAAGATGCGCCCTGGCCTGCTACGAAAGATGAATTGATAGATTATGCTATTCGTTCTGGCGCTCCTATTGAAGTGGTGGAAAATCTTCAGGAACTGGAAGATGAGGGCGAAGTGTATGAAAGCATTGAAGACATATGGCCTGATTATCCCAGCCAGGAAGACTTCATGTTCAACGAAGACGAATACTAATAACCAGTACATCCGAAGACCTGGTTCATTATCCTATTGAGGCTACTCCCCTGAAAGGGGTGTAGCCTCTTCTATTATTTCTACTAATTGCCTATTCCTGCCAGCTCTAAGCTACGTTTTTTGATATTGCGTAACTCTATGCTTTCTATAACCGGGTCCGGAGCCAGGATTAAAGATACCCCTGGGGCCTTCCACCATTGTTGTGTAGCCAGCTTTTCGAAGTGAATGACACCTACCAGGTAACTTCTCTCCAGTCCGCCGTGCCACTCCTCGATCCATTCGAAGTCTTCTTTTACAATATCTTTTAAACTGCTGAAGCTAACATAGGCCTTCACATAAAAGTCGTGCGTTAACTCACCGGGTGTATGATAGTAACGTTTCTTATACTCATAACGGTAGTTATACCTTAATGCAGAAATATCGCTCAGTACAGCCGATGCCGTAGGAAAGCTGCCGGCGCCTTTGCCATAAAAGAATTGTTTATCGGCAAACCCGCTTTCTATTACTACACCGTTGTATTCATTCTTTACAAATGATAACTGGTCGTCGTGTTTTACAAACTGGGGGATCACATAAGCCGCCACCTTGCCGCTTACCAGCTTCTGTGCCTGCGCTACCAGCTTAATGTCATAGTTCTTTTCTTTTGCTACTGCCGCATCGCCGGATTGCACATTCTGAATACCGGTGAATACCAGGTTATCCGGATGTTCCACAATACCATAAGCGTGGTTCAGCAGGATAGACCATTTGTTCACCGCATCATAACCCTCTACGTCCAGTTTGGGGTTGCTTTCGGCAAAGCCTAACTGCTGCGCCAGCAATAAAGCTTCCTGGTAACCCAGCTTGTCTTCAAACATCTTGGTAAGAATGAAGTTGGTTGAGCCATTGATGATGGCTTTGATGCCATGCAGCAGGTCATTATCATAATACTCTTCGAGGTTGCGGATAACAGGTATAGAAGCGCAGGCGGCAGCTTCGCACAGGAATGGTAAACCGGTATCCTGCTGGTATTTCAATATCTCGGGTAAATGTTCTGCGATCATTTTCTTACTGGCGCTCACCACAGCTTTGCCCTGCTGGAATGCAGTAGATACAATTTCAAAAGCAGCAACAGAATCATCGATCACTTCTACAATAACATTGATCTCTTTATCGAATAACAGTTCATTCCTGTCGCTTGTAAAAAGACTATCCGGTGCATTGCGCTTTTTGCCAGGGTTTTTGATACATACTTTTTTGATGCTTGCTTTCAGGGAAGGGGTTTGCTGTAATACCTTATATAAACCTTCTCCTACTACGCCAAATCCAAAAAGGCCTATCGTTAATTGCTTCTGTGTTTCCATTTATGAATTGATTAAAGCCGCAGTAGTGATGCCTGCCGGCTGGGTTTGTATAAAATTGTTGAGTAAGCGGGTGATATTATCGTATTCCAGCAAAAAGCCATCATGACCATACAGTGAATCTATGATGGCTACCTGTGCACCGGGTATATGCCGTGCTATAAATTCCTGCTCTGCAGGAGGAAATAAAATATCGGTACTGATGCCTATGACCAGTGTTTTCGCCTGTATACGTTGCAGGGCCTCTTCTGCTGAAACCCTGTTCCTGCCTACATTGTGCGTATCCATAGCCTTACTGAGGAAGTAATAGCTGAAAGCGGTAAAACGTTTCGCCAGCTTATCGCCCTGGTATTGCTGATAGGTGCTGGCTTTAAATACCTGCTCGTCTACCGGTAATGCTGCAGTATTTTCAGTAACACCGCTCTGCGCTTTCTGGTAAGTATCGTAATGACGATAGGAGAGAAGTGCTATCGAACGCGCCAGTTTCATTCCCTCTAAACCCGCTGCAGGATGCGATTCCTTCCAGCTGGGATCAGACGCTATGCATAAACGCTGTGAAGTGTTGAAGGCAATACCCCAGGCCGAATGAAAGGCGTTGGTGGCAATGGGAATGATATACTCAAACAGGCTGGGTTCTTCTATCGCCCACTCAAGCAGCTGCTGCCCGCCCATAGAGCCTCCGATGCCTATTTTGATCTTATCGATGCCCAGCGCAGCTTTCAGATGCTGGTAAGCTCTTATCATATCCCTGGTGGTGAACAAGGGAAAAGTATGATAATAAGGCTTGCCGGTAGCAGCATTTTCGTCGAGAGCCGATATACTGCCATAACAACTGCCGGGCATGTTTACACATACGATAAAATACCGCTCAGGATCAAAAAAATGACCTGGCCCTACCAACCCCGGCCACCATTCAATAGGGTTGCTGTTGGCTGTTAGCGCATGAAAGATCCATACTACATTGTCCTTCGCTTCATTTAACCGGCCGGCAGTGGTATAGGATAAATGAAATCCCTGTAATACCTTGCCCGACTCCAGCGTAAAGGGTTCCCCGGATGAAAATACCTGGCTCAATTTCTTCGTTTTTTCTTGTACTCGTTTATATAATAACACAACATTCAAAAGTGAAAAACGGCAGTAGCTCTCTCCCGTTTTCACTTTTGAATGCCGATTCTTTGTGACTAGCTTGCTGTAGCCGCTGCTGCGCCTGCATTCACTTTCTGGAATGCCTGCTCGAAATCCGCCTTGATATCTTCAATATGCTCGATGCCTACACTTACTCTTACCTGGTTGGGTAATACGCCACTTGCAACCTGTTCCGCTTCGCTCAGCTGCTCGTGTGTTGTAGAGGCAGGATGTATTACCAGCGTTTTGGCATCACCTACGTTGGCAAGGTGACTTGCCAGCTTCAGGCTGTCGATAAACTGGGCGGCCTTTTCCTTGCCGCCTTTGATACCTACCTGTAATACACCGCCGAAACCATTGGTCAGGTATTTCTTCGCCAGTGTATGATAAGGGCTGCTTTCCAGGCCGGGATACCATACATAATCCACTGCAGGATGCGCCTCCAGCCATTTCGCCAATGCCAGCGCATTCTCTACATGTCTTTCAACGCGCAGTGATAAAGTCTCCAATCCCTGTAATAACAGGAAGGCATTGAAAGGGCTCAACGTAGGACCGTAATCTCTTAAACCTTCCACACGTGCTTTAATACTGAATGCAATATTAGGTAGGCCTAAAGGATTGCCTTCGCCAAACACGTCCCAGAACTTCAGGCCATGATAACCTTCAGAAGGCTCGGTGAACTGTGGAAACTTACCATTACCCCAGTTATAATTACCTCCGTCTACGATAACGCCGCCGATAGAGCTGCCATGACCGCCAATCCATTTGGTGGCAGATTCCACAACTATATTGGCACCCCATTCCAAAGGACGGAACAGGTACCCGCCTGCACCAAAGGTGTTGTCTACGATCAATGGCAGATCATACTCTTTGGCCAGCGCTGCAATGCGCTCGAAATCGGGTACATTCAGCTGTGGGTTGCCTATTGTTTCCAGGTATAAAGCCTTGGTGTTTTTATCGATCAGCTTTGCGAAATTCTCAGCGCTGTCACCTTCAGCAAAACGGGCTTCAATACCCAGTTTTTTAAAGGCAACTTTGAATTGGTTATAAGTACCGCCGTACAGGTAAGAGGTACTTACAAAGTTGTCTCCTGCCTGAAGTATGTTGCTTAACGCCAGGAACTGCGCCGCTTGTCCCGATGCTGTTGCCAGCGCAGCTACACCGCCTTCCAGCGCTGCAATACGCTTTTCAAAAACATCGGTGGTAGGATTCATGATCCTTGTATAGATATTGCCAAACTGCCTTAATCCAAACAAATTGGCAGCATGTTCCGCATTGTCGAATCCAAAAGAACTGGTCTGGTAAATAGGCACCGCACGTGATTTGGTGGTAGGGTCTATTTCCTGTCCTGCATGCAGCTGTAACGTTTCAAAACGATGGTCGCTCATAGTATTAATTTAAATGATGTAGGATTTAAACTGTTTTTGTTGCCTTTAATTGCTTGCTGGCTACTTTTTCAAATGCCTGTTCCAGGTCGGCCAGTAAGTCTTCTGCTTCTTCCAATCCTACCGATAAACGTATCAGGCTGTCGCTAACGCCTGAAGAACGGCGCTTTTCAGCAGGAATAGATTTATGTGTCATGTTAGCCGGATGGCAGAGCAGGCTTTTTACACCGCCCAGGCTTTCGGCCAGCTTGAAGTATTGGGTTTGTGTTACAAAACTGATCGCCGCTTCTTCGGTGTCGTTCTTCAGGTTGAAAGAAACCACACCGCCGAATCCGCCCTTGCTTTGCTGTTTAGCGATCTCGTGGTTATGATGTGTTTCAAGACCCGGATAATATACACTGTCAACTAATGGATGTTGCTGCAGGTATTTGGCTACAGCCAGCGCATTGGCGCTATGTTGTTTTACACGCAGGTGTAAGGTCTCGATGCCGCGTATCACCAGCCAGCTGTCGAAAGGAGCCAGGATAGCGCCGCTTGCATTCTGTATAAATTTGATCTTATCACCCAGCTCTTTTTCACGTGTTACTACCAGGCCTGCGATAAGATCGCTATGACCGCCCAGGTATTTGGTAGCAGAATGAATTACAATATCAGCTCCCAGCGTGAGAGGTTGTTGTAAGGCGGGTGAAGCAAAAGTGTTATCCACGCACAATAAACATCGGCTGGCTTTTGCTATTTTGGCGATAGCAGCAATATCGGAGATCTTTAATGTAGGATTGGTAGGCGTTTCAAGCCAAATGAGCCTGGTATTGGGAGTAACGGCGTCAAATACATTCTCCGCTTTGGTAGTATCTACATAAGTTACTTTAATGCCAAACTTCTCATAAATATGTGTAAACAACCGGAAGGCGCCGCCATAGATATCATCTACAGCAATGATTTCATCGCCTGCCTGTAATAATTTTAAAACCGCATCGATAGCTGCCAGACCGCTGCCAAATGCAACGCCTGTATGGCCCTTCTCCAGTTGTGCAATAATTTGTTCCAGCGTGGCACGTGTAGGGTTATTAGACCTTGCATAGTCGTAACCTTTGTTTACACCAGGTGCTTCCTGCACAAATGTTGATGTTTGGTAGATGGGTACAGATATAGCGCCTGTTTGTGGATCTACCGGGATGCTGTGAATCAGTTGCGTTGCATTGCTCATGTTTAGACAGTTTTGTTTTCCCGCATCGCCTGATGCGGAAAGATGGAATAATTGATTTTGTTTAGACATTTCTTGCTGGCAATACTTAGCACGAATAAGAAGCGCGCATTCTTTTTCGATGAAAGCGCAGTGGAGCAGGTACAAAGAAAAAGCCCATCTGATAAGTCAGATGGGCTTGAGTATGTTTAGCGGAAACCGCAGGTAAATCAAACTTTGAATCTGACTTATCTCTCCTCAGTTATAACCAACAATTAAGTTGATATACCTGGGTGGAATTGGCACCTTCTCCATCTATTCTCTTACAGATTAAGCCCCTGTAATGTACTAAGAGGAGGGTTGCCAAGGCTTCATCGGGCCATGTCCCTCTGCCTTTCTTGATAAGTAATTGTTTAAAGAACTGAAGCAAAGATAGGAGCACATTTCATTTTTCCAACAAATTTTTTTTCAGCATGTCTGTTAAAACATTTGAAAATGACTCCCGCAACCGTTTGATGACCTGCGCTTTTTCACCAACCTATTCCTATGAAAAAAAATGTATTTTCTCTCTGGTAACAGGCGGTATCGGCACGCCCGGAAATGAAAGTCTTCCGGCTGGAAATTACTTCCCGGAAATTGCAGAAAAAAAATGGAATCTTCTTTTCTGAGCCAGGCATTCTTCTTTCAGTTTGCCGTTGAAATGGATCTTTTATGATACGCCGGAGCCGTTTTATTACCCGGGAAAGTACAACAACGCAACAGGACAGGCCTGGCTTTGTGCCTGTTTTCAAACAACTGTTCGTAAAGTTCCCTAAAAATAATCCACCAAAGTGGTAGGGATTTTCAAAAACTATCCTACTTTTGTCTACCAGGTTGATGGGGTTTAATAAAATGAAATCAATTTTTCGTTGATGGAAAAGATGAAAAAATACATGTGTTGCTGTTGTTGTTGCAGATAATTTCCGCAGCATGTATTCTGGCTTCTATTGTTAACTATCAACGAACTATCAATGCAAACGAGTACTAAAGAGCATTCGCTCGATTTACTACAACACGCTACCAACACCTCCGACATCATCACCGCACTGCGGAATGTTGTGGATGCTTTCCCGGGTGGCGTTATCTTTTCTACAAGTTTCAGCTGGGAAGACCAGGCCATTTCTCACATCATTTTTACCGAACAGTTACCTATAACCGTATTTACGCTCGACACAGGCCGTATGTTCCCCGAAACATATTCTACCTGGAGCAGTACCCTTGAACGATACAAACAGCCTATCACACCGTACTATCCCGATGCTGCTTCTCTGCAGGATTTTATTGAAGCAAAAGGACCCAACAACTTTTACGAATCTGTAGAAAACAGGAAGCAATGCTGCTTCATTCGTAAAGTGGAACCACTGCAAAGGGCTTTACAAGATAAGCAGGTATGGATCACCGGTATCCGTGCCGCACATTCGCCCAACCGTACCGATATGACCGCCATTGAATGGGACGGCAGTAATAATATAGCCAAATACCATCCGCTCCTTAACTGGTCTACCGACGAACTTCAGTCATTTATCCGTCAATATAATATACCCTATAATCCTTTACACGACCGTGGTTTTGTAAGCATTGGCTGTGCACCATGTACAAGAGCCATTAAACCCGGTGAAGATTTCCGCGCCGGTCGCTGGTGGTGGGAAGATGCAAGTAAAAAAGAATGTGGACTGCACGTTCACGCCTGATGAATACCGCATCATAGGATTAGGTTGCAACACATCCGTACCGGAAATACTGATGTATAAATGATTTATAGCTTGAACACAAAAAATGAATGAGCATTATGTATGAATTAGACTATTTAGATCACCTGGAGTCCGAAGCGATTCATATCATGCGTGAAGTCGCTGGTCAGTTCGAAAAACCAGCTTTGTTATTCAGCGGTGGAAAAGATTCTATTACGCTGGTTCATTTGGCTCTTAAAGCATTCCGGCCAGGGAAATTCCCTTTTCCCCTGGTTCATATCGATACAGGCCACAACTTCCCCGAAGCACTTCGCTTCCGCGATGAACTGGCTGCTTCTATTGACGAAAAACTGGTGGTGCGCCAGGTAGGTGATACCATCAAAGCCAAAGGCCTTACCGAGCCTAAAGGCAAATTCGCCAGCCGTAACGCACTACAGACCTTCACCTTACTCGATACCATCGAAGAGTTTGGCTTCGACGCCTGCATCGGCGGCGCCAGAAGAGATGAAGAAAAAGCAAGAGCAAAAGAAAGGATCTTCTCCGTTCGCGACGAGTTTGGTCAGTGGGACCCCAAACTACAACGCCCCGAACTCTGGAATACTTATAACGGAAGAATAAACAAAGGCGAGAACGTACGCGTATTCCCTATCAGTAACTGGACGGAACTGGATATCTGGAATTATATCCGCCGCGAAAAAATAGCATTGCCTTCTATCTACTTCGCCCATGAACGGGAAGTGCTGGAACATGAAGGACAGTTGGTAGCTACCTCCGAATTTATCCAGCTGGAACCCGGCGATAAAGTATCTACCAAAACCGTTCGCTACAGAACAGTAGGTGATATGACCTGTACCGCTGCTGTTGAATCCAGCGCTTCTTCTATCGACGATATCATCAGGGAGATCATCGCTACAAAAACAAGCGAACGCGGTGAAACCCGGATCGATGATAAAGTTTCTGAAGCCGCTATGGAAGACAGGAAAAAGAACGGCTACTTCTAATGGAAAGCAATTAACAATAGCACTCAACACTTAACATACAAAGATGGATTTACTTCGTTTCATAACAGCAGGCAGCGTAGATGATGGCAAAAGCACCCTCATCGGTCGTTTGTTATACGATAGCAAAAGTATTATGATCGACCAGCTGGAGGCTATAGAACGCCAGAGTAAGAATAAGGAAGAAGGTGAGATCGACCTGGCTTTACTAACCGACGGTTTGCGTGCAGAACGCGAGCAGGGTATCACCATTGATGTGGCCTATAAGTATTTCTCTACACCTAAGCGCAAGTTCATCATTGCCGATGCACCGGGTCATATCCAATACACCCGTAACATGGTTACCGGTGCTTCTAACTCGGATCTCATCATCATTTTGATCGATGCCCGCTCCGGTGTGGTTGAACAAACACGCCGTCACTCCATCATAGCGTCACTGCTGAAATTACCCCATGTAGTGGTGGCCATAAATAAAATGGACCTCGTAGAACACTCCCAGGATGTGTTTAACAATATCGTGATCGATTATGCCGCCATGGCAAAATCACTTGGCCTGGAACAGGTCACCTATATTCCTATCAGCGCCCTCAATGGAGATAATATCGTAGAAAAATCTACGGCCATCAGCTGGTACGAAGGGCCTTCATTACTGAAGGTACTGGAAAACGTACAGGTGCAAAAAGACATTAACCTTACCCATGCCCGTTTCCCCGTGCAGTATGTGATCCGTCCGCAGACAGAAGAGCTGCACGACTATCGCGGATACGCCGGCAAACTGGTAAGCGGTGTTTATAAGAAAGGTGATACCGTAACCATTCTGCCCTCAGGAACCTCTACAACCATCAGCGCTATCGAAACCGGCGGCAAACAGGTAGAAGAAGCTTTTGCTCCGCAAAGCATTATCCTGCACCTGGCCGATGACGTGGATGTTAGCAGGGGAGACGTGATTGTAAAAAGCGATGACCTACCTTCCGTAGGTCAAGACCTGGAAGTATTGCTCTGCTGGATGGACTCCAAACCATTGGTTGCCGGCAGAAAGTACCTGCTGCAACTGAACAGTACTTTGGTGAAAAGTGTTGTAAAGGAAATTTCTTATAAGGTCGACGTAAACACACTTGAACAACACCAGGCGCCCGAACAGGCCGTGCTGAACGATATCGTGAAAGTGGTCATCAAAACTGCAAAACCTGTAGCCTTTGATGCTTACGAAAAACTGAGAGTGAACGGTGGCGCCATACTTATCGACGAAACAAGTCATGTGACCGTTGGGGCCTGCATGATCCAGTAATACTAAATAGAAATCATACATGAGTAGTTATCAGCAATTAATAGACGATTTGTTGCAGCGGAGCCAGCCCAATTTTACAGGTTTTCCCAGTAAACAACTGGCTGCTGAGTTCGCCGACAGGTTGTTCCAGTTCCTCTTTGGTACCCGCAAAAAGCGGCTCCATGGCAGTCTCGAAATTGAAAATGAATTCCGTTTGTTGCAAAGCCACCTGCAAACTTTCCTGCAGGAGGTGATCCATGAAGCCAAGATCATCCAAAAGATAACCGAGGACTTCTTTGCTGAACTGCCTGCTATCTATGATGTATTGCAGAAAGATGCACAGGCGATCCTTGATTCCGATCCGGCCGCCAAATCCATCGAAGAAGTGCTGATAGCTTACCCCGGCTTTTTCGCTACCGCTGTTTACAGGTTTGCACACCAGCTGCACGTGCTGAAGGTGCCCGTGTTGCCACGCCTGCTAACAGAACATGCACACAGCCAAACCGGGATTGATATCCACCCCGGCGCACGCATCGGCCATGCTTTTTCTATTGACCATGGTACCGGCGTAGTAATAGGCGAAACCACTGTGATAGGTAATAATGTGAAGATCTATCAGGGCGTAACACTCGGCGCACTGAATGTGACTAAAGGGCATGCGAATGCCAAAAGGCATCCTACAGTGGAAGATAATGTGATCATTTACTCAGGCTCTACTATCCTGGGAGGCGAAACAGTAATAGGCCGCGATAGCATTATCGGTGGTAACGTTTTCCTTACCTATAGTATTCCCTCTTCTTCTGTGGTATATCACAAAAGCGAGATCAAAGTAAAAGACAACAACCCCTTTCCTGAACCTTTAAATTTTGTCATATAAATCAATAAAAAATGAAAGCACAAAATATCCTGGAAACAATAGGAAATACGCCGCATGTAAAGATCAACAACGTGTATGGCGACAAGGCAAATGTTTGGATTAAGCTCGAACGTACCAATCCCGGCAACAGCATCAAGGATAGGATCGCTCTGGCAATGATAGAAGATGCAGAGAAAAAAGGTTTGCTTTCTAAAAACAGTGTTATCATTGAACCTACTTCCGGTAACACCGGTATCGGCCTGGCACTCGTGGCCGCAGTAAAAGGTTATCGCCTTATACTGGTAATGCCTGAATCTATGAGCGTTGAACGCCGCAAGATCATGGCAGCCTACGGTGCAGAATTTGTTTTAACGCCACGCGAAAAAGGTATGAAAGGCGCTATCGAAAAAGCCCTGGAACTGAAAGAAACCACTCCCGGCGCATGGGTGCCACAACAGTTCGATAACGCAGCCAATACTGAGATCCACCGCAAAACAACAGCACAGGAAATTCTTGCCGACTTCCCCGATGGTGTCGACTATCTTATCACAGGTGTAGGCACAGGCGGTCATATCACCGGCGTGGCCGAAGTGCTGAAAGAAAAATTTCCTGGCCTCAAGGTTTTTGCGGTTGAACCGGAACTGTCTCCCGTATTAAGCGGCGGCGCTCCCGGACCGCACCCTTTGCAAGGTATTGGCGCAGGCTTCGTTCCTTCCATCCTCAATACAGGCATCCTGGAAGGTGTTATCAAAGTGACTAAAGACGATGCTTTTGCTTACGCACAGCGCCTGGCGAAAGAAGAAGGTATTTTCGTTGGTATCTCTACAGGCGCTTCACTGGCAGCCGTAGCACAGAAGCTTGCCGAAATACCTGAAGGAGCCACCGTACTCACCTTTAACTACGATACGGGTGAAAGGTATTTATCTGTAGAAGGACTTTATTAAAATATACTAAACTATTATCCCGGTCTCACTGGGGACCGGGATAAACTAACTGCTTATTTATTCTATTAAATTTATCGGGTAATGTCAACACTTCGCAAACAAGGAAAAGTTATACTGGCAGCGGCCGGGCCCGGTGATCCTGAATTGATCACAGCAAAAGCTATCCGGTTTTTGCAACAGGCAGAGGTAGTGCTTACCGACCGCCTGGTGAGTAATGAGATCCTCGGCCTGTATATGAATCCGGAAGCAACCGTGGTATATGTTGGAAAACAATGCCGCAGGGGCGCCTCTACGCCACAGGAAGCTATCAATGACCTGATGGTACGTTATGCGCTGGAAGGTAAACTGGTTGTACGACTGAAAGGCGGCGACGTCTCCATCTTCTCCAATATCCTCGACGAACTTGAAGTGTTGAAGGAGCATAGCATTCCTTATGAGATCATTCCCGGTGTCACAGCCGCCCTTGGCGCAGCTGCCTTTGCAGGTATGCCGCTTACCGCCAGGGGATATGCTACCGCCGTACGTTTTTTAACTGCTTATAAATCTGATGTGGTTTCGGATGCTTATTGGAAAGACCTGGCAACTACCTCCGATACCCTCGTATTCTATATGTCTTCCGAAACACTGGAAAACGTAGTGAATAATCTTATCCGTAATGGCGTGTCCCCCGAGGTACAGTTGGCTGTAATTGAACAGGCCACTACGCCGTTGCAAAACGTGCATACCTGCGGCATTTATGAATATGCCGATAAACTGAAAGGAAGCGCGTTCGTTTCTCCCTCACTGGTTGTCATTGGCCGGGTAGTATCGTTACATGCGCAGTTTGCATGGTTGCCCAACAGCAATAGTAAAGATGTTTACTTCAAACCCGTAGCACCTATTCATCACAAGTATAATCCTACCGCCCATGTTAGCAGAGCCTAATTTAAAATTGTTCAGGGAGTTGATCAGCAATGCTTCCAGGGAAGAATTGATCTGGATGAATGGTTTCCTGGCTGGTATCACGCAAAGCGCAGGCCAGGTAGCTGTTCCTGTAAAGGAACTGGATGCGCCGCCAGCTGCAACACAGGTAAAAAAGATCACACTTACCTACGGAACGGAAACCGGCAACTCCAAAAAGCTGGCTACCCAGTTTGCCGCTGTGGCCAAGAAGAAAGGTATTGCCGTAAAACTCTCCGGCCTCGATCAATATCGCTTGACCGATCTTGCAAAAGAAGAATATCTCTTTACGGTACTCAGCACACAAGGTGATGGCGAACCGCCTGCTACCGCTAAGAAATTTTACGACCACTTGTTTGAACAGGCACCCGAACTCAAACAACTGAAGTTTGGTATCCTCGGCCTTGGCGATACGTCTTACCCGCTGTTTTGTAAAGCCGCAGAAGACGTAGATACACAGCTCGAAAAACTGGGCGGCAACAGGCTGCTGGACTTACAGAAATGTGATACCGACTACGAACAGGATGCACAGCAGTGGTTCGACCAGGTATTGCAGGTTTTAGCCAACGCCGGCAGCGCAGCTGCAGCGGCCCCCGCAGCAGCGCCTAAAAAAACAGGTCATAAGAAAATACATGCCGGAACCATCCTGGCCAATGTTAACCTGAACGACCGCGGCTCCGCCAAAGAAACTTATCATATAGAGATCGCAACAGATGATACCGTGGAATACCAGCCCGGTGATGCATTAGGTGTGATTCCGCACAATAAAAAGCAATGGGTGGATACTATCCTGTCTCTGGCTGGCTTACAGGCCGCTCATGAAGTACAGTATAAAGACACCACTTACCAGCTGGGCGAACTGTTGCAAAAGAAACTGAACATTGTTCACCTGCCCGAAAGGGTGGTGGCGAAATACGCCGCCATCGTTAACCAGGAGATCCCTGCTACACGCATCGACCTTGTGGATCTGCTGAAGATCTACCCGGTAAAAGATGCAACCCAGTTCGAAGAAGTAGTGGGTATACTGGAACCAACAGTGCCAAGACTGTACTCTATTGCTTCTGCACCCTCGGCGCATAGCGGCGAAATTCATCTTACCGTATCGCGCACTTGCTTTCCCGTAAATGATGAAAAGAAATACGGCCTTTGCTCCGATTTCCTTGCACAACTGGAAATAAACAGCACACTCGATTTTTATATACATCCCAACAACCTGTTCCGCCTGCCTGCTGAAGACAAAGACGTGATCATGATTGGCCCCGGAACCGGTATCGCGCCTTTCCGCTCTTTTATAGCCGAACGTGATGCCGCCGGCGCATCAGGACGTAACTGGCTTTTCTTCGGTGAACAGCATTTTGTTTCCGACTTCCTTTACCAGACCGAGATCCAGAATTTTGTGGAAACAGGCGTGTTAAGCAAAGTGAGCCTGGCGTTCTCCCGCGACCAGATGCAGAAGATCTATGTACAGCATCGCATGTACCAGGAGTCTGAAGAACTTTGGGAATGGCTGAACAGCGGCGCCTACCTGTATGTGTGCGGCGCCAAAGCGCCTATGAGCGTAGATGTGGAGCAGGCCCTGCTTAGCATCATCACCGCACATGGCAACAAATCGGCCGAAGAAGCAAAAGAATATCTCGAACAATTACAGAACGAAGGAAGGTATCTGAAAGATGTATACTAAAACATCCACCATCAACTAAAGATTATGAGTCAGGAACAACAGAATTTATCTCCTGTAGAAAAAATAAAACTGGCCAGTGACGGCCTCAGGGGTACCTTAAAGGAAAGCCTGCAGGAGCAGCTCACCGGCGCTTTATACGAAGACGATCAGGCCCTCGTGAAATTCCATGGCATGTACCAGCAGGACGACCGCGACAGGCGGGAAGAACGCAGCGCCAAAAAACTGGAATGGCTTTATTCTTACATGGTCCGCCTGCGCTTACCCGGCGGCTTTATCACCGCCGAACAATGGGAAGGACTACACCACATTGCCGGACAACATTCCACAGGGGTGATCAAAATAACCACCAGGCAAACCATCCAGTTGCACGG
Source organism: Filimonas effusa (assembly GCF_004118675.1). NCBI lineage: Bacteria > Pseudomonadati > Bacteroidota > Chitinophagia > Chitinophagales > Chitinophagaceae > Filimonas > Filimonas effusa. Next base: position 402,724 of record NZ_SDHZ01000002.1, on the reverse strand, counting down.
TATCCTCAAGAATCATGTAAAGCCCACATTGCAGGACTTCCATACTGCCGGCCTCGATTCCATCTCCGCCTGCGGCGATGTAAACAGGAACGTGATCTGTTCTTCGCATCCCAAACAGTCGCCTGTTCACGAGCAGGTGTTTGCCTATGCCGATAAACTAAGCCAGCTGGGCCTTCCCAAAACAAGAGCCTACTATGAAATATGGCTCGACGAAGCGCCGCTGACCAATAAAAAGGAAGAAGAAGATCCATTGTACCAGGATCGTTATCTGCCCCGTAAATTCAAAATGGCGATAGCGATACCTCCTAATAACGATGTGGATGTTTTCGCCAATGATCTTGCACTTATTGCCATCATCGAGAACAATGAACTGAAAGGTTTTAATATCGCAGCCGGCGGTGGCCTGGGCGCAACACATGGTAATGCCAATACCTATCCCAGGTTAGCCACAATGCTGGGCTTCTGCGATACTGAAGAAAAAGTGCTGAAGGCGGCTTACGAGATCATTACTATCCAGCGTGATTTCGGCAACCGCAGCGACCGTAAGTTCTCCCGCCTGAAATATACCATTGATAAAATGGGCGTAGAAGCATTCAAAGCAGAACTGGAAAAACGCTGTGGCTTTGAACTGGAAGCGCCCCGCCCTTATGTATTTACGGAACGTGTGGATTATTTCGGCTGGCAGCAGAACCACGAAGGCAAATGGTATTACACCGTATTTGCTGAAAATGGCCGCGTGATGGATACCGAAACTCTGCCACTGAAAACAGCGCTGCTGGAGGTGTCCAAAACCAGGAAAGCAAACTTCCGTTTCACCGCCAACCAGAAACTGATACTATCAGATATTCTCGAAGAAGATAAAGCAGTGATTAATGAGATCCTGGAACGGTATGGCATCAGGCAGCATACGGAGAATGCTTCTTCTATGCGCAGGAACGCCATCGCCTGCGTGGCTATGAATACCTGCCCGCTTGCGCTGGCAGAAGGACAGCGTTATCTTCCCACCCTGATCGGTAAAATAGAGCCGCTCCTCGAAAAATATAAACTGGGCGACGACGCTATCACCGTTCGTATGACCGGTTGTCCCAATGGTTGCGGCCGTTCCTATATTGCTGAAATAGGTTTCGTTGGAACTTCGTACGGACACTATAACTTGCATATAGGCGGCGACAGGGAAGGTACCAGGCTTAATACCAAGTATAAGGAAGGTATCGATGAAGAAACAATCCTGAAGGAACTGGATTCATTGCTGAGTTTGTATAGCCGTAAACGTAAAAAGAAAGAGACGTTCGGTGATTTTGTAATCCGTGAAAAAATAATTAGCTAGATGGAGCAGGAGGTTGCAATAACAAGTGTCATAGGTGGCGAACCCGCACAGGTTCATAATACTCTGTTTCCGGTTTTTCTGAAACTGGAACAGATGCATGTGCTGCTGGTAGGCGCCGGGAACGTAGGCCTCGAGAAACTGTCGGCATTGCTTGCCAATGCCCCGGCGGTTAAAATAACCATTGTAGCCGCCAGGGTTTCTGAAGAGGTAAGCCGGCTGGTTGCATCCTCCCCGTTAATAACCGTTCATGAACGGGCTTTTGCGCCGGCAGACCTGGATGATAAGGATATTGTGGTGATAGCCATCAATGACAAAGAAACCAGCGAATATATAAGGGTGCTGGCCAATGGCCGGAAACTGCTGGTGAATGTAGCCGATACGCCTGAGCTCTGCGATTTTTACCTGGGTTCTATTGTGCAGAAAGGAGATCTGAAAATAGCCATCTCTACCAATGGTAAATCACCTACCGCAGCCAAACGTTTAAAAGAGGTGCTGAACGAAGCCATTCCCGGCAGCATTGAAGAAACCATCCGTAACCTACATGAGATCCGTAATCAGTTAAGCGGCGACTTCACCTACAAGGTGAACAGGCTTAACGCCATCACCAGGCCGCTGATCGAAAATGCCGGCGCCAGGCGTGAAAGAAAATGGAAAAAGGTGGCTACCTATAGCGCTGCCATCTTTGGCCTCATGCTGATAGGGCATTTTATCTTCTCCTATATCCCGCTTCGTGAACTGGCCGATAATACAGTTGCCTGGTACGGAACGCTCGACAAAAACTTTCATTGGATTGTGCTTGCCGGTTTCCTTGCCCAGCTGGTGGATGGCGCGCTTGGTATGGGATACGGCGTAACCAGCGCTACTATTCTTTTATCGGCAGGTATCAACCTGTCGGCTATCAGCAGCAGCATTCATACTGCAGAGATGTTTGCCAGCGGCGCTTCGGGATACAGCCATTTCAAATTCGGGAACGTAAATAAAAAGCTCTTCAAGGTGCTGGTTGTTCCCGGTGTGATAGGTGCTGTTGCCGGCGCCTGGCTCTTAAGCAAATATGGAGATAGCTACGCCGACTACCTGAAACCGGTGATGGCGGTGTATACACTTTTCCTGGGTGTCCGTATTATGTTCACTGCCTTCAGAAAAATCAAGTTCAAAAAGAAATTCAGGAACTACCGCATCCTGGCGGTAGCAGGAGGTTTCCTCGATTCATTTGGCGGTGGGGGATGGGGGCCTATTGTAACCACTACATTGATCTCCCGTGGCCGTAATCCCAAGTATGTAATAGGTTCTATCAGCCTCACAGAGTTTTTTGTAACGCTCGCAAGCGCACTTACCTTCTTCTCTCTGATAGGAGTAAGTCATTGGCAGGTGATCATTGCACTCATCATCGGCGGCCTGCTGGCTGCACCGCTTGCAGCGCGTATTGCCGGACGTTTGCCTAAAAAATGGTCTTATATTCTTTTAGGTATCCTCGTAATTATATGGAGTCTTCGCATCCTGGTGAAAGCTTTTTAAATCAAATTAAATGAGTAGCGATAGCCGGTAAACACCGGATTTTTAATAAATAAAAAAATATACCTATTTAGTCTACTAAAAAAATGGACTAAAAGACTAACTTTACACACTAATAATTATGAAACAGTCCTCATCCTCCTTTTTAAAAACAAAAACAAGCAGACTGGCCTTGCTGGTGCTGCTGCAAATAGCTTTTGCTACAGGCGCTTTTGCGCAGGGTAATGCACTGATAGAAATATCAGGTAAAGTAACGAATGAGCAAAAAGAGCCGCTTGCCGATGTAAGCGTGCAAATTAAAGGAACTGTTGCCGGTACTGTTTCAGGTAAAGATGGTGAGTTTAAGATCAGAACCAAACTGAAACTGCCGCTGACGCTTATCTTTTCTTCTGTGGGTTTTCAACCGCAGGAGTTCACTGTTGCTTCCTTAAGTTCTAACCTGCAGGTAGCGCTGGTAACACAAACCTATCTTGGTAACGACGTGGTAGTTACTGCGTCACGTTTACCCGAAAGTATTCTCAAATCACCCGTAGCCATTGAAAAGCTTGATATCAGGGCTATCAGGGAAAGCCCTGCTCCCAGTTTCTACGATGCGCTTGAAACCGTAAAAGGTGTACAAATGACCACCTCAAGCCTTACGTTCAAGGTGCCGAATACCAGGGGTTTTAATATCCCCAACAACTTTCGTTTCATGCAGCTGGTAGATGGTGTTGATATGCAGGCCGCAACACTTGGTGTGCCGCTGGGTAATGCCATTGGACCCACCGAATTGGATATTCAAAGCGTGGAGATCACGCCTGGTGCAGCTTCTGCCTTGTATGGCATGAACGCTATCAACGGTATGGCTAACCTGATCACTAAAAGTCCTTTCACCGATCAGGGGCTTAGTTTCTATCAGAAAACAGGTATCAACCATGTTGGTGGTACCGGTCGCGATTTAAGTAACCTTACCGAAACGGCGCTCCGTTTTGCAAAAGCGTTTAATAACAAGTTTGCTTTTAAGTTGAATGCTTCTTATATGAGAGGCACCGATTGGCTGTCCGATACGCGCAAAGATCAGAACCCCAACAATCTTAAAACCGCTAACCCATTATATCCTTCACTCAACGGTGATAATAATGCGGTGTTCGACGGCTGGAATAAGTATGGCGATGATGCACTTGCAGGAAGCAATACTGTTTCCATTACCGGTCTTACCGTCGACAACCAGTCTGCCCCTCCTTTAACTGTTGCCCGTACCGGCTATTGGGAAAAGGACCTGGTAAGTCCAACTGTAGATAACCTGAAATTCGATGGCGCCTTACACTTCCGTCCTACAGATCATGTAGAGATCTCTTATAACTACCGGTTTGGTAAAATGGACGGTGTGTTCCAGAGAGGTAACAAAGTGCAGCTGGATAATGTGATCGTTCAGAACCATAAAGTAGAAGTGAAAGGCGATAACTTCCTGGTACGTGGTTATATATCGCTTGAAAATACAGGTGATTCCTATAATGTTAAACCTACTGCCGATAACATGGATTTGTTCAGCGGCGGCAGCAACAGCGCCTGGGGCGCCAAATACAAAAATGCGTTGAATGCTTATGGTACAGCTAATAATGGGCTTACCTCCGCAAATTTTGCAGCTGCCAACAAGTACGCCAGGGCAGCCGCCGACGCCGGCCGCGCAGAGCCTGGTACAGCCCGCTTCGACTCTATCTTAAATGTTATCCGTCATATCAATAACTGGGATATAAAGTCAAGTCTTATTCCCGACGCACCGGTTACAGGCGGTTCTGCGCTGATCCAGAAAAGCCGCATGTATCATATAGAAGGGCAGTGGGATCTCAGCAATACCGTTAAATGGGTGAACCTGCTTGTTGGCGGTGATGCGCGAATCTACGAGGTAATACCCGATGGTAACAACTTCGTTGATTTCAGCCGTTCTATTGAAGAACGTAATAAGCCATTGGCCGATGGTAGCTTTGGTAAAAACGTATTGTATAAAAAATATGGCGGCTTTGCACAGGCTACCAAAACATTCTGGGAAGAAAAGCTGAAACTCTTTGCTTCACTGCGTTACGATCTCAACCCCGAATTCAAAGGGAAGTTTACGCCGCGTGTTGCTGCGGTATATACAGCTGCCAAACGTCATAACTTCCGTGTTACTTATCAGCAGGGATATCGTTTCCCGGCTTTGTTCGAAGCGTTATCTTATGTGAACAACGGCCGTGTAAAGAGGGTGGGAAGCCTGTCTTATATCAACAAAGGATTGGGCTACCTGGAAAACAGCTATACACAAAGTTCTGTAGCGAATTTCAATGCGGCAGTAAAAACAGCTAACTCCACCGATGCGGCAGCCCTGGCTAACAGGAACCTGCTGGTGGTGGCCAACCTGCCGGAAGCAAGGCCTGAAAGAATTAAATCGTTTGAAATAGGTTATAAAAGTGTGTTGCTGAATAACAAGCTTTCTATCGATATAGACGCTTATACCAATACCTACGATGGCTTCCTTGGCCAGGTGCAGGTGTTTGTTCCTAAAGGTGAAACAGTAGGTTCCGATGCTGCCGTGATAGCAATGCTCGACAGGAACAGGGATGCTACTACTGCCAGCGCCGATGGTAACAATGGCGCCAGCAAGGGACAGGACAGGTATCGTGTGTACACTAACGCCAAGAACAAGTACACCAACTATGGTTTTGCGATAGGTACCGCTTACAATTTCTATAAGAAGTTCTCGATAGGTGGTAATACCAGCTTTAATAAGCTGAAATCCGGCAGCAGTGATGATATTTTCGTAACCGGTTTTAATACGCCGGAATGGTCTGCCAATATCAGCTTTAGCAACCGGGAGATCGTTAAGAACGTAGGCTTCAGTGTCGTTTATAAATGGCAGCAGTCTTTCCTGTGGGAGAGCCCGCTGGTAACAGGCAGGGTGCCTGCCATAAATACGGTTGATGCCCAGGTAACTGTAAGGGTGCCTGCTTCCAAAACAACGCTCAAGATCGGTGGTTCCAACATTTTCAATAATAACTATATCCAATATGCCGGTGGTCCTACTTTAGGTGCGCTGTATTATGCAGCAGTTACCATAGACGGGTTACTGGGAAAATAATTATAAACTTTCTCATTCTTTGTTTGTGTTGATAGCAAGGCGGCATTTGTCTAAATGCGGCCTTCATTTTTTATAGACCTGCCGGGATGTCCCGTAGCGTGGTTGGCTATAGTCATGAGCCATGTAGGCGCCCGGCCATTTCCGGATATTATTAACGTTCCGGTTGCGCTGTATGCTGCCTGCTTAAAGCGTGAATGCCAATAGTTGTATCAGGTAATTGCAGGCTGATGCATCTTTGGTTTTCGTTGGTTACTTAAACTCTTATAGATCTGTGATCTTTTCCAGCTGCTTCAGGTAGTCGTATTGCAGGTCTTCGTGCTGGCTGTCTATCGCCTTTTTGATCTTCTTTACCTGTTGCTGGAAGAGGTTATTGAGCACAGTATAACTTTCAAGCCGGATGCCTGATTGCTTTATTTTATGACAGAAGTAAAGCAGCAGCTCTATTTCTGCTTCTTTTGCCGCTGCATATTTGATATGTTTATTGACACCTTTCAGCGTTTTGCGTAAAGCCTTTTTCTGAAAATAGGGGCTGGCTGGCAAGGTTGCAAATTCTTCATCCATATAGGCTTTAACACCTTCGATATAGCTTTGCAGGTCATGCGCTTCAAAGAGCAGGAAGGTGAGCAGCTCCTTGTTCTCTTTTTTGAATTTGGCAAGACGAAGACATAATTCCATCAGTTCTGCCGGCGGCAATGCGTTTAATTCATTTTTCAACTCATGGATGCTTGCTGTTTTCATGCAGCGAAGTTAAAGAGATGCTGTTTCGGTTAAACCGCTCTTCCAATTTATTTGTATCGTGGTAAAATATAATATTAATATTGTCGTGTATATGAGGCGCAGGAGATTGCGCTGTTACCAAACTATAGATTTTAATGAAGAAACAACTCGCCCTTGGAATTTGCTTTTGGCTGGGTATTACCATCGCTGCTTATGCCCAGCAGGAAATGAAACTGGTAGATTCTATTATGCAAACTGCTTATAAGCGTGGCATCTTTAACGGCAACATCATGGTTGTCTGTCAGAATAATATTTATCTGCATTCTTTCGGCTTTGCCGATGTTTCCACGATGGTGCCGCTCTCCCGTGAGTTTAAATTTGACATAGGATCTGTTAGCAAGGAATTTAACGGGGCCGCTATCATGGTGCTTTGTGAGCAAGGTAAGTTATCGCTGGAGGATAGTTTGTCGAAGTTCTTTCCTGAATTTCCTTCCTGGGCCGGCCAGGTTAAGGTGGCGCACCTGCTCAATTATACCAGTGGCATTCCCGTACTCGGCCCGGCGGCAGATGGCACCGATTCTTTAATACATAGTAGCCTGATCACACTGAAGGCATTGGCGGCAGCGCCCGGTACCGTCTATATTTACAACAACATCAATGTATCGTTGCAGCGACGGATCATTGAAAAGGTTAGCGGGCTAAGTTACCAGGATTTTATACAGGAATATCTTTTCAAACCGGCAGGTATGACGCAGTCACTTGTGGATTACCCGGTTGATGCAGCGGGTATGGCAAGGGCTTTCGACAATGAAGGGCATAATGTGCTGTATCGCGAGGGCGGCGTAAAAGGCTGGGTAAGGCTGCCAATTGGAGACCTTTACAGATGGGTAATGGCATTGCATCAGGGCAAAGTAATTAACGAGGCTTCTTTGAGAACCCTGGGCCGGAATTTTCCGGGAGGAGAAAGCAGTTTGGGTACAGTCGTATTCGAAGGAGATACCGTGGTATGGCATCAGCACCAGGGCTCCAATAGTAATTACGAGGCTGCTTTTTATTATCATGTTCGTGACCGTACCCTCATTGTTATGATGACCAACAACCAGCAGATGAAAGTATGGCCTTTAAAAACGGCGATACTGAATGCTTTACAGCATAAACCTTTTACGGTTCCGCGTAGATCTGTTTACCTGTCTATTCGTGACAGGGTGCTGGCCAATGTTGATGATGGATTGAATTATTACCGTATGCTGAAGGCTGAAGAGCAGGACCTGTATGATTTTGGTTTTGAGATCGGCGACCTGATAAGCACCGGCAAATACGTACAACGCAGAAATAAGCTGGATGATGCTATCCGGGTGTTTGAAACTGCTTTGGAATTAAAGGGGCGCCCGGAAGATCTTTCCTATTGTTATGAACTTATCGGTGACTGTTACAAAAGCAAAGGGCGCAAGCGAAAAGCCCTGGCCAATTATAGGAAGGCCCTGGAAGTATATCCCGGCAATAAGAACGCTTCGGGTATGATAGCAACGCTTACAGGAAAGTAAAGACAGCACTGTAAAGCTGCAATATAGATACCTTGACACGTAAAACTTCCTGCTACGGTACCATATAAGGTTGAAATGGCTGGTAGGGATTGGCAGGCAGAACCGGGCCGCTGTTGTAAGGGCGGACTATTGTAATTACCGGTAGGCAGGATTATTGCGGGAATCAATGGCAGGAAAATATTATACTATGACTTTTGAAAAAATTACCGCGTTGCTTGGCGATCAGGCAGCCAGCTTGTTGGAGCATAACTGCTCAACAGTTTCCAAAGACCAGTTATTACTGCCCTCTCCCCAGTTTGTAGATACGGTGTTCGGCATATCGGACAGGAATATACCTACGCTGAAAAGTCTTGGTGCGTTGTTTAATACCGGCAGGCTGGCGGGTACGGGTTATCTTTCCATACTGCCTGTAGATCAGGGCATTGAACATAGTGCAGGCGCTTCTTTTGCACCTAATCCCATTTATTTCGATCCCGAAAATATTGTAAAGCTGGCTATCGAGGGCGGGTGTAACGCTGTAGCTACCACTTTTGGTGCTTTGTCGTTTGTGGCGAGGAAATATGCGCATAAAATTCCGCTGATCGTAAAGCTCAACCATAACGAATTGTTGACCTATCCCAATAAATATGACCAGATCATGTTTGGTTCTGTAAGAGATGCCTGGAATATGGGCGCTACAGCTGTGGGCGCTACCATTTATTTTGGTTCACCGGAATCGGACCGGCAGATCGTTGAAGTGGCACATGCTTTTGAGGAGGCGCATTCTCTTGGAATGGCAACGATACTCTGGTGTTATATCCGCAATAACGCGTTTAAAAAGGATGGCGTGGATTATCATGTGTCTGCCGATCTTACGGGCCAGGCTAACCACCTGGGAGTGACCATTAAAGCGGATATCATAAAGCAGAAGCTGCCTGAAAATAACGGTGGCTTCAAGGCGCTGAACATGGGCGGCAGCAGTTACGGCAAACTGGATGAAAGAATGTATACTCAACTGGCTTCCGGTCATCCTATTGATCTGTGCCGTTACCAGGTGCTCAACTGTTATAACGGGCGTGCGGGACTGATCAATTCCGGCGGTGCATCCTCAGGCGAGTCCGATCTGAAAGAAGCGGTAACAACGGCTGTCATCAACAAAAGAGCAGGCGGTATGGGGCTGATATCGGGCCGGAAGGCGTTTCAGCGTCCTTTGGCCGAAGGGGCTCAGTTACTTCAGGCTATACAGGATGTTTACCTCGAAAAGCAGGTGACAATAGCCTAGGTCAAAAAATGCTGAACCAGCGGTGTTTAGTTCTATCTTTGCCCCACAAATTTTTTTGCTATGGCTTTAATAGAATTATCCCGCACACAGGGGGAGTATGGCTTTACGGCAACAGATACCAACAACCAGCAGCTCCGCATGGATATTCCCGTGGAGAAAGGCGGTACCGGCAATGGTTTCAGACCTATGCAGGTATTGCTGGCAGGTTTGGGAGGATGCAGCGCGGTTGACGTTGTTTCTATCCTTCAGAAACAAAGGCAGGAAATAACAGATTTCTCTATTCATATCGACGGCGAACGCGAACCCGGCAAAGAACCTTCGCTCTGGCAAGACGTAACCGTTGTGTTTGACCTTACCGGCAACATCGATGAAACCAAAGCCTATCGTGCGGCAGAACTGTCTATGAACAAATACTGTTCTGTTGCCGAAACATTACGCCGCGCCGGAGGTGACCTCAAATGGCAGGTAAATGTGAATGGTAAACCTGTAACTGTGTAAACATAGATCTCAATAGCCCCAAAAATCTCAACATGCCGCATCCTAATACCAACGCTATCCGTATTCAGACACAGCGTACTGATGAAAACGAACACAGCACGCCTTTGTTTATGACCTCCAGCTTCCGTTTCGACAGTGCAGAGGATATGCGTGATGCTTTTAATGAAGTTAACGACCATAACATCTATACCCGTTTCAGTAACCCTACCGTACAGGAGTTCACCGATAAGATGTGTGCCCTGGAGGGCGCGGAAGCAGGGTTCTCCTGCGCCAGTGGTATGGCGGCCATCTTTGGAACGTTTATGACCTTCCTGCAAAGCGGGGATCATATCTTAAGCTGTTCTTCTGTATTCGGCTCTACACATACTTTGCTGACGAAGTATATGCCTAAATGGGGCATTGAATACTCCTATGGCGAAGCAAGCGATATAGACAGCTGGGAGGCGCTGATAAAGCCCAATACCAAACTGATCTATCTTGAAACGCCAACCAACCCCGGCCTGGATATCGTTGATATGGAAAAGGTGGGTAAGCTGGCTAAAAAGCATAACATCATCTTTTGTGTCGATAACTGTTTCGCTACGCCTAATCTTCAACGCCCTATAGCATTCGGCGCCGACCTGGTGGTGCATTCCGCTACCAAATGGATAGATGGCCAGGGGCGTGTATTGGGAGGTATTGTTGTTGGTAAAAAAGAACTGGTTCGCGAGATCTACCTGTTCTGCCGGAATACCGGTCCTTCTATGGCGCCATTCAATGCATGGGTATTGACCAAAAGTCTTGAAACGCTCGATGTGCGTATGGAAAGGCATTCCAACAATGCTGAAGCATTGGCTAAGAAACTGGAAGGCCATCCAAAGCTGAATGGTGTGAAATATCCTTTCCTGCCAAGTCACCCGGCATACGAGATCGCGAAGAAGCAAATGAGCCGTGGCGGTGGTTTGATCACGTTTGAATTAAAAGGTGGTTTGAATGCCGGCGTAACCTTTATGAATGCGCTGAAAATGATCACGCTTACTTCAAACCTGGGAGACAGCCGCACCATTGCATCGCATCCTGCTTCTACTACCCATTCCAAACTCAGTGAAGCGGATCAGCTGGCTGTAGGTATTACGCCGGGGTTGATCAGGGTGTCTGTAGGTCTTGAGTATATCGATGATATTGCTGCAGATATATTGCAGGCGCTGGAGCAGTGCTAAAACTAATGCAAAGAAGCACTGACACCATGTGTGCTGAAGATCTTATGTAATACTATTTGAATATTGAAGTGCTATTTAAGAAGGGTGGGCGTATCATTTCCTGATATGCTCACCCTTCTTTGTTTTTGCATTTGAGGTTAGTTATGATATAGTGCAGCATCTAAGCCGGCCATGTGAAAGTGTTTGCGGCTATTGCGGGCGGCGTCATTTATCAATCTTTTACTTCTTTTCTTCCCTTACAAATACGCTAAAGGCTTCACCCCCTCCGCCATTGTTTTCGAGGCGGGTTTCCTGGTTGTTTTTCCAGAGAACGGGGTATAATGGATAGCTGGGGTCATCCAGTACGATGTTGCCAACGGCGTAGAAGTCGTTTCCAAACACGCAAAGATCAGCTGCATAACTGGCCCAATAACTTTTGTCGGCGATGTAGGTGGGTACCTGGTTTTTCCAGATAACGGCAAACCTTTCGTCCATACCGGCTACATAAAAGTCTGTGCCAATGCGGAGAATGGCGTTGGCGCTGGCGTTATGTGTTTTTCCATCGGTTAGTGCTGTACGGGTTTTGTTGTTCCACAACAGCGCTTGTCTTGTTTCCCGGGTGTTCATCGGTGTTTGAGTGCCGGAAGCGTAAACGCCATTGCCGTCTGCAATGATGCCGGAGATAACATTTTTATACAGGCCATCGCTGAGTGATACGGCGACCCCATTCTTCCAGTATTTGGCGACTTCGATGGAGGAGCGATTCCATTCCGAGCCCCCGCAATAAATATCGCTGCCGTGTTTGGTGATACTGAAGATGTAGGCATTATAGAGGCCATCTGTGAGGGAGAGGGCTACGCCGTTTTTCCAAAGGGTAGCGACTGATTTGTTCAGGCGGTCGCCTTTTCTTGCGAAACCGCCTATGTATACGTCTGAGCCATCTACTATGATAGAATAGGCTACGGCGTCGGTTTTGCCATCGCTTAATGCGGTGGGGACGCCATTTTTCCAGAGCATGGCTTTGCGGATGAGGGGATCGTCGGTGTATTCAAATCCTACTGCATAGAGATCGTCGCCAACGGCAACAACATCCTGTGCGCGGGCATGGTGTGTGCTGTCTGTTAGTACGATGGGTACTCCGTTGCGCCATATGACTGCAAGGCTGACGGCTGTAAATACGCCATCCCTGAAGACGCTGTAATAGCCGGCTACATATACTGCAGTATCTGTTTTCACTGGCTCATTAGGTGGAACTGGCGGTTCAGGAGGCGGTATTACAACATGGTTGCCGCCCTCTTTACTGTATTCTTTTGTACAGGCAATGAGTTGTGCGCATACCAGGAATGCAAGGAAAATCTTTAAAAGGAACTTCATAAAGGTTATAGGTGATATATTACAAAAATTCCTCTTTTTTCTGAATTGCCAATTATTCTTTTTAAAAATAATATAAGGAATGGAGTAGAGATGACTGGCTGACGGGGTAGGGGAGTGAGAATCAGGAAGTTGGGGTGAATGCACAAAAAAACGAGGCTGTGTTTTAATTGACACAGCCTCGTTTCTCTTAACGTTTACAGATCTTATTATTGATTAGCCTGTTGTGCGGCTTCTGATTTCATTTTTTCGTTGGCGGTGATCACGAATTCTACGCGGCGGTTTTGCGCGCGGCCGTCTTCGGTATCGTTGGTGTATTTGGGGGCGTTAAAGCCAAAACCCCTGGTAGTGATACGGGAAGAAGCGATGCCATGTGATTTCACATAGCTGGCAACTGATTCTGCACGTTGTAATGACAGCTTGTCGTTATAAGCGGCAGTACCTTTGTTGTCGGTATGTCCCTGAACTTCTACGTTGGTATCGGGATAAGTGTTCAGCACTTTAATGAGTTTATCCAGAGAACCGCGGGAGGCATCGGTAAGGCTGTAGCTGTCGAATCCGAAGAGTACTTTACTGCTGAATTCAACGGTAATGCCTTCGTTCACCCTTTCTACTTTAGCATCAGGAACCTGGGTTTTGATATCTTCTGCCTGTTTGTCCATTTTACGGCCGATGATAGCGCCGGCTGTGCCACCTACGGCAGCGCCGATAATGGTTCCCAAGGCAGTGTTGCCTGATATTTTGCCTATAACGGCACCGGCAGCGGCTCCGCCGCCTACGCCTACAGCTGCGCCTTTCTGGCTATTGTTCCAGGTTTTGCAGGAAGAAAATAATATTACGGCGCTCAACAGGCCCGTTACTGACATTTTCAGGGTTTTCATAACTTTCATGTTTTAGATCAGGGTAGCCAATTACTATGCCATTTTCAGATTTCAGACCATAACTTTTTCTTCAACAATATCTAACGTACTTTGTTCTACCTTCGATGACCGACACAAGTTATTATGGCAGTTAAAGAAAAGAGTCTCCCCGAAACAGTGGCAGAAGCGACGGAAAAAATTGAGGTATTTGGCGCCAGGGAACATAACCTGAAAAATCTTGATATAAGTATTCCTAAGAATAAACTCGTTGTATTTACAGGCGTGAGTGGCAGTGGCAAATCGTCGCTGGCTTTCGATACTATTTATAACGAAGGACAGCGCAGGTATATGGAAAGCTTCAGCGCCTATGCCCGCCAGTTCATGGGCGATATGGAACGGCCTGACGTGGACAAGATCCTTGGCCTGAGCCCGGTTATATCTATCGAACAAAAGACCACCAATAAGAATCCCCGCTCCACGGTAGGTACTATTACCGAATTATACGATTTCCTGCGTTTGCTTTATGCACGTATAGGCGAAGCTTACAGCTACAATACGGGCAAGAAGATGACCAAGTTCAGCGAAGAGGAGATCGTTGACAACATATTCAAAAAATTTAAAAGTAAGAAAATAACGCTGCTGTCTCCGTTGGTGCGTGGCCGTAAAGGGCATTACCGCGAGCTTTTTGAAGAGATCCGTAAAAAGGGTTTCTTAAAGGTGAGGGTAGATGGCGAGGTGCTGGATATCACACCCCGGATGCAGCTCGACAGGTACAAGATCCATGATATTGAGGTGGTAATTGACCGTTTACAGGTGACCGATGATATGAAGGTGCGCCTGAGCCAGAGTGTACAGCAAACGCTGAAGTCGGGCAAGGACCTGATGTTTTTGCTGGTAGATGGCGGGTCCAAAGAAGATATCCTGGTGCAGTACTCAAAGCAACTGATGTGCGTAGATACGGGCATCAGTTATGAAGAACCTTCTCCCAATGCGTTTTCCTTTAACTCGCCCTATGGTGCGTGCCCTTCGTGTAAAGGATTGGGAAATGTATACTCTATAAGTATGGAGGCTATTTTGCCTGAACCGGATAAAAGTATCCGTGAAGGTGGTATAGCGCCGCTGGGGGAAGAGCGGGAAGCACATATGTTTAAAACTGTTGCACAAATTGCCCGGAAGAATAAGATCAGTCTCGATAAACCGGTGAAGGATCTTCCTGCAGCCGGTCTTAATATCCTGCTTTATGGTAATGCCGAAGGCGGCAGCCAGGAGGTAGAAGATTTTGATGAATCGATGGCGTCGACGCCTTACGATGGTGAGTTTGAAGGGATCATTCCCATGATCCGCCGCTGGTTTGCGGGCAGCAGTGAAAGTACCCGGGAGTGGGCAGAACAGTTTATGGAACTTAAAACCTGTCCTGCCTGCGAAGGCGCCCGTTTAAAAAAGGAAAGTCTCTGGTTCAAGGTCGATGAAAGGAATATTGCGGAGGTAAGCTCCCTGAACCTTGATAAGCTGATGACCTGGTTTACAGGTATCGAGAAAAGGCTTTCCGATAAGCAGAATGCAATAGCAAAAGATATCCTGAAAGAAATAAGGGAAAGGTTACAGTTCCTGCTTGATGTAGGGCTTACTTATCTTACGCTGAACAGGCCTTCCCGTACGCTCAGCGGTGGTGAATCGCAGCGTATAAGGCTGGCAACGCAGATAGGATCGCAGTTACAGGGGATTACTTATATTCTCGATGAACCTTCCATTGGTTTACACCAGCGCGATAACCACCAGTTGATTGTTGCATTGCGTAACCTGCGTGATATTGGCAATAGTGTACTGGTGGTGGAGCATGATAAGGATATTATGCTGGCGGCAGATTACCTGGTTGATATAGGTCCGCGTGCAGGCAAGTATGGCGGTCATATCGTTGCCCAGGGCTCTCCTGAGCAGGTGCTGCGTGCGCCATCCGATACGGCTTCTTACCTGAACGGTAAAAAGGGTATTGAAGTACCGGCAACCCGCAGAAAGGGTAACGGGCTTCATCTTGAACTGAAGGGCGCTACCGGTAATAACCTGAAGAACATATCGGTGAAATTCCCGCTTGGTAAGCTGGTACTGGTAACCGGCGTGAGCGGCAGCGGTAAGAGTACGCTTATTAATGAAACTTTGTATCCCATCCTCTCCAAACATTGTTATAACAGCCGGATGACACCGCTGCCTTATAAAAGTGTAAAGGGGTTGGAGCATATTGATAAGGTGATAGAGATTGACCAGTCGCCTATTGGCCGTACGCCAAGAAGTAACCCGGCTACCTACTGCGGTTTCTTTACAGAGATCAGGCAGTTGTTCGCTGCCGTTCCTGAAGCCAAGATCAGGGGGTATAATCCCGGCCGGTTTTCGTTTAATGTAAAAGGTGGCCGTTGTGATGTTTGTGAAGGCGGCGGTATGCGGGTGATTGAAATGAATTTCCTTCCCGACGTATATGTGCACTGTGAAAAGTGTAACGGCAAAAGGTATAACAGGGAAACGCTTGAGATCAGGTATAAGGGCAAGTCGATCAGCGATGTGCTGAACATGACTGTTGATGAAGCGTGTGATTTCTTTGAAGCGGTGCCTTACCTGTTCCGTAAGATAAAGGTGTTGCAGGATGTGGGGCTGGGATATATAACACTTGGGCAGAGCGCGGTTACCCTTAGCGGGGGAGAGGCTCAGCGAGTGAAACTGGCTACAGAGCTGGCCAAGAAAGATACGGGCAAAACATTTTATATTCTCGACGAGCCTACTACCGGGCTTCACTTCCAGGATATTCAACACCTGCTTGAGGTGCTGAATAAACTGGTAGATCGTGGTAATACGGTATTAGTGATAGAACATAACCTGGATGTGATAAAGGTGGCCGATCATATTATTGATGTGGGCCTGGAAGGTGGTGATGGCGGCGGGCGCATCCTTTTTGAGGGTACACCCGAAGAGATGATCAAAAACAAAGAAAGCCATACTGCCCGTTTCCTTAAAACAGAGTTGAAGGGTTAGGTGTCAGCAGCATTTTGATATGCTCTATGCCGTCTTCGTCATATACTTCACTTACGGGAACGAAGCCAAAGGCTTTATAGAATTCTTTCAGGTAGAGTTGTGCGCCTATTTTAACGGGGCCAACGCCAAACAGGCGGGAACATTCTTCCAGCGCTATGTTGATGAGTTGCTTGCCGTTGCCCTGGCCGCGATAGGCGGGATTGGTAACAATTCTGCCTATTGAAGTTTCGGTATAGGATACGCCCGGGGGGACCAACCTGGCATAAGCGGCGATCTCTGTTCCATCGCGCAACAGCAGGTGATAGCAATACTGGTCTATATTATCTGCATCAAGATAAATGCAGCTTTGCTCAACCACAAACACCTCGCTGCGTAAACGCATGAATGCATAGATTTCGTGAGGGGCCAGGTCTTTAAAATGCCGGCAGGTGATGCTCAGTCTCATTCAGGAACATTTTGTTTAATAAAGGCAATAGCGTTTAGTATCCATATTTATCTTTCCAGCGTTCTCTCAGAAAGCGTCTGAGCTCTTCTTCCCTTGCGTTTTTGCCGGGGTCGTAGAATTTGGCTCCGCTGATCTTATCGGGTAAAAATTCCTGTTCGGCAAAGTTGCCTTCAAAGGAGTGTGCGTATTTATAATCTTTGCCGTAATCGAGATTTTTCATGAGCCTGGTAGGTGCGTTGCGCAAATGAAGCGGAACGGGCAGGTCGCCCTGCTTGTGTACGGTTGCTATGGCATCGCCTATGGCCATATAGGAGGCATTGCTTTTGGGCGATGATGCGAGGTAGATGGCGCACTGCGACAGGATGATCCTTGACTCGGGATATCCTATTTTGGTAACGGCATCGAAGGTGGCATTGGCCAACAGCAATGCGTTGGCATTGGCGTTGCCGATATCTTCGCTAGCAAAGATGAGCATCCTGCGGGCGATGAATTTTACATCTTCACCACCTTCTATCATACGTGCGAGCCAGTATACGGCGCCGTTGGGGTCGCTTCCGCGCATACTTTTGATGAAGGCGGAAATGATATCGTAATGCTGTTCTCCCTGTTTATCGTAAAGCGCTACTCTTTTCTGGGCAATAGACATGACAAGCTGGTCGGTGATGACGAGTTTATCGGCTGCCGGCGCTGAAAGCACTACCAGTTCGAACAGGTTCAGCAGCTTGCGCGCATCGCCGCCTGAGATATTGATGAGGGCGGCCGTTTCCTGTAGTTCTATATTGTATTGCTGCAATGTGCTGTCGTTTTGCAGCGCATGTTGCAGCAGTCGTACCATTGCTTCTTCCGTGAGGGCTTTGAGCACGTATACCTGGCTGCGGCTTAAAAGGGCCGCATTAACCTCGAACGAAGGGTTTTCGGTGGTGGCGCCTATTAATGTGATGGTGCCTTTTTCCACTGCTCCCAGCAGGGCGTCCTGCTGTCCTTTGTTGAAGCGGTGGATCTCATCTATGAATAAGATGGCCTGGGTTTGCTGTTTGGCCTGCTCTATTACTTCACGTACATCTTTTACTCCGCTGCTGATGGCGCTGAGCTGGTAAAAAGGTACTTGTAAGGTATGGGCCACAATATTCGCGATAGTGGTTTTACCCACACCCGGAGGGCCCCATAAGATCATGGAAGGAATAGTGCCTTTGTCTATTGCATTACGCAAAATACTCCCCTTTCCCGTCAGGTGTTCTTGTCCTACGAGATCGTCCAGTGTTTCAGGACGCATCCTTTCTGCAAGAGGTGTAGCGCTGCTCATAATTATTCTTCCTGTTTTTGCAGTTTCATTTGTTTCCGGACCAATAACAGTGTCCAGGTCACGTGAATGACCAGCACGGTGAATATAAAGAAGGCGATACAATAAGAAGCTGTTATGGCAAAGTCGATATAATCCTGGCGGGTACCCGGATTCACTTCTACCAGTTCTTTGAGGGTTGCCTTTGTTGCTTCTTTTCTTGCCGGCAATATCAGGTCCAGTGCGCTGTTCACAACGGCAAACAAAGTTGCTATCAATGTAACAAAGCCATTTACCTGCAACCAGTCTCTTGAACGGGCAGTGTAGGGTTCTCTTTGTATGTAAACCTGCAGGAAGAATTTGCGGGAATGCCAATAATACAATAACACGCTAAGAATGATGAATAGCTGGAGTGCTGCTGAGAAGTCGACGAAAACGGCGAACAACAGCAGCAGGAAAACCGGAAAAAGCAGGAAACAAATGATAGATAAAATACCAGATAATAAACGATATAGCCCCAGACCTTTCATATTTTTTGAAATTCAGGCCTGCAAGATGCAATATTTTTCACGATTACTGCTGTTGATTCGCAAAACCTTCACTGTCACCGTCTTCTGTGGTTACGGAGCCATCTGTGGGCGTATTTACGTTGTTGATCTCTTCAAAAGTATGGCCGTCTTCGTAGCCAACGGAGACGTAGACCGAGAGTATTTGCCGGGCTGGGCCTTTGAAGGAGCCTTTTACGGGGGTACAGTCAATAAAATGGCGTCCTACGGCTAATTTAACGTGGTTATTGGTGACCCAGACGTTGTTGGTAGGGTCAATGCCTGCCCATCCGAATCCGGGGATCCAGGCTTCAATCCAGGCGTGTGTGGCGCCTTCGCCGCGCATGCCGTTTTTGTTGGGGCAGATATAGCCGCTTACATAACGTGACGGAATGCCCAATGTACGCAGGATATGCAGCATGAGGTGCGCGAAGTCCTGGCATACGCCTGCGCGGTGCTGGAGCACCTCGTCGACCGTGGTTTCTATATTGGTGATGCCTTTTATATACTGGAAGTGTTTGAAGATGTACTCTCCGCAGTATTCTACGGCGGCGGCAACGCTGCGGGCGCGTTCCTGAATATGAGCAGCTATTTCTTCAATTTCTTTTTGCAGGGCTATAGATTCTGCCGTAGCCAGTTCAAGCAGTTGCAACTGGCCATTCACTTCCTGCGCCAGCTGTTCGAAGCTGCCATGGAAGTTGATGCGCAACTGCGACGACGCCGTGGTACGAACCACCAGTTTGCTTTCTATCGTGAGCTCCTGGTGCAGGGGCAATACATTGAAGCTGCCAAAGCGGTTGCCCCAGTAATCGGTAAAGACCTGTACCTCGGGATGCCCCGATATGATCAGTTCATGCCTCAGCGTTTCCTGCTCGGGGCATTGATACGGATAGATCTTTATTTCGTTGGTGCTTTCTTTAACAGGCCGGTTGTATTCGTACCGTGTGATGTGATGTATATTGAAAATCGGCATATAATCGCATTAAGCATAAGAAAAGAAACATTGACCCAATCGTCTGCTGAAATCGAGCAGGTCTCTCTTCGTATTTTCAAAAAACTCCTGCAAAGTAACTGTATTCAGGTTACCCAGTTCAATATATCTTACATTACTGTAAAGACGGCCGAAACAACGTACCAGCGCCTTGTTTTCGGGCGATGGGTTCTGGCTTGTAATATCTTCCAGGTATTTGTCGATGCGGCTCAGGCAGTAGACCAGCGACCGTGTGAACTCGGGGCTGATGACCACCTGGTGTAATACGTTCTGGTTGTATTGCGTGGTGCGGTATTTCTTTAAATGCATTTCGTATCCGGAAAGGCTCAGCAGCAGGCAGCGCCACTGTATGATATCGCGGTTGGGGTAGAGGTTATAGCCGATGAGCCCAAACTGTTTTTCTGTAAGCTGAATGGTTTGCAGGCACCGTTCTATAAATCTTCCGAGGTTCATGAAGTTCCAGCCCATACCGCGCGACATGGTGCTGTCTATGACACCTGTATACAGGAGGCTATGGCGGGTAAGGTTGTCGATGACATCGAGCGCATTATAACTTCTGAGTCTTGCAGAAAGGGTGGGGTGGTTTACAAGATGGTACATCTGGTTCACCTGTTCCCATACTTCCTTGGTGATATGGTCCTGTACGCCGCGTGCGTTTTCGCGCGCTTTGGTAACGATCACCTTTAGTGAGTTTACATTTTGAGTGTCTACGATCAACTGTTGCAGTACGGCTTCGGTATCGCTGGTCATGAGCTGGATCTGGTCCTGCTGTGCACTTGTGAAAATTTCCAATACCGGTTGCCAGCTTTGCTGATCGTCGAGGCTTTTGTCTAACGACAAGATATAGTATGCCTTGATGGAGCGCAGCATACCATCGGCGCGCTCCATATAGCGGTTCATCCAGAATAAAGAATCAGCGATTCTGCTAAGCATGGTTAAAGTATATTAATCTTAATCTATAATCCAGGTGTCTTTACTGCCTCCTCCCTGTGAAGAGTTAACTATCAGCGAGCCTTCCCGCAGTGCAACGCGGGTGAGGCCTCCCGGAACGATCTGGATGCCGTTGGGGCCGCATAGTGCATAGGGACGTAAATCCACATGCCTGGGTTGTAGTTTACCATCTATAAAACAGGGTACAGTAGACAATTTTACGATCGGTTGTGCAATAAAGCTTCGGGGATCTGCTTCTATAGCAGTTCTTGCACGCTGCCATTCTTCATCACTTACTTTATTGCCCATGACCATACCATAGCCGCCGGACTGGTTGGTGCGTTTTACGACCATGTTCTCAATGTTTTCGAAAACATGCTTACGTGCATCGGTATCGCTTAGTTCGTAGGTTTCTATGTTGGCTAAGATCGGGTCTTCGTTCAGGTAATATTTTATCATGGCAGGCACATAGGCATATACCGCCTTGTCGTCGGCAACCCCGTTTCCTACGGCGTTTACGATAGCTACGTTGCCTTTGCGGTAGGCGCTTAACAGGCCGGGCACACCCAATACACTATCGGGTTTAAACAGCAGCGGGTCGAGGAAGTCGTCATCCACACGGCGATAGATCACGTGCACCTGTTCGAGGCCTTTTGTTGTTTTCATGTACACCTTATGGTTGTCTACCACCAGGTCGCGGCCTTCTACGAGGGCGATGCCCATTTGTTTGGCCAGGAAAGTATGTTCGTAGTAGGCTGAATTGTAGATGCCGGGTGTGAGTAATACCACTGTAGGTGTAGAGATCTGCTGCGGCGCCAGGGATAACAGGATCTGGTGCAGCAGCAATGGGTAATTATGTACCATACGCACCTTGTTTGCGGCCAGCATATCGGGGAAGATACGTTTTGTGACCTCGCGGTTTTCGAGCATGTAGGAAACGCCGGAGGGAGTACGAAGGTTATCTTCCAGGATGTAAAAGCGGCCATCGCCGCCACGGATAAGGTCTATGCCCGAGATATGGACATAGATATCATAGGGCACTTTAATGCCGAAGACTTCGCGGATATAGTGGGGACAGGAGGCAATCAGCGACGCAGGTATTACCCTGTCCTTAATGATGTGCTGGTTGGAGTAAATGTCTTTCAGGAACATATTCAGCGCTTTCAGGCGCTGTTGAATGCCGCGTTCGATCTGTTGCCATTCGCGCCCGGTGATGATGCGGGGAATAATGTCGAAAGGAAAGATACGTTCAATGCCTGCATTGTCGCTATATACTGTAAAAGTGATCCCCTGGTTCATGAAAAGCTCACTTGCCAGCAGATCTTTCTGTTGCAATGTATTTACATCAAGCTGTTGCAAGGCTGCAAATACCTTTTGATAATGCTCACGGATTTCGCCGGTATCGCACATCTCATCCCACATGCCCTGATGGCATTTATATTGTGTTAATAGCTCTGCAAGGCTCATAAGCAAATTGGTTTTGTTAGCAGTTCGTTTCCTTAAATGCTTATGGCAAAAATTCGAAGACGGTTTCAATTTAGTAAAAAAACACGAAACCCCGCGGTCTATTCTTCCAACACCCCGGCAAAGGCCTGCAAATATTTATCGATATAGTCCTGTTTCGATTTGCTTTTGTACTGTACGATAAACCTGGGATGTTCCAGCGCTACTATCTTTCCGAAGAACTGGTATTCTTCATTGAGGCGGCGGAGGAACTTTTCGTTTTTGCCTGTGCCAAAGCAAAAGCAGGTACCGGTATATACCCCGAGCGCTATTTGCTGGCGGATATTGTCTATGATAAAGTCGTAAACTGCGTCGGTGAGGGCCTGGCTGTCGTAATAGTTATAATTCACTTCCTTGCCATTGGCGGCGACGGAGGTAAAACCAAGCGGGCAAATGGAATGGATATAAAACTGGCTGTAAAACGCCGATGGTCCGCCGAAAGCGTTGATCATATCGTAAATGAAAACCGAAGAGGGCTCATGGGTTTCTTTGCCATTGTAGGCTATGCCGCATTCCGATTTAAGCCGTTTGGTATCTGTAAAGGGTACGCCGGTAACGCCGCTGCCAAAACGGCCTGGGTTGATGCCCAGGATCAGGTGGCGGGGATGGTGATCATCATAGAACTTTTTATAAAAGGTGGAAGCGATAGCAGGTACTTCGGGGTGTTCGCGGAATGGGTTCATGATACGGATACCCGGGGGCAGTTTGCCTTCAAAATGTACAGATTCATTAAAAGCTATCACCTTGTCGGCAAAGCTGGGCGTGTTCTTCCGTTGACTCATATCATGCTTTTGTGAGCATGCAAATTAGGTATATTGCGGCATGAAACAGCTTCAGCCCTTATTGCTGCTTTTGGCAGTATTTTTTACTCAATGCAAGTCCTCTGTGCCTGCTAAAAAGTTGCAGGAACCCATAAAAGTTGACCAGGCCAGTATTGTCGCCAGCCATGTTCATGTAAGTAGGTATTACGATGTCAGGTACGATGCAAACGGAGAGATCTATAAGAAACGCCTGGTGAAAACCTCTTATTATGACAGTGCGGGAAAAGCGGTGCTGGTGATAAGGCCGGTATATAATATCGATGCTTCTTTACCTCCGGGTGAGATCTCCGATTCCGCAACAGGCCGTTTCGACAGTACCTTCTATACTTATGACGAAGCCGGCAGGATCATTAAGACTGTGTCTCATTATCATTACAATATCGACCCCCGTGAGGGAACGGTTATCTATGTGTATGATTCGTTGGGTAACCAGGTAATGAAAACGGATATCACAGAGGGAATAGATACCAATGTACAACGCACCAATTATGTATATGAAGAGCATGGCAGGATAAAATACAGCGACAATATCATGATTGGCCGGATGTATGAATTAAGCCGCGATCAATCGAAGCGTACTGAGTATGCCTATGATAACCGCGGGAATATTGTAA
This sequence comes from Filimonas effusa, assembly GCF_004118675.1. Classification (NCBI taxonomy): domain Bacteria; kingdom Pseudomonadati; phylum Bacteroidota; class Chitinophagia; order Chitinophagales; family Chitinophagaceae; genus Filimonas; species Filimonas effusa. The sequence continues at coordinate 379,213 of NZ_SDHZ01000002.1, read as the reverse complement.
AGATGGGAGATCAGGCGTTTCTGTATAATAAGGATGGCAAGTTAGTGCAGAGCGAAAGCAGCTATAAAGGTGTTGTTGTGGGAAAGAGTTTTTATAAATATGATGACGCCGGCAACTGTGTTGGTATTACCGGGTTGTATCTTAACGAGGAATCGAATAAATGGGATACCGCTGGTAACGGCGTATATACTTATGATAAGCGCAACTTACTGGTAAAGGGATTTGAGAAGGATTTTGACCGCAGTAGCGTTAGCAGAGGCTTTTTGTATGAATATGAATAATGGTATACGCTGATATTGTATGATAGTAGTAGCGGCGGTTATTTCAATAACCGCCGCTAATTTTTATACTGATTTGAAAGCAGGCTGTGTAGCTGCTGTATGGTTCTAGTTGCTATGAAAAATAATCGTGTCGCCGGTCTTTTCTATTTCTTCGAGGATGAAAAGGCTGTCATTGAAGTATTCCATTTCGGGGTCGGCATCTCCATAAAAGTCGAGCCGTATGGTGGATTCTTTTAGTGCTCCTTTATCGTAGGCGTTTTCAGCCCAGTCTTTATCGACTTGTTCCGCCGTTTCTCTGGCTTCTACGGCTACGTGTGATGCGGAGACAAGGGTGATATAGAAGTTGTAGCTATTGAATGAAATACGGAGCATGCCTGCTTCATCTACAATGACTGGTTTGGTGCTGTTTTTCATTCCCTCATAGCGGGCGGCAATATTGTTTTCAAGCGTTTCCAGGTCGATGGATTTGCCTGGCTTCAGGTAAGCTAAATGAGTGTAAGACATATGTAGCGGTTATTTGTTTCCTGTTGCGGTACAAATACTATTCCAGCATAGAAAGAGCGGTGGGCCGTATGGGAGCAATATAGTTGTTGATAACAGCTTAAGCGGGGCGCGGTTGGGCAAATAGGGAATATAAAAGAGGTTGCATCTTCCGATACAACCTCTTTTATAATTGATTGGCTTATTGCAAATTCAGTTTGATCTGTAATTCGTCGAACTGTTTTTGATCGATTGCTGCGGGGGCGTCGAGCATGACGTCGCGGCCGCTGTTGTTTTTGGGGAATGCGATAAAGTCGCGGATGCTTTCGCTGCCGCCGATGATAGCGCAAAGCCTGTCGAAACCAAAGGCCAGGCCGCCATGTGGTGGCGCTCCATATTCAAAGGCGCCCAACAGGAAGCCGAATTTGTCCAATGCTTCTTCATTGCTCATACCCAATGCTGCAAACATTTTCTCCTGCAGCTCACGCTGGAAAATACGGATAGAACCACCGCCAATTTCATTGCCGTTCAACACCATATCATAGGCATTGGCTTTAATGTTGGAATAGGGATGTTCCAGGTATTTTTCTGCATTCGCGATAGCCGGGTCGTTGTTGATCATCACCGGTATATCGGAAGGCTTGGGAGAAGTGAAAGGGTGGTGACGCGCTACCCAACGGTTTTCCTCTTCGGCATATTCGAATAATGGGAAGTCCAGTACCCATAACAGCTTAAATTCATCGGCCTTACGTAAGCCAAGTCTTTTGCCCATTTCGAGGCGTAATTCGCTGGCTGCTTTACGGGTGCGTTCTTCGCGGCCTGCTACTATCAGGAGGAGGTCGCCTGACTGTGCGCCGGCTGCTGTAGCTATCGCTTTCAGTTTGTCTTCGCTATAGAACTTATCTACGCTGCTTTTGAAAGTGCCGTCGGGATTACATTTGATGAATACCAGGCCCTGCATGCCTATCTGGGGACGTTTTACCCAATCGGTCAGTTCGTCGGTTTGTTTGCGGCTATATTCTGCACAACCGGGAACGGCGATAGCGATCACTGTTTCTGCATTGTCGAATACGCCGAAGCCGGCGCCATTGATCAGTTCACCTGTCGCTTCCAGGTTACCGGCGCGGGTGAAGGCTGATTTCAGGTTCAGCAACTGCATGCCAAAACGGATATCGGGTTTGTCGTTACCATAGTTCCACATAGCATCTTCCCAGCTCATACGTTGTACGGCATCGGAATAGTCGATATTCTTTACGTCTTTAAATACGCGTTTTACCAGGCCTTCGAACATCTGGAGAATGTCTTCCTGTTCAACGAAGCTCATTTCACAGTCGATTTGAGCAAACTCAGGCTGACGGTCGGCGCGGAGGTCTTCGTCGCGGAAACATTTCACTATCTGGTAGTAGCGGTCGTAACCACTTACCATGAGCAGTTGTTTGAATGTTTGTGGCGACTGTGGTAGTGCGTAGAACTGTCCGGGGTTCATACGGGAAGGAACCACGAAGTCGCGTGCGCCTTCGGGGCTGGATTTAATGAGAAACGGGGTTTCTATATCCATGAATCCATTCTCGTGCAGGTAGTTCCGGGCTGAGCGGCTTACTGCGTATCGGAGTTCGATATTCTTTTTGACAGCGTTACGACGGAGATCGAGGTAGCGGAACTTCATGCGAAGGTCTTCGCCGCCATCTGTTTCGTCGGTGATGGTGAAGGGGGGCACCGCGGATTTATTCAGAATGGTGAAAGACTGAACAGTGATCTCGATGTCGCCGGTAGGGATATTGGCATTTTTGCTGGTACGTTCTGTAACGATACCTTTTATTTGTATTACGTATTCCCGTCCTAAGGGAGTAGCATCCAGGAGCGGGCTTAATTCTTCGCCGAACAGCAGCTGCGTTATGCCGTAGCGATCGCGCAGGTCGATGAAAGTAATGGCCGCGCCTAATTTTCTTACTGTTTGTACCCATCCCGCGAGGGTTACTTCCTTGTTGATATCTCCTGATCTAAGTTCACCACAGGTATGTGAGCGATACATATATACTTCCTGGTTTTAATATGGGCAGCAAAGATAACCGATAGTTGCACGTAACCGCCTGCCGGCCGCCGATAATCCTGATTTTTCCGCAGGCGGTATGCTGGTTTTGTTGTGGAATGGCTGTTTGGTGCCTTTTGGGGTACTGGTTTGTCGTGAAAATGCGTTATTATTGTATAGAAGGAAACCGTTATGATATACGGCAGATGGTGCGATGAAACTGATTTTAGACATTCCAGATACAGAACAAGGTGCCAGCTTTTACAAGCGCGTAAAAGGCTATTCTTATGTAGAAAAGGCAAAAGTTGCTACTTCGGCTGATGTAAGAGCATTGGAAGAATTACACGAAGCCAGACAGGCAAACCGCCTTGCTGCCAAGGTAAAAGACGGTAAAGTAAAAACCCGGCCTGCACGCCAATTGCTAAATGAGCTATAGTGTTGCTACCATCCCGATCTTCGACAAGCAACTAAAAAAGCTGGTAAAAAAAATATCCCTCTTTAAAACAAGAGTTTTCCAACTTACTGGACAAACTGGAAGAAAATCCTCTTGAGATTCAAAGTATAGACCCATTAGGACATGATTGTTATAAGATCCGTTTAGCGATTGCATCAAAAAATGCAGGGAAAAGTGGTGGCGCACGTGTTGTTTACTACGTGCAAATAGTAGAAGAACAGGTAGTGCTTCTCAATATTTTTGATAAAGCAGATAAGGCCACAGTAAAATCTAAAGAGTTGCTTGACTTGTTGAAGTTCCTCAAAAGCGAATAAAATTCATTTATAAGCAACTAAAGAGGCCGTGTCAAAGGGTTGATACGGCCTCTTTCATTTGGGGCGCTGCCGGATCAGTTAAATAACTGATGGCCGGGGAGTAGTACGTCGGCTACATCGCGCCAGGTATTTACGCGGGTGTATTTATCGATAGTGGTATTGTGCGGTGAGGTGAAGAGGAGTTTTTCGCCGTTGAAATAATCCAGGTTCTTGAGATGGTCGTCGATCATGTAATCGCCGTGAACGAGTGCTTTGCTGCCGCAAAATGCGATCTGTTGCCAGGTGATGAAAGGGAAATGCTCCTGCAACCATTCGTATTTCTCAATAAGAGACTGGGGGAATTCCATGGCGGCGGATACGATGAATACTTCGTGTTCCTGGTTCAGCGCTTCTACTACTTTCTGCGCATCTTTCATCACCGGTTTATTACGGAAAAAGCCAGGGGTATAAAGGAAGCGGCGTGCCAACTCGTAATCGGGGAACATTTGCTGAACTGATTTTCCTTCCAGCGCTGCCGGATCAACGTTGTAACCTTCACGCTGAAACCAGGCGATAAACTGGGCTATTGTGTCTGCCATAACCTCATCCATATCGATAATAACTCTTGCCATAACTTGCGATTTGATGCAAATTAAGTGCAATAATTTGCGACAATTGCAATATTTGGTGTTATTTTGTAGTAAAATCTTGCATTTAATGTTGAAAGAAGAACGCCTGGACTTCATCTTGCAGAAGTTAAAACTGGATCAGAAGGTGAAGTTGGGCGAATTAAGCGAGGCGTTACAGGTGTCGGAGGATACGGTGCGCAGGGATATTGAATTGCTGGCCAACAATGGTTTGCTTACCAAGGTGCGGGGCGGCGCTATTCCTCATTCTCCCAATCTTCACAACTTCAGGGACAGGGTGCATGAGCTGGAAGCTGATAAGAACCTGATTGCGCAAAAGGCTTTGCAGTTACTGCAACCCGGCGATACGATCATGCTGGGCGGGGGAACCACTACTTATGCGCTGGCGCGGATGTTGCCGCATGATCTGCCGCTGACGGTGGTAACTAACAATGTTCCCGTGGTTACCTTGTTATGTGATCATCCTTCCGTGGACCTGGTGCTGGCCGGCGGACGTGTGCAAAAGGATGCGCAGGTGACACTTGGGGCAGAGGCATTACGCATGTTCAGCCAGGTGCATGTAGATCTTTGTTTTTTGGGTATTTGCAGTGTGCATCATGAGATAGGTATTACGATCAAGGATTACGACGAGGTAGAGGTGGTGCGTGCTATGATGCAATCGGCCAGCAGGGTGGTTGCGGTTACTACGTATAATAAGATAGGTACGGCTGAAACTTACAAGGTTTGTGATATAACGGGTATAGAAAGTATCATTACCGAGGTGGATAAACAGATGGAGTTGCTGATGCCCTATGCTGAAATGGGGATCAACATCATTTAATCCTTTCCCTTTTGAATTAACTTATAGAGGTCTACTATCATGAATTTTTCTTTATCCATTGATGCGAACCGTGGGTACCGCATAGCGGTGAGTGTGTTCTTTTTCATAGCGGGGCTTGTGTTTGCCAGCTGGGCCTGCCGTATTCCGGATATAAAAACCCAACTGCATTTAAGCGATGCGGGTTTGGGGAGCGTTTTATTTGCCTTACCGGTGGGACTGATGTGCAGTTTGCCTTTATCGGGCTGGCTGGTATCGCACCTGGGGAGTAAGCGGGTGATGCTTATCGGAGCATTGATGTATCCTGCGACGCTTGTGATGCTGGGGCTTACTGCTTCGGTATGGCAACTTGTTGTGGGGCTTGTGTTTTTTGGGTTGTTCAGTAATATGTGCAATATAGCCGTGAATACGCAGGCTGTTGGTGTGGAGGCTTTGTATGGCCGGTCTATTATGGCTTCTTTTCATGGACTGTGGAGCCTTGCGGGTTTTACCGGGGCGGCGATAGGTGCCTTGGTGGTATCGAAGAATATGTCGACGTTTACACATTTTTGTCTCATTTTTACGGCTGCATTGCTCCTGGTGTTGATGGCCCATCGTTATACCCTTCCTGAAGATGAAAAGTCGGACGAACCCAAGCCCATTTTCGTGGTGCCGGATGCGGCTATCCTGAAACTGGGATTGATTGCGTTTGGGAGTATGGTATGTGAGGGAACCATGTTTGACTGGAGCGGGGTATATTTTCAGAAGGTGGTAAAAGTAGAAAAGGAATATGTGACGCTGGGGTATGTTGCTTTTATGAGTACGATGGCTGGCGGGCGTTTTGCGGCAGACTGGATGGTAACGCGGATGGGCAGCGCTGCGGTGTTACAGGGTAGTGGTATTCTTATTGCGACGGGGTTGCTTACTTCGGTATTATTTCCGCACCTGGTGCCGGCAACCATTGGTTTTTTGCTGGTAGGTATTGGTGTTTCGTCGGTGGTGCCTTTGGTGTATGGCCTGGCGGGTAAGTCGAAGACGATGACGCCTGGTATGGCGCTGGCATCGGTATCCACTATCGGGTTTTTAGGTTTTTTGATAGGGCCGCCGTTAATTGGGTTTATTGCGCAGGCTGCCAGTTTGCGCTGGTCGTTTACTTTGATTGCTGTATTGGGCCTTGCTACAACGATGCTTGCTTCTCAGACTAAAAAAATGTAAGAGAGGTATATTTTATGTCATTATCAGTTTCCGGCGATGCTGCTCCGTCGCGATTAAAGATCAGGATAGCAGTCAGTATTTTCTTTTTTATTTCGGGTTTTACTTTTGCGAGCTGGGCTTCGCGTATTCCCACGCTGCAGAGCCAGTTACATTTAAATGAGGCGCAGCTGGGATCGGTGTTGTTTGCGTTGCCAATGGGACTGATATTAACGCTTCCGTTCACGGGGATGTTGCTGGGGCGGGTGAGCAGCCGGTTTGTGATGCTGGCCGGCGCGTTGTTATATGCTGCACTGTTGCCGGCATTGGGATTGGTGAACCAGGTATGGCAGCTGGTGGTATTACTTTTTCTTTTTGGCGCTTCGCGCAACTTTCTCAATATTTCTATCAATGCACAATCCGTGGGTGTACAGGCTTTGTACCAGAAGTCGGTCATTGCTTCTTTTCATGGCGTCTGGAGTCTTGCAGGCTTTGGAGGTGCTGCGGTAGGATGGCTGATGCTTTCATTACAGGTATCTGTTTTTATGCATTTCCTGGTTGTAGGTGTGCTGACGCTGCTACTGACTTTTTATTCTTTTGGCGATGCTCTTTCTGAAGATGTAAAAACCAATGTCAAGAAGCCACTGCTGGCCTTGCCCGACAAGCCTTTGCTGAAGCTGGGCCTGATCGCTTTTGCAAGCATGGCCTGCGAAGGGACGATGTATGACTGGTGTGGGATCTATTTTCAGAAAGTGGTTCATGTAACGCCGTCGCATATAGGAATTGGTTATGCCGGTTATATGTGTGCCATGGCAGCCGGAAGGTTTGTGGGCGATTCGCTGGTTAACAAACATGGCGTGAAGAAGATGCTGCAGCTATGCGGCTGTTTGATTGCGCTGGGATTGTTCACCGTAGTAGCTTTTCCTTATTTCATTACCGGGATGATCGGGTACCTGATCACCGGTTTTGGGGTATCGTGCGTAGTGCCGCTGGTGTTTAGTATTACGGGTAAGAATACAAAGATGGCTCCCGGTCCGGCTATAGCTGCGGTGTCGATAGTTGGTTATATAGGTTTCCTGCTTGGGCCTCCTGTGATCGGTTATATTGCTGAAGCTGCCAACCTGCGCTGGGCGTTTGCCCTGGTTGCGATCACTGGTTTTGGTATTACGTTACTGGCGGGTAAGGTGTCTGCTTCGAAAGCAGCGGTGCAAACCAACAAGTAAGGTTTGGCTTATAAGGTTTCTATTTCGTTTTTATTCTTTGGTTTCCAGTACAGATAGTAGTAAGCCAGGATGAGGATGCCCAGGCAAAACGGGATCATGGCCATGTGCTTATAGGTGAAGGTGCCGAAAACGATATGGTCGTCGAAATGGAGGAATTCGCTGATCATCCAGTAGCTGTTGGCGGCGATCCAGATGGAGATGGCGAGGTTATGACAGAGTTCGGATACCAGCTGGCGGGTGCGCCAGGCGATGACAATGGAGATGATAAGTGTGGGGAAGATCATGATAATCCCCAGCGGTTTCCAGATCATACACCAGCTGATATCTTTAAACAGCCAGAATACGATATGCATGTTTTCCATGCGGCGGTAACTAAGTGGAATCCGGTAATCGGGCTCTACTTTTTGCTGACTCATAAGCACAAGAAGTTTTACTAGCGTGCAAAGATATAAGACTGCTTTCTGCGCGGAATAAATTCGTTAAGATAATTTCAATACTGTTCAGCTTTTTCTTATACCGGAAAAAACATAGAGCATTTCAACTGCAATGTTTTTGCCTCTTTCAGCGTATACCTGCTCCTGCTGTGGCGTACCGTCGGAAGCTTTCGGGTCGTTGTACGGGATGGCAATTCTGGCTGTGGCACCGGGAACGAAGGGGCAGCCCCGGTCTGCGCTGGAGCACGTCATTATAGCCGCAAAATCTGCCTGGGGATTGGGGGTGTCCATGAATTTTTTTGAAAACGACCTGATAATGGGCAGGTGATCGCCCAGCTTTACGTTATATACCGGGTTTTCGCCGTTTTTAGCCGGCATTATGTGAAAACCTGCGTTGGACAGGGCTTTTATGGCGTTTTGATGAAAGGCTGTTACTTCTGTACCCCCCGAATAAGTTTCTACGTGATCGATGCTGTAATAGGCGGCAGCAGCGGCAGCCCACAATTGAGCGGTATGGCTGCGCCGGGAATTATGGGTGCAGATAAACACCAGATATGATGGTTTACCTGCACCTGTCCTTTCTTTTACAAAAGCGGTCAATTTTTCCAGTGCATCTTTTCTTTCAGCTGGGATAAAGTCTATTTCTTTTTCTGCTTCTTTGAGATAGCTCACAATTGTAGGGTAAAGCTGCATGGCTTGTTTATTTATGAATGTCAGGAGCAGCGGTATGGGAGGTACCTGTTTTCTATTAATTGCAGCAGCCGGGTGCACAGCAGGGCGCTGCGGCCTCATCGGGCTTTTCTGCATATACTGTTATGCTATAAATGCCCGTATTACCGCTTTTAAATGCCGCTATTTCTTCTGATGATAAATAGCCGGAGAGAATATCGTTTGGTATGATGATCGCTTTTTCTTTTTGTATGGTGATATTGGAAAAACCGTTTGCAGCGATCAGCTCCATATATGCCTGCTTTTGAATGGCGCCGGATACGCAGCCGGCGTACATTTCGGCAGCATGTTGTATGTTGGTGGGCAGATGTCCTTCCAACACGATATCGGATATACTAAAGTGGCCGCCAGGCTTTAAAACGCGGAAGATCTCTTTAAATACGCCGTCCTTATTGGGTACGAGGTTTAAAACACAGTTGCTAACTATTACATCAGCTGTATTTGCCGTCACCGGCATCTTTTCGATGTCGCCCTGCCGGAACTCTACGTTATTAAAGCCGCGTACTTCTGCATTATAACGGGCCTTTTGAATCATGGCAGGTGTGAAATCGATACCGATGACCTTTCCGGTTTCACCTGCTTCATGGCGGGCTATAAAGCAGTCGTTGCCGGCGCCGCTGCCCAGGTCGATCACCGTATCGCCTTTTTTTATCTGTGCGAATTGCGTGGGCAGGCCGCATCCCAAACCCAGATCGGCGTTGGCATTGTAGCCTTCAAGCGCGGTATAATCGTCGCTCATAATATTGTACACTTCTGTTGAGCAGCTGCCGGCGCCGCAGCAGGAGGCTTGATTCTCCTCTTTATCCTGTAAGGCAATTTCGCTGTATTTCTGCCTTACCATGTTTTTGAGTTCCTGATCTGTAGGCATGTTTTTTTATTTATTGTATAATTGCAATATTGCGATGGTTGTAAGTAAAAAAAATGTCAGCAACATTTTTCTCCTGTCAGATTCACTTCCTTAAAGAAACCGGCAAACAGGTCTCTGTACTGGTTCCATACTTTAGGGTTGATACAATAGCAAACGCTCGCCCCTTCGATAGCGCCCTGAATAAGGCCGGCTGTTTTCAGCTCTTTCAAATGCTGTGAAGTGGTTGCCTGTGCTAATCCCAGTTCTTCTACCAGATCGCCACATACACAGGCATTCTTTTTAACCAGGTATTGCAGGATGGCAATACGGGCAGGATGTGCCAATGCTTTAGCCATATTCGCTACCTGGTTCTGCTGTTTGGTGAAGAGATCTGATTTTGTTGCTCCCATATCGCAATATTACGATGGTTGTTTGAGACGAACAAATATTTCTGATCAAGCTGCGACAGGCTTAGTTTTAAATTATGAGCACAGGGAGGGCTTGATTAGGAGAGCAGGTTTGCGCATGTTTTACTAGAGGAGAGGCTGACCTGGAGAGCCGGCTTCCCTGGGTTATTGTCTCTGGGGAAGGCCTGATTTCAGCGTTGCCAGGCCTCCCTGTTTTTTTTATTTGAGGATGCCGCTAAAGCGTTGCACGGAGGCGGACGCTATTACCGGTTCGTTATAGAGCGTTTCTCTTGCCAGCTGTTTGGCGAGGTAGGGCGCCAGGGAACAGCCTTTGGTGCCCATTCCATTGAAGATACCGGCAGTGGGGTGCAGTGGATGAAAGCCTGCAAAAGGCCTGCGTTCTATTGTGGCGGGCCTGATGGATGCGATATGGTCGATGACGGAATAGTCGCATTTGAGCAGGAGTTCGAGCTCTGCCATTTTCCTGTTGCGGAATGTTTCGGAGGGCTGGTCGTCGGTGAAGTGGTTGTCGTAACTGCTGCCCACCCACCAGAGGTTATTGTACCAGGGGACCAGGGTGGTGATGCCGAATTTATAGATGTGTTTGAACGGAAGGCCGGGGATGTCGGCTATCAGGGCTTCGCCTTTGTTATAACTGTAGGGAAGCTTTGACCAAAGCGGATGCTCAAAGGTATCTATCCCATTACAGAAGAAGACCTTTTTTGCTTTTATGCCTTTATAGCTTACATGGCTGGGCTGGATCTGCAATTGCGTGTTGTCGAACTTTTCTTCCCAAAGGGTGTGATAAGTAGCTAGTTGCTGCCGCCAGCCTTTCAGGAGTTTATGCAGGTGAATAAGCCATACGGGCGTGATCTCTACTGCACCGTTCCTGAAGTTGAAATACTGGTGATACAGCTCTGTTGTTTCAATTGGAAGGGGTTTGACGAAACCAGGACCTTCTTCCATTTTTTTATTATAGGCTTCCCGCATTTGTTCTGATGGCGGGAAGGCGTAGATGCTGCATGGCTCTACCAGTTGTTCGCCTATATGTTCGCCCAGCTGGCTATAGCTGTCCCACGTGAAAGGGATCAGTTCTTCGGCAAGCCATGTGGTTACTACCTGGCGGCCTGTAACGGGGTTGATGACGCCGCTTGCCACTTTGGTAGAGGAGAAGGGCCTTGGTTCATCTATTATCAAAAGTTTTTGTCCTTCCTTACTTAGTTCCCAGCTTAAAAAGCTGCCGCAGATGCCTTGTCCTATGATGATATAATCTACTTCCATGTTTGCAAAGATATATTGCTTATTGTTTTACCTGCAGCTGCCTGCTTTCGCTGTGGCTGTTAAAGGATGGCGCATACATACAGGAGGCGGTTGCAATGCCGGCGGTAAAGGTGCCTTCGTGCGAAAGGTATACCGGGTAGCTAACGATATAGGTTCCTTTACGTAAATGGTCTATAAAGAAGCTGGTGCTGGCGTCGTTGTTGGCTTCGTAGTAGCCGAGGCCTTCGGTCCACTTGTAGCCGCTTAGTACATCAACGGGCTCCATGGTGGCTGCGCGCATGTCTTTGAGGTGTACGTAATCCATGTCCCTGTCGGCTTTTAATACCAGTTGGACTACTATCCTGTCTCCTTTTTTCAGTGTTGTGTTTGGGGCGATGTCTTCCAGTGTATTTTCTTTTTCAGTTGTTTTTTGCAGGAACAACTTCTTTTCTATCGATAATGGATTGCCGGCGGGGGCAGTGATCTTGTTCATGTCTTCGAAATACTGCCAGTATATTGCTCCATAACTGATGTTGGACTGGTTACGTGCATCGGGTATTTTGGCATAGGTGCTTACTTTGATATTACCCATGGCAGGGGTTACTGCTGCGCCTTCTATTCTTTTGGAAAAATAGCCGGTTCCGGCTTCGGTGGACTGTTGTGCCGACTGGATAGTTGTATCTCCTATTTGTATGGTCACCTGCCTGCCGCTGTTCAATTCCGAGATGTCGGCGAGCAGGGCATAACATGCATCGGCAGTAGCTGTTGTGGTGCCCCAGTTGTTTGTTTGCTTGTTAAGGACCAGCCAGGTGCGCATTTCGCGGTAGAAGCTGTCTAGTTTGGATGCTGTATATCCTTTGCTGATCTCGGCAACTGCCATCATGATGGCCGACTGGTGCTCTATAGGAGAGGGGTGCCAGAAGCAGGTGATCCGATCTTTCCAGTACATGCCGTTTTCTTTGTCTGCAATAGCATGTTCGAGGATGGATGGCAGGATACGGTCTTTGGCTACGGCACCTTTTTCGTTGCGATATAATACTGTTGCCAGTAATGCTTTATTATAATTGTTTTGTTTCATCCAATAGGTGGATGCCTGTGTAAGCAGGAACTGGTATGCTGTTTTGTCTTTGAAAGGTATGTTTTTAAAGAAGCTGCGTGCATACAGGTACTGGATGGCGCCTGAACTGAGGTGGTTTTGTTTAAGATCGGCTTTACGGGTGATGAGCTGTTTGTATTCTTCTGCAGCTTGCCTGTCGATGTATGCGATGGCTGCTGTGCAGATGTTATTCGCCCCTTTGTTGAGAGACAGGGCGCCAAGTTTTTGCAGTTTGCCCATGCCTGTTACGATGTACGTGGTAATGTACCTGTCGGGCTGTCCTCCTTTGAACCAGCTGAAGCTGCCATCCTGCTGCTGCATTTGTTGCAGCTGTTGCAGTGCCGCAGATGTGTTGGTATTGGCATCGGTTATGAAAAGTTTTACGAGCCGCTGTTTTTGTTCTCTTTCGTTCTTTGCTTCGTTCACCCATGGGGTTTCGGTAAGCAGCAGTTGTTTTAGTGATCCCTCTTTTTCAAGATTGCTCAACAATGCGGCAGTATCTTTTTGCCAGAGGCTGAAAGCGTTGCTGAATGTTGGTGAGCGATGGATCAGGAAATGCGCCAGCCTGTTTGCATAGAACCTGTTGAATGTTTGTTCGGCGCATTCATAAGGATATTCGACAAGGTAGGGCAGTGATTGCAGGGCCTGCCATGCCGGATTGGTTGTGTATTCTATTGTCAGTGATTCGGTTTTTAACGTATTGCTTTGTTGTTGTAATGTCAGTGATTCGGTTTTTAACGTATTGCTTTGTTGTTGCAATAGTTTTTCGAGGCGATAGTTTTTCGTCGTATTTCCACTTAGCTGCAATGGCACTGTTTCGGTAACCAGTGTGCGGTTGGGCAGTACGGGTATTGTATTCTCTTCGCCATCGCTGAAGTTTCCTGCTTCGGCAGTGATGCGGTAGGTGATAGCCTGCTGATAGTTTGCAGGAATATTTAAAGGGAATGCTAATACCGAAGACTGACCTGCGGCGGTGTTGAATTGCCTGCTGGCTGTGGTATTGCCAAGGACTGCGTCTATGGTTTGTAATGTGACAGGATCGAGGAGTTCGAGTTTTACGTGGCCGCTTAGTGCTGTTGTATCGAGGTTGCTGATGGTGGCTATTAGTGTCAGCTTGTCGCCCTGGCGTATGAAGCGCGGGGCGTTCACCTGTGCCATCAGGCTTTTTTGTGTAGTGATGGTTTGTTGCTGTGTGCCGAATGCCAGTGAAGGCGTGTGTGCGAGGCTTAACCATTTCCATTGGGTGAGTGCTTCGGGTATGGTAAAGCTGAAGGTGTAATTACCTTCTTTGCCGGCGTATAATTGCGGGAAGAAAAATGCGGTTTCGTTGAATTGTCTTCTTACCTGTATGGGCATTCCGGGGTTGCCGTTTTCAGCAGATAGATCCGGGGTTGCTTCTCTTTGGGCTTCCTGCGGATTGTTTGCGGAGAATGTTTTCAGTTCCATAGAGGCTTGTTTCATCGCTCCGGCAGGCATTGGTGCAGGCATTGCGAATGATCCTCTTAGCCTGGCAGATCTGTTATCTACTTCTTTATCGTAAGAGACGGCAGGTGGAGTGAATTTCACCATTTCTGTACCCCTTACGTGCGATGAAGTAACAGGAGCATAGCTGATCTCTTCTCCTACGATTAGTTCGTTAAAATCTGAGATGCTTGTGGCGAGCTTACTATATTGGTTATTGTAATAGGCCTGGAAGTCGTTTTCCGGTGCCGGGAAATAAGGTTCGCTGCTTTCCTGGCTTTCAAAGTTGTTGCCGTTTTGCCAATTCCACTGGTAATAACCTGAGGCGGGCCAGTAATCGGGTATCTCCCATGCATGCTGCCGGAACTGATCGAGGGAGGCGTCGTACATGGCTGTCAATAATTCGGCCTGTGCGGTAGTAGCGGTGTCTGTTTTTACCTGGATGCTCCAGGTTTCTTTGCTTCCTGGTGTTGTTTTATCCCTGAATGTTTTATAAGAGACGTTCAGTGTTTTGCCTGGATAGGCTACTTTGATATCATTGTATGTCGTGTACATACGATTGTTGTACACAAAGGCACGTGCTATTCTAAAACCTCCGCAGTCTTTGTCCTGGATGCGGATGGTTTGCTCTGTTTGTCCTTTTTTTATTTTATGATAGCTAAAGGGAGCTGGTTCGTTCTGCCCCTGTTGCCTGTATTCAATGACAAAGCGTTCATTTACGCTGCTGCCGTTTAATAAATGCAGGGAGTCGCCGGGTGCATAATTACGCTCTTGTGGATCATAGCTCCAGTTATAGTCCGCGAATGGCAGCTCTTTAGCTGATCTGTCGAAGATGCGGATGTATTTTATGTCTTTGATAGTATCGTTGTTGTTATCTGTAACACCTGCTTCAATGACATACCATCCGGCTGGAAGGGAACGGTTAAGTGTATAAGCCTGTTTGCCGGCTGTTGAGAATACGGCTTTAACTGTGGCTGTTTTTCTTGGCCATGTATCCCTGTTGTTTTCGTCTTTATATTCATCGTTAGGGAAGTCACGGATATATTCGTTATAGCTCATGACAAACTGGTCGGGCTGGTCCCAATACCTTTGCCTGATAAGGCGTTGCGGGGCTTCGAGGGGAAAGACCGTGATACTTACGTTAGACGGGATCGTTTTTCCGGAAAGGTTTTCGACGCTTGCGGAGATCTGTGTAAAGTTTTTTGTGTCGGCGATATCGGGAGTGTTCAATGTTACCTGTAAAGGAGTGTAACCTATACTGATAGTATTAAGACCTTCCCTGGTTTCGCCACTGAGGTCGGTTACGGCTGCAGTGGCTTCGAATGTGAATACGGGCTTTATATCGCGTGCGATATTGAGGTTGGGGCTTGCCGGGAATTTTATGGTAAAGGCGCCCTGTTCATCGGTAGTAACGATGCCGTTGATGATATTGGTCTTTTGGATAAGCGGCAGCCTGTTTGTTTTAATCAGCCATTGGTATGGGATATGTGCCTGGCGGGTAATGCTATAGGTTACATTTGCATTAGCTATAGGGTTACCTGTATATGCTTTTGCTTTACCGGTAAGGATAATGGTATCGTTTAGTTTATAGCTGCCGGGGAGTGTATCGAATGAAACATAGAATTTAGGGCGTTTATATTCTTCGACCTGGATGGTGGTGGCGCCGTAATAGGATGTAGCACGAGGGAGTGTTTGAGATGTACGGGTCAGGATGTTGTAACTGCCTGTAAGTGCCTGGGCCGGCAGTTTAAATTGTGCGGTGAAGGAGCCATAGGTATTGGTAGATACCATAATGGAATCGATAGCCGTATAACTGCTATTATAAAGGAAAATTTTTATAGAGTCGTTTGCCGGGCGGATAGCAGGTTGTTTGTTGCTGCTGCGTTGTGTTACTGCTATTCCTTTCAGGAAAACAGTATGACCAGGGCGATAGATGCTTCTGTCTGTAAAGAAATGCACCCTTACATTTTCTGCAGTCTGTTGAGGTGACCCGGATCTGTTTTCATAGTAGGAGCTGGCTTCCAGGACGAGCGTATCGTTATGCCAGGTTAATATTGTTTTAGCTGCTCCATTTATTTTCTGTGGCTGGAAATAGCCGTTTTCATTCGTGCGAAACGATAGTGTGGGCTTATCCTTTTGTGTACCGGTTTTGGAATCCCAATAGGTGGGTGTAATAAGAACATTACATCCGGCAAGTGGTTTTCCTGTTTCGCGGTCGAGGACAAAGTAGCTGTTATTGCGATAGATATAACTGATGTTTGTGACGTCGAACGGTTGTATCGACAGTTGTTCCGGTTTTTTTGAAAAGCTGCTATCGGAGCTGGTTACCAGGATGTACCTGCCAGCCGGTAATGCGTCGAGCTTTATTTCCACGCTATGTTTCTGATAGTCGTTTGTAGCGGGCAGTGTTTGAGAAAACTGTTTATAAGCCGGCAGAGCCAGCAAGCTATCTGCTATTGCTGGTTCGTACAGCTGGTATTTCAGGTTTGCATCGGGGGATGCGTTATAGCGCAGGAGCCTGCCATAGAGGGTTGTGGTGTTTTTATAAGAAACGTACAGGCGGAATGGCTGGCCGGGGATATTGATCTTTTCGGCGATGGTTGAGAGCTTAGGGCAGGTTATGCTGTATAACAATTGCCTCATGCCGGTCCTGGTTTGACTTTCGGGGTACGGGCGTGCCAGTTGTTCTTCTATGATGGCTTTGGCCCTGCTATAGTAGTATCGGTTGGCGGTATCGGTGAGCGGGTTATAGCCCGTAGCTTTTACCGCATAATAGTTTGCTATCTGAAAGTAGGCGCCGGCGGCTGCAGGTTCGTTATCATAGCGGCTGGTTATTGCATTCAATGCATTGAGATAAAGGCTGTCTCTTTGCGGGTCTGACGGCTGGCTGAGGTTGAAAGCCCATTGAATACGGTCTATGTCGAGATCGAGCAGCGCTGCGGGATTGGGATCATTCAAGTGATGCTTTAGCAGCAGCTGGTAGTATTTTAAAGTTTTTGAGAGCTGATCGGAAGGGCCGGATACTGTGAAATCGTGATTGACGAATGTTGCAGCGGGCAGGAATGCGGCTTCTGTTATTTTGCCGGGTTGGAAATTGAATGATATGGCGCTGGCCAACCGGTAACTCTCCAGTGCTTCGCGGAGTAAGAGGTCGTAGAGGTCGCGCTGGATTGTTGAATCAACGGTTCCGCGTATTATAACAGGAGAATAGCTGCTGATCGTTGTTGTTTTCAAAACCTGAGCGGGCGTCAGGGCTTCTTTCCAGAGGCTGTCGATGACCTGGTAAAAGCGGGTGGCCGACCATTGGGTAAAGTCGGCTGTAGTATCATTGGATATTGTTTGACGTCCCCTTATTTTCCAGCTATATTCCTGGTAGGCTATGGAATATTCTTTTGCCAGCAGGGTTTGCAGGATGCTTTTTTGCGGGATGCTGAATGCTTTGGGGATTTCATGTTGCAGTCCGGTGATGCGGGAAGAGGCGCTGTTATCGTTGTCGCTGAGGCTGGAGGTAAGTTGGAGCTGGTAGATCAGTGTTTTGATGATCTGGGGTTCATTCTTTTGCTGATATGCCTTGTTATAAAGGTTTTTTACTTTTGATAAGGTTGATTTAGGCAGATCTGCTTTTGCATACAGGCTATCGATTTCCCGCCATTGATTAGGGAAGCTATCGGTGTGTTGCTGTGCAGATAGTTGGAAAGACGACAGTAAGGATGCTATCAGGCATACCAGGAAGCTGTTTTTCATTCAATAGACTTTTTGCTTAGCGGAAGTTAGATCAAAGAAAGTCAATTCTATTGTTTTGGGATGTTAAATGGGCTGAAAAATGGTGTGGGGGTGGGGGAAAACAATAACGCCCCGGATGTTCCGGGGCGTTATTGTAAAAAGCTATACTGTGTTAATATGCTTATTTTTTGAGTGCGGCAGCCATTGTTTTTCCGATGTCGGCCGGGCTGGCTACTACGTGGATACCACATTCGCCCATGATCTTCATTTTAGCGGCGGCAGTATCTTCTGCGCCACCAACGATAGCACCAGCGTGGCCCATACGGCGGCCGGGAGGCGCTGTTTGACCTGCGATGAAACCCACTACAGGTTTTTTGAGGTTGTCTTTGATCCAGCGTGCAGCATCAGCTTCCATGCTACCACCGATTTCACCGATCATGATGATACCGTCGGTTTCGGGATCTTCCATCAATAATTTTACTGCTTCAACGGTAGGTGTGCCGATGATAGGATCACCTCCGATACCGATAGCTGTGCTGATGCCTAAGCCAGCTTTCACTACCTGGTCGGCAGCTTCGTAAGTTAAAGTACCAGACTTGGATACGATACCGATACGTCCTGGTTTGAAAATGAATCCGGGCATGATACCCACTTTAGCTTCACCAGCTGTGATAACGCCAGGGCAGTTAGGACCAACCAGGCGGGTAGAGGTACCCTGGAGGTAATTTTTTACTTTTACCATATCCTGGGTAGGAATGCCTTCTGTAATACAAACTACCAATGCAATTCCTGCATCAGTGGCTTCCATGATGGCATCTGCTGCAAAAGCCGGCGGAACAAAAATAATACTTACGTCTGCGCCTGTTTCTTTTACTGCATCAGCTACTGTGTTAAATACTGGCTTGTCTAAATGTGTTGAACCTCCTTTGCCAGGAGTTACACCACCAACTACATTGGTGCCGTATTCAATCATCTGAGAAGCATGGAATGTACCTTCTGTTCCGGTAAAGCCCTGTACTATGATCTTTGACCGCTTGTTAACCAAAACTGCCATGGCAAATCTTTGATTTTAGGTTTGAGAATGGGCAAAAGTAGCTCAATCAAACCAGAAAAAATATGAGGAAATTTATATTTTAAAGGTAAGATTGTTGCTTAATGTCATTGATTATTAGCCGGAGATTCCCCTTTCTCTTCCAGCATTCTCATTTCTTTGGCGCCCTGAAGGAATTCTGAGGCGAAAATGAACTCGTTGAGGAGCTTGTCTTTGCTGAAGATGATGTCTTTGTTCGAGCCTTCCCATTGTTTTTTACCCTGGTGCATATAGAAGATACGGTCACCGATTTCCATTACGCTGTTCATGTCGTGGGTAACGACGATGGTTGTAATGTCGTATTCCTCAGTGATTTCCTTGATGAGGTGGTCGATGAGGAGGGAAGTTTGCGGGTCGAGGCCTGAGTTGGGCTCGTCGCAGAACAGGTATTTGGGATTGAGAACGATTGCGCGGGCGATTCCGACCCTTTTCTTCATACCGCCACTGATCTCGGCCGGAAATTTTTTGTTGGCGTCTTTGAGGTTTACCCTGGCGAGTACCTCATTTGCTTTTTTCCGGCGTTCCTTATAGCTAAGGTTGGAGAACATGTTTAACGGAAACATAATATTTTCTTCCACGGTCATGGAGTCGAACAAGGCGGAGCCCTGGAAGAGCATTCCAATCTGCTGGCGGAGCTGTTTACGTTCTTCGTCGGTCATTTCGAGCATATTCTGCCCGTTGTAGAGGATTTCTCCCTGGTCGGGTTTGAACAGGCCTACCATACATTTCGTAAGAACGGTTTTACCGCTGCCGCTGGCTCCAATGATCAAATTACATTTACCTGCTTCCATCGTGGCTGTAACGTCGTGCAGTATTGTTTTTTCTCCGAAGCTTTTTTTGACATTCCTTATTTCAATCATAGTAGGTTGTTCGTTTTAACAGGGCGGACCGTATTACTTAATATATATAAGTTCAATTCTTATGCCGATACGTGGTACCGGCATAAGAATTTGAGGCTATTTCCTGCTATAATTGGGAGATTCTTTAGTGATTTCGACGTCGTGGGCGTGGCTTTCGCGCATACCTGCGTTGGTAATTTGAACGAAAGTAGCTGTTTGGAGGGCTTTGATGTCTTTAGAGCCGGTGTAGCCCATTCCTGCGCGGAGGCCACCTACGTACTGGGTGACCACTTCGCTTAGGTGTCCTTTGTAGGCGATACGGCCTTCGATGCCTTCGGGCACGAGTTTTTTGATGCCGTCTTCCATATCCTGGAAGTAGCGGTCGCTGCTGCCTTGCTGCATGGCGCCGAGGCTACCCATGCCGCGGTATTCTTTGAATTTACGGCCTTCGTAAATGATTGTTTCTCCGGGGCTTTCTTCTGTTCCGGCGAAAACGCTACCCATCATTACCACGTTGGCTCCTGCGGCGAGTGCTTTCACCATATCGCCGGTGTAGCGGATACCGCCGTCGGCGATAACGGGGATGTTACGTCCTTTGAGGGCGGTTGAGGCTTCTATGATGGCGGTGAGCTGGGGAACGCCTGCGCCTGCCACGATACGTGTAGTACAGATGGAGCCGGGGCCAATACCAACTTTAACGGCGTCGGCGCCTGCGTCGGCGAGGGCTTTGGCGCCTGCTGCGCTGGCGATGTTACCTGCGATAAGCTGGATGCCTTTGAATTTTTTCTTCAGGGATTTTACAGCTTCGATCACGCCGATGTGGTGGCCGTGGGCGCTGTCGAGGCTCATCACGTCGACACCTACCTGTTGCAGGGCGTAGGCCCTGTCGTGCAGGTCTTTAGTGATGCCGAGGGCGGCGCCTACTACGAGGCGGCCGTAGCCGTCTTTTACGGCGTTGGGGTTATTGATCAGCTGAATGATATCGCGGTAGGTGATGAGGCCTATGAGTTTGCCCTGTTTATTGACTACGGGGAGTTTTTCGATCTTGTATTGGCGGAGAATTTTTTCCGCTTTTTTCATATCGGTGCCTTCTGGTGCCGTGATGAGGTTTTCTTTTGTCATGACATCGACCACTTTTTTGCGCTTATCGGTTTCGAAGCGCAGGTCGCGGTTGGTGATGATGCCTATGAGTTTGCTGTTTTTGTCGACAACGGGGATGCCGCCGATCTTGTTTTCTTTCATGAGGCGGAGGGCGTCGCCGATGGTGGCGTCTTCCTGGAGGGTAACGGGGTCGAGGATGAGGCCGCTTTCGCTACGTTTTACTTTTCGCACCTGCTCGGCCTGTCGTTCGATGCTCATATTTTTATGGAGGATACCCATACCGCCTTCGCGTGCCAGTGCTATAGCCAGGGTAGCTTCAGTAACGGTGTCCATTGCTGCGGAGAGCATGGGGACGTTGAGGTAGATATCTTTTGTTAACTGAGAACGGATGTCCACTTCGCGGGGTAATACCTGGCTGAAAGCGGGCATTAACAACACATCGTCAAATGTAAGGCCTTGGCCAAAAAATCTTGTTTGTGCTGAGGTTTTGCTAGAGGGAGTAATTCTTGTTGCCATGTGCAAAGATAAGAGGATTTTTATTTTTACAAAATCGGGCTCTTATCTCTGCTGTTTTACAAGAGGTTTTTTTGTCTCCAGGATTCGTATTTATCGAGTATTTTTTTAGGTGCGTCGGTATACCAGGCATAACCTACGCGGCGTTCTCTTTCTACTTCTGCGAGGCTGTAAACGACCTTGCTGTCGCGGTTGCAGAACAGGGGGCGATGTGTACCGAGTTCGTAATAGCGTGTCCAGATGTCGGGTGCGGTGCTATCGGCGACTACTATCCTGTCGGTTCTCAATGTTTTGCCAAAGATGCCATCGTTTGCTGCCGGCGCCTGTATTGTTTCGATCCTGATACCATGGATAGCGGATTGCCGGAACCAGGCTACTGCCTGATCTACGGCTTTGATGATGGCAGGAGATGGGTTTTTGATGCTCATCAATAGTTGCAGGATTTTAACGCTTTCGGCATTACAGATGGATGGCGGTTCAAATTTTCGTGCCCAGGCCGGAGCGAGGGTGACTTCATCGTGTTGCTGGCACCATGCTGTTGCCACTCCTTTTTCGCGGATCTGGGTATTGAGGATGCAGTCGATGCCTTTGTTGAAGGCGGATTTTATTCTATTGCGTTGTGTGGAGGACAGGAAGTTATAGAGGGTATCGCCGTCGGTGATGCTTTTGAATAAGAACATTACACCTGCCATGGCATCGTCGTTATAGGTGATGTGGCTGCTGTAGTTTTTTTCCAAAGGATAATACTGGGGCCAGCCGCCGTTGCGGTATTGTGCTTCGAGCAGATAATGAAGGCCTTTGATGGCAGCTTCCTTATAGCTGTTGTTCTTTGTAACCGCATAGATCTGAGCCAATGCTGCTACGTGTGTGTAGCTGGTGCCGTTATCGATAGTTGTATTGAGCTCGCTTTTATTTGCTATTAGTGTATCTTTTTGTTTGGGTGTGAGGATGGCGAGCATATCGTAGTTCTTTGGCCAGCCTCCGTTCGATTTTTGATAGAGCAGGATGTTTTGTCCTATTGCATCCAGATCGGTAGAGGCGTATTGCGGGTGACCGGGAGCGGGCTGAATCATATTATGTTTATCGGGGATGCCGTACCAGTGTCGTGATGCATCGCCGAAGGGAGACATATCGAGCGCCACTGCTTTTGTTTGTGCCTGTGCGGAGCAGGTTAAAATGAAGGCGCTGCCGAGCAGGAGGGTTTTGAAAGCTGAGATATTACACATGGCCATTATCGTGTTTCATCAAAAATATTGAATTCTGCGTTCCTATCTGAAACTAAGGGTTGTATTGTATTTGTTTGTGATAAATTCATAACAGAATATGGCAATGTCGTTAATTTAAAATATATTCACTGTGTTATTTCCGGTTTGTCATGAGTGCATACCTTTCTTATCCAACTTATCCTCTTCGATGCAAAAAAAGTTTCTCATGCTTGCCTGGTTGCTGGCACTATGTGCCTGCCGGCATATAGCTACCCAGATGAAAGACCATCCTATTATCATAGATAGTTTGCTTGTGAAGGCCGATGCGCGGATGGAGACGGACAGTGTTGCGGCTATTTTTCATGATATCGATGTTTTTTATCATAAGATGGATGGCGCCGGGATTGGTGATCTTTACAGGAAGTATGATTTTAAGCGGAATTATTATCACGAGAAGGGCGAATACCAGCTGGCAATGGTTTATGTTGACAGTGCGCTGGGGTTACTGCAAAATAAAAAGTTGCAACGGCAATATTACCGGGAGTATGTAAATATTAATCTTCATAAAGGGGATATACTGCTTGCGCAGAAGCAGTATAATAATGCTTATCAATATTATTATGCCAGCAAGGTGGCGATGGAGGAGACTTCGGATAGTTGTTTTTACAGGATCGCTACGAGTAATTTCAGTGGACGGCTTGGTACTGTAAGCTACCGGCAGGCTAAATACCGGGAGGCTTTGGGCTGGTATAAAGAATCGGCTGAGAGTGCAGACCTCTGCAAGGAGAATTTTGAGCTGTTTGCTGCGCACCAGGGAACGCTGGATAATATAGCCTTGTGTTATACACGGTTAAGAATGCCTGACAGCGCTTTGTATTATTATCATAAGACATTAGCTTTCATAACATCGCGGGAGGCGCAGTATCCTAATAAGAGCCAGTATGTGGCTATGGCCAGGGCTGTAGTATATGGTAATGAGGGGGATGCCTGGCTGCAGAAGGGGGATACTGTTAAGGCTATCGATCTTTACAGGCAGAATATAGCGATCAATAGCCAGAAGGGGTATTACAATGGAGATGCGCATATCACCAGGCTTAAACTTGCCGGGGTGTTGCTGGCTCTTAACAGGCTGAAGGAAATGGATGTAGTATTGCGCGAGGTAGAAGCTCACCCGGAGCAACTGCCTTATGAGGAGACTTATGTGCTGCTGCTTAAAATGCGGCTATTGTATCATAACCAGCAGGGGAATCCGAAGCAGTCGCGTTTTTATTTTGACCGGTACCTGCTTGCAAAGGATTCGATAGATATGAGTAAGCGTGAGCTGGCGGGTGCTGATTTCAACAGGGAATTCCAGAATTTAAAAACGGAGTATCAGCTGCATTTTCTGGCTGAAAAGGAGCGGCGGAGCACCATATTCCTCCTGCTCACAATTGTAGTGACCTGCACGCTGGCGGCGGTGTCGTTACTGATCTATTATAACCTGCGGCAATCGAAGAAAAACGGGCTTCGTATCAACCTGCAGAATGAACAGCTTGAGGCGACGCTCGAGGCGCTTGCGAACAGCAACAGTAATTATAAGCGTGTGATGAAGGTGATGGCGCATGATCTTAAGAACCCTTTGGGGGGAATCAGCGGGATCTGTAATTTTTTATTGGCGAGATCTGTACTGGAGCCCAGGGAGCAGGAGATGATAGCGCTCATGCGTGATTCAAGTGTACATGCGCTTGAGATCATCGAGGATCTGCTGGATGCCAATATTCAGAAAGGCAGGGAGCAATCTGAGAACGCCATTGACCTTGGCCTGCTGATAAGTCAGTGTGTTGACCTGCTTCGTTTCAAAGCAAAGAATAAACAGCAGCAGATCATTTTAAAAGTGCTGCCTGGTACTATTGTGAAAGCTGATTATGATAAGATCTGGCGGATTGTAAATAACCTGATCGTAAATGCGATTAAGTTCAGTCCTTCCGGAGAGCGGATCTATGTTGCGCTGGATGTATTTCCGGATCATGTTCAGGTATGTGTTCAGGATAATGGTATGGGCATTCCTGAGGAAATGCGGGAAAAGATATTTGAGGGGGCTGCGGGGCGTGAAGGTACTTCCGGCGAACAGACCTATGGTCTGGGGCTCAGCATCAACAAAGAGCTTGTTGAAGTATATGGTGGCGAGATATGGTTTGAAGCGGTTGTGACGGGTGGATCTGCGTTTTATTTTACTTTGCCATTATAGTTATGATAAGTGCCGGAGCAGGGATGGCGGCAGGGTGTACCTTTTTCCCGGGAGGGAAAGGATCAATCCCTTTAATTCCATTTGAACAAGCAGTGTAGACACGTTGCTTAGGTTGCAGGTATTATAGAGTTCTTCGAGGGTTATTATTTCGTGTTGCCGGCAGCAATCAATGACAAACTGTTCTTCTGCGCGCAAAGTGTTGAGGGTAGTGGTTAATGCAGGTTCCGGCGGCTGGTTATGGGGCCAGCGCATCATCTGAAACAGTTGTTTTGCGCCGGAGAGAAGCGCTGCCTTATTGTCGGCAATAAGGGAGAGGCATCCTTTGCTTCCGGGGTCTGTAATTCTTCCTGGTATGGCGAAGACTTCACGGTTGTAGCTGCAGGCGAGTTCTGCGGTTATGATGCTACCTCCTTTGGTGCCGGTTTCTATCACGATTATGGCGTCGGCCATGCCTGCTACAATACGGTTTCGTTTCGGGAAGTTGTATTTGTCGGGCGCTACATTCCAGCAATATTCGGTAAGCAGGCCACCTGCGTGCAGCATGTCTTTGGCGAGGTGGCGATGCTGGGAGGGGTACACGGTATCGAGGCCGTGCGCCAGTACGCCCACTGTGGGTAAGCCTACCTGTAATGCGGTTGCATGGGCTATGGCATCGATACCCATAGCCAGTCCGCTTGTGATGAGGAGATCATTTTCTGCCAGTTCGGCAAGATCTGTTACCAGTTGTTGGGTGATATGGCGTCCATAGCTGCTGTTTCCTCTTGTGCCGATAATACTGATGACCTTATTACTGTTGAGGTTGGCATTTCCTTTAAAATAAAGCAATACGGGTGCATCGGGGCAATGGGTAAGGCGTTGGGGATAAGCGGGGTCTGTTATAAACAGGGGTGTGATGTTATATTTTTCGATGAACCTGATCTGTTGTTCTGCTGCTTCGAAGTTGTTGAAATGGCGGATAGCCGAAGCTCTTACTTCGCCGATATAGCCAATGCTGCTCAACTCTGTTTTGCTGGCACGGAAGATTGCTTCCGGATCGCCAAAATGGTTGATAAGCATGCGCGCCTGAACAGCACCGATATGAGGTACGAGGGTTAAGGCTATCTGTGATAGCAGGGCTGTGTTTTTCATGGTTCTGGATGGTTTTTATAAGCTGGTGATGGTAAATTCTGTGCGCCGGTTTTGTGCTTTTCCCTGTTCGGTATCATTGCCTGCCAGGGGTTTGGTAGCGCCATAACCTTTAGAGGTGATGCGTTTTGGATCGATGCCTTTGCTTATGAGATAGTCTGCTACAGCTTTTGCCCTGTTGGCAGAGAGCTTCAGGTTTTGAGCTGCGTCGCCGGTATTATCGGTGTGGCCGCTGACCTGGATATGTATGGCCGGGTTTTCTCCAAGGAGGTCGACCAGTTTATCCAACTCGATGCGGCTAACCGGGGCCAGTTCGTAGGAATTGGATGGGAATTGAATATTCTTCAGGATCACGGTACTGTTGATACGTATGGGCTGGAGTGCAATATTTTTCTGATAAGTGGTGTCGGCAGGTTTTCCGGAAAGGGCATACACATCGCTGTAGAAGAGATAGCCTTTGCGGTTAACGGTAAAGGTGTAGTCTTTGCCTACGGGAAGTGTTATAAAGTAATGTCCTGTTTCATCGGTTTGAACTTTTGTAACCAGCTGCTGGTTACTGTCGTTGGTAAGTTCTACAGTACTGGGAATGCCTTTTTGCGTGGTGGCATCGAATACATGGCCTTTTACGTAAAGCGTTTTAACCGGGCGGATATCGGGGCGGAGTTCGAATTTGTAGAGGTCGAGCCCGCCGCGGCTATCGGCGCGATCGCTGGCGTAGTAGGCATCGATGCCGTTGGAGGCAACGTATAAGGTGCCTTCGTTCTCTATGGTATTGATGGGATAGCCGAGGTTTTCGGGGATGCCCCATTCCTGGTTATCTTTTTTTCTTAGTACAAAAATATCAGTGCCGCCATAGCCTGGGAGCCCGTCGGATGTAAAATACAGCGTCTGGTTATCGGCATGGATGAAGGGTGCCTGTTCATCGGCGGCGGTATTGATGGCGGGTCCCATATTAGCTGCGGGGCTCCACCGGCCGTTGGGCTGGCGGTAGCTTACATACAGGTCTTTTCCGCCGTAGCCGCCGGGGCGGTTGCTACTGAAATAAAGGGCTTTTTTATCGGGGCTAAGGGTGGGGGCGCTTTCCCAGAATTCAGTATTTATGTTAGGGCCGAGGTTTTGTGGTTCGCTCCAGCCGGTAGGGGTATAATAGGAGATGTAGAGATCGAAGTTACCGAATCCTTGTCCTGAGAAATTGCCTGCAAACAGCAGCCATTCGCCGTCCTGGGAGATATGGAGGGCGCCTTTTGAGGGCTGGTAATTGATATCGCCGTTGATGAGGCCTGCTTTGGTATAGGGTGTTTGGGGCTGGAGGCGGCTGCTTGACATAAAGTCTTCGCGGATGCCTGCGCCTTTGCGGGTAAAAACGAAGAGGCTGTCGTCGATAGTTATGGAGGGGTAATATTCCGACTGCGGCGAGTTGATGCTGTCGCCGAGATTTATGGGTGCAAAGACGTAGCTGGTGTTGGTGTTGCGGGCCTGTTGCTGCAGTGCGAATTCGTATGTTTTCTTTCTATATCTGCCATTGGCGATACTTCGATCGGACAGTTTGTCGAGTGCGAGGAACCTGTTTGCGGCCTGTAATGCTTCGGCAAAGCGGCCTTCGCCGGCGAGGTTGATAGAATAGGGGAGGTCGTAATATTTAAAGTAGGCTGTATCGAACTTTCTTGCTGTTTCGTAATAATAGATGCTTTTGCTATAGTTTTTCAATTCGCCATAGACGCCGGCGAGGGAGAGGTAAGCATCTACATAATTGGGGTCGTATTCAAGCGCTTTGCCGAGCAGGGGGATAGCGTCTCTTACGAGACCGTCGCGTAACTGCAGCATTGCTTTTTCGTATGCGTCAACCGCTTTTTTATTCACTTTTTCGGAATTGTACTGGGTGTGGGCCACAGTTCCGAGCAATAACCCGCAGATCAAGAGCAACTTTTCCATAGCTGGAAGTTCGGAAATTATTTGGAATAGATGGCAGATGGCGGATGGTTGGATTACAGGGGTGGGGTGATTGGCAGGTGGCTGTTAAAATAAAAGGGCAAATGATAGTTGGAGTGGTTGATGCTGGAGCGGGGATTTTATTCAGGAACATGGCCGTTGGGTTGAAGAGGGCTCGAAGGCGGCTTATAAACGGCTCTATAAAGCGTACTTTTTTGTGGATGAGGGGCAGGCGTGTTTTTTTGACAGCCTTTGTATGGCAGCAAGTCTGGATCTATGGTTGAGCGGATGTTAAAGATACGTTCTGTTTAAGGAACGTTGATGTACTTATGGATCTGCAGGCTTAATCCCCAGTGTGGATGTGTTTTAATGTAGTCGACAATATACGGGGTTACTTCTGCTGCCTTACCCCATTCGGGCTGGAGATAGAGTTTACAGGAAGGGAGCACCAATTTAGCCTGTTCTTCGGCCCAGATCAGATCGTGTTTATTATAGATAATGACCTTTAGCTCGTTGGCAGCCTGTGCTACTTCGGGGAGCGGGGCTTTGAATTTTTTAGGAGAGAGGCAGATCCAGTCCCAATAGCCACTTAACGGGCTGGAGCCGGATGTTTCGATATTGGTAGCGAATCCTGCGGTTTGGAGCGCTTCGGTGAGTTCATAGAGTTCGTGCATGAGGGGTTCGCCGCCTGTGACGACTGCGATGACGGGGAAGGTGTCGGGCGTTACGGCTGTAACCTCCTGAACTGCGCGTTCGGTGATCTGCTCTATGGTATAGAGGGGGTGAGCGCTGGCGTCCCAGCTTTCTTTCACATCGCACCAGAAGCAGCCTACGTCGCAGCCTCCGAGGCGGATGAAGTACGCGGCTTTTCCCTGATAGAATCCTTCTCCCTGAATGGTATAGAAGGATTCCATCACGGGTAACAAGTTTGTATCTGTAGTGTTGGTAGTCATCAGGATATTCTCCTTTTATAAGCGACCAGTGTATTTTTCATCAAGCCGGCGATAGTCATTAAGCCTACGCCACCGGGTACCGGTGTAATGGCGCCTGCGACTGTTGCTACTTCGTTGTATGCGACATCGCCTTTAATGCGGTATCCTTTTTTGGCTGTAGCATCGTTCACGCGGGTGATACCTACGTCTATGATCACTGCTCCGGGTTTTACCATATCGGCTTTTACGAATTCGGGGCGTCCGAGCGCTGCTACTATGATATCGCCCTGTAAGCATATTTCTTTCAGGTTTGCGGTATGGGAGTGGCAGATGGTGACGGTGCAGTTGCCGTAGGCGTGATTGCTGCTAAGCAGTACGCTCATAGGGCGACCCACTATATTACTGCGGCCAATAACTACCGCATGTTTGCCTTTCGTGCTGATGTTGAAGTGTTCGAGCATGAGCATGATACCATATGGGGTAGCGGGAACAAAGGTTTCGAGGCCCTGAACGAGTTTACCTACGCTGTTAGGGTGGAAGCCATCGACATCTTTATCGGGGTGGATGGTTTCGATGACCTTTTGTTCGCTGATATGTTTAGGTAACGGTAATTGAACGAGGATGCCGTCAATACCAGCATCATTGTTCAGGTTTTGTATGGTATTCAGTAATGCTTCTTCGGAGACTGTTTCTTCGAGGCGAACGAGTGTTGATTCGAAGCCTATTTCGGCGCAGCTTTTTACTTTATTGGCTACGTAGGTTTCGCTGGCGCCGTTGCTGCCAACGAGGATCGCCGCCAGGTGGGGCGCTCTTTTTCCTTCAGCCATGAGCTGGGATACTTCCTGTCTTAATTGTTCTTTTACGGATTGGGATGCGATTTTCCCGTCTAATACTTGCATAGGCTGCAAAAGTATTATTTTTTATCCGTTCTTCTTTTTCTGCTGAAGAGCCTTGCCAGGTATTGGCGAAAAAAAAGGAACTGACCGAGTGGGATGCTGACGATGAGGACACAGAGTGGCCATAGTAAACTAACTAACAGTATGTAAATTATCAGCCATAGGGCACGGTGTTCTATGGGCAGGGTTTTCATAATTAGTCTGCCGATATACCCGCAGGCGCTGCCTCCCAGGGCAAAGGTTGTAATAATAAGCAGGAGGCGCCAGCCATTTACGTTCCATTTTTGTTTCAGGTGTTTGAACATGTTACAAAAATAAGTATGCAAGGCATGCAGCATTTATTTAATGCTCCTTGTCCTGTTAAAAGCGTAAAAAAATTATTTTTTGGTTAAAAATTAACTTATTGCTTAATATTGCGTTGCTGCTTTCTTAAAAAACTGAAATGAGAATTCAACTAACAGTGATTTGAGAACATTTAAAAAGCTAACAAACCTTATAAACTGCCGCATAAAAAACCGACAAGATTTCATTGAAATCCATTTTTTATCCTGTACCTGCAAGAAACTGACATTACGATTTGCTGCTGTATTAAAACAAGTAAATACTTGAGTATTTAGTATTTAATCATTAAACATATACACATGAGAAAACTAGTAACGTTTTTATTAGGGTTACTATGCGTTTTTACGTCTGCGTTAGCGCAGCGGCGAGCGGTGGTTGGTAAGGTTGTTGATGAAAACAATGTTCCGATACCCTCTGTTTCCATTCAAATTAAAGGTTCTTCGGCGGGCGTTGCTGCCAGTGAGGCTGGCGTATTCGAGATCCATGCAGCCAATCGCGATGTGCTTGTATTTTCCTCTGTAGGTTTTGTTTCAAAAGAAGTAACTGTAGGTACGAAATCTACCATAAACGTTACACTTGTGCGGGAGACATCCACTATTGAAGAGGTGGTAGTTACCGCAATGGGCATTACGCGTAAAACAAAATCATTGGGTTACAGCGTACAGCAAATTGCTGGTGATGAACTGAATAAAGCCCGTGAAGCCAACGTGGTGAACTCACTTGCAGGCAAACTGGCTGGTGTACGTGTAACGGCTCAGTCCGGTACCCTGGGTGGCAGTTCCAAGATTGTAATTCGTGGTGTAAGCTCCCTGGGTGGCAGCAGCCAGCCTATTTTTGTGATCGATGGTTTGCCTATAGATAATGGCAGTCCTAACATTGCAACCCAGTCTGGTGCGGCTCCTACAGGTATAGCTTCTGTGGACTATGGTAACAGGGCTGGTGATATCAATCCTGATGATATTGAATCTGTATCAGTATTGAAAGGAGCTTCTGCAACTGCGCTTTATGGTGCGCGTGCAAAAAACGGTGCGATCGTTATCACTACCAAAAAGGGTAAATCGGGCCGTTCTTCTGTTACCGTAAATTCTTCTACCCGTTTCGATAATGTGCTGAAACTGCCTAAATTCCAGAACGAGTATGCCCAAGGTACTTATGGCGTTTATGAAGTGGCACAGCTTAACGGATGGGGTCCCAAGATCAGTGATGTACAGGATCGCCAGTTCACCAACTTCCTGGGAGAGCAGGAAACACTGAAAGCTTATCCTGATAACATCAAAGACTTCTTTCAAACCGGTAATACTTTCATGAACTCTGTTTCTTTTGAAGGTGGTAATGAAGGTGCTGATTTCAGGTTAGGTTATTCCAATACTACACAGGATGGTACTGTTCCTAATCAATCGTACAAAAGAAATTCACTGACACTTAACGGCGGCCGGGTTTTCTCTCCCCAATTCAATGCGAGGGCCAATGTAAGTTATATGGGTATTTCTTCCAAGGGCCGTCCTGTACAAAGTTCCAACAACCCTAACATCCTGGGTAACGTTTTATACAACATTCCCAGGACTGTGGATATGCAGAAGTTAAGGGACAACTATATTAATCCTGAAACGGGTCAGCAAATACCGGTGTCGCCTTCACGTACCGGTAACAACCCATTCTGGATCATTAACAACAACGGTTATTCCGGTGACCTGGAAAGGATCTATGGTAATGCAGTGCTGAACTACAAACCTGTAGACTGGATCACTGTTACCAATAATATTGGCCTGGACGTTTATAACGAATTCAGGAAAGGTGTTACGCGTAATGGTACTATTGGTATGCTTACCGGTGGTTTTACTGAAGCCAACCTGTACAGCCGTACTCTTAACAATGACCTGACGATCACTGCTTTAAAACCTATTGCCAAAGATCTTACGCTCAAGGCGCTGGTAGGTGGTAATATTTACGAGCAGTATTTCAGGCGCAGCCAGGGTGATGCGCAGGAGCTGACTGTTGACCAGTTATATTCTTTTGCGAACGCTGCGGTGGTAGTAACTCAGAATTTCCAACAGCGCAAACGTATTTTAGGTGTGTTTGGTGAAATTGAGTTCAACTATAAAGACTTCCTCTTCCTTAATGCTACCGGCAGAAATGACTGGAGCTCTACGCTGCCTGTAAACAACCGTTCTTATTTTTATCCTTCTGTAAGTTCCAGCTTTGTATTTACCGAAGTAATGAAGAAACCGAGCTGGCTTTCCTATGGTAAAGTAAGGGCTACCTGGGCAAGTGTTGGTAGTGATGAATCGCCTTACCTGACAGATTTTTATTACAATCCTCAGAGCGCTGGCTTTGCGCAGTATGGTTATGGTGTAACATTCCCTTTCAACGGAGCGCTTGCATATAGCATTCCTATTACTTCTCCTGCTTACAACCTGAAGCCTCAAAAACAAAACTCCTATGAGTTTGGTGCTGAACTGCGTTTCCTGCAAAACAGGATCAATCTCGATGTTACCTATTATAAGTCAAAAACTTCCGATCAGATCGTAGCGCTGGCTGTACCTAACTCTACAGGTTTCCGGACCTTAAGGACCAATGCGGGTACTGTTCAGAACTCTGGCTGGGAGATTCAATTAGGTATCATACCTGTTAAGACAAGTGATTTCACCTGGAGAATCGATGGTAACTTCTCAAAGAACAAACAGATCATGACCGAGTTACCTGAATCTATCAAGACCTATACACTGGCCAGCGGCTGGAGCTCACTGCAGATCAGGGCTGAAAAAGGAAAAGAGTTTGGTATTTATGGTACCGGCTGGCTTCGCGATCCGGACGGAAATATTGTTATAGATCCGGATAATGGTTATCGTGTGACTACCGGTGATGTTCGTTTAGGTAACCTGTATCCGTCATGGATGCTGGGTGTGAACAATACATTCACCTACAAAGGATTTAATTTAGGATTCCTTGTTGATATAAGGAAAGGTGGTACGCTTTATTCCAGCACTGTTTCTAGCTTACGTACGAGCGGTATGGCTATTGAAACTGCTGGCCACAGAGATCAACCTATCATCGATAAAGGTGTTAATGAAACTGCTGATGGTAAGTATGTTCCCAATACTGTAGCTGTTCAAAGTACAGAAGATTATTGGGCGAACAACTTTGTATCATCCAATACGGAGGCGAATATATTCGATGCTTCTTATGTTAAGCTGAGAGAAGTAAGGATCTCATATATGTTCCCTCAAAAGAATTTTTCCGGTGTATTTAGCTTTATTAAAGGAATTGAGTTAGGTGTAGAAGGCAGGAACCTGTGGATCATTCATGATAATATTCCTCATATTGATCCTGAGGCTAACTTTTTCACAAACAGTACTGTTGGTGAGGGTGTAGAATTCAACTCTGTACCTACCACCCGTTCTATTGGGTTCAACGTGAGGCTTAAACTTTAATACAACTAATTAACTATGAAGCAAAGAAAATATATATATGTAATGGCAGGCCTGCTGGCAGCATTGTCGCTGGGATCCTGTAAGAAATTCCTTGATGTTAACGAAGATCCCAACAATGCCAAGGCGATAGATGCGAAGTTGTTGTTTTCGTTTGCCACAACATCTTATGTCAACAACCGTGCTGGTGGTGACTTATATATTCCTATGGCACTGGGTGGACAATCTGTTGCGGGTGGCGGTAACTCTACGTTAGGTATCAGCTGGGGAACGCGCAGTGAAGATGCTTATGTGTTCAGCGCTTTCAGCTATGGTAACATATGGACGCAGTTTTATACGAGTGTAGGCGCCAACCTGAGAGACATCATAGACAAGGCGAATACTTATACACCGAAAAATAACAATGGTGTAGCGCAAGCTAAAGTGTTGCTGGCGCAAACGGTATATGATTTAACGACTATTTATGGAGATATTCCATACAAAGAGGCGTTCAATTTCAATCTTTATCCTTCTCCTCATTTTGATCCTCAGAAGGATGTGCTTGATAGTGTGGTTGCATTAGTAGACCAGGCACTGGTTTTATTTGACGAGGATAATGAAACCAAGTTCACCGGTTCCTATGACATGTTCTACGGTGGTGATATCAGCAAATGGATCAAAGCGGCCAAGTCGATTAAGTTAAGGGCGTTGCTTACTATGGTAGATAAAGAGCCTGCAAGGGCAGCGGCCATAGGTACCCTTATTACCGACGGAGGTTTAATATCGGCAGCGGCTGATAATATGAAAGTTTCCTTTGCAACAACAGCGGGCAAGAGAAATCCCAAGTATGCTATTAACCTGCAGTATAATGGCGGCAGGGAATTCTTCTATGGTTCTCCCTACGTTGTGGATTTCATGAATGCAAATGCCGATCCGCGTTTGCCGAGGTTCTTTGACAGGCCGACCGGTCAGACAGCTTATGTAGGTATAGAA
This sequence comes from Filimonas effusa, assembly GCF_004118675.1. Classification (NCBI taxonomy): domain Bacteria; kingdom Pseudomonadati; phylum Bacteroidota; class Chitinophagia; order Chitinophagales; family Chitinophagaceae; genus Filimonas; species Filimonas effusa. The sequence continues at coordinate 345,263 of NZ_SDHZ01000002.1, read as the reverse complement.
CCAGGCGCCAATGCGAATGATGCTGTTCATGCAAAGCTTGCAAAAACCATACACGTTGCAGACCAGCCTGAATTTGTATTCACTTACCAGGAAGCTCTTTTTTACCAGGCAGAGGTATATGCAAGAGGTTTGGGTGTTAGTGTGAATATGGCCAGGGCTGATGAACTTTATAAGGCTGCAATAACGCAATCCTGTATCTTCTGGGGTGTAGCTGCTGCAGATGCTGCAAATTTTGCTGCCGCCAGACCCAGTTTGACCAGCATGACTGCTGCTGATGCGATCGCTGCTATTCATTACCAGCACTGGGTAGATAAGATGGACCGCGGTATCGATGCCTTCACTGAATGGAGGCGTTCCGGACCAGAGGGTAGTGAAACACCGGCTCTGAGACCGCCAAGTGTGGTAGGTGGTACCAACCTGTTCCGCAGGTTCCAATATCCCGGAAGCTCTGAGATACTGGCTAATCCTAATGCGCCGGAAATATCACTGTTTAACGTGAAAATGTGGTTTGATCTTTAAAAATAACAATATGAAGAAATACTCAGTTATATACATGGCTTTCTTTTTTGTGCTGATCTTTACTGCATGCAAAAAAGAATCGTCGGGAGACAATGTTTTAGAAGGAACCTTTACTGTGCCTTATGTAGATGCAGTATTTGATAATAGTTCTATTGTTGCGCCGCCCCGTGATACCACAATTGATATCCACTTTGTGTTAAAGCGGGCTGTAAACCAGAACACTACTATTTCTTACAGCATTTCGGGCATTACCACCGCGGCTAATCAAACCATTACCATTGATCGCCAGGAGCTGGAAGCAGTGAAATCTGTTAGTGTGCCCAAGGGTACTCAGGGTCAGATCATTGTAACTGTTACCAAGGCGGTGTTTGCAGATAATACTGCGCTAAACCTGGGGTATCAGGGTACAACAACTGATGCTATTGTATCGAGTATGCGACTCAGATAGTTTGGCAGATATTGTCTTAATGTAATAAAGCGGGTGATAGCAGGATTGATATCCTGAACTATCGCCCGCTTTATTTATTTTTGCCAAAAAGAAACGAATGTCAGATCAGCAACAGAATCAGCTTAATATAGAAATCAGCGAAGAAATAGCGGAAGGTACTTATGCGAACCTAGCCATTATCACGCATTCTCATGCAGAGTTTGTTATTGACTTTGTGAACGTGATGCCCGGCACTCCTAAAAGCAGGGTAAAATCACGTATTATTTTTACGCCTATGCATGCGAAGCGTTTTATGCGTGCTTTACAGGAGAATGTAGAGCGTTATGAAGCTGCCAATGGTCCTATCCAGGATATGGAGCAAATAGAAATACCTATGAATTTCGGCGGTCCTAATGCACAGGCATAACCTCGAGGGGGGGGCTGCTGCTACATGAGGGAATTATCGGCAAAGCTATAATGGCCTGTTTCGCCTACGATGATGTGGTCGATGATGTGTATATCCATAAGTAAGGCGGCAGTTTTTATGCGGGAGGTGAATATTTCATCCTGTTTACTGGGAGTGGTATCGCCACTTGGGTGGTTATGGCAAAGGATGACATGAACGGCATCGTGAACGAGTGCTTTTTTGAGAATCACGCGGGGATCGGCAATGGTGCTGGTGATGCCGCCCTGGCTGATGATTTCGAAGTGGATGACCCTGTTGGTGGTGTTGAGGAAGAGCACAGCGAACATTTCCTGTTTGCGGTACTGGAGCAGCATCCGCAGGAAATATGCAGCTTCTTCTGTAGATTTTATTGTTTTTCCCTGTAATTGCTGGGCTGTGCGGCGAATGGTAAGTTCGAGGGCGGCAGCTATAGCCACTGCCCGTGCGCTGCCTACACCTTTGATGTTTAGTTTAATAATTTCCTGTACAGACATTTTTCCCAGGCGCTGGAGATCGTGGTTTACGGCTGCCAGTAATTGCTGGGCAACAGCCACTGCCGATGTGTTGCGGGTGCCACTGTTTAGCAAAATTGCAATTAATTCGGAGTTGCTCAGGTGCTGTACACCTTTGCGCATGAGTTTTTCTCTTGGCCGGTCTTCTTCGGCCCAGTTTTTAATTTTGGTGCTAAGCATAGGAAAATTATTGTTCTGTAAATATACACCAAATAATATTTGAATTTCTATCTTCGCGCCTCATTCTGTAGCTATGAACCCATCTGTTAAAATCTTTTCCGGCACAGGTTCTCAGCATCTGGCGGAAAAGGTGGCTAAAAAATTCGGAGCGTCCCTGGGTAAGATTAATGTTCAGAAATTCAGTGACGGCGAGTTTCAGCCCATCTTCCTGGAGAGTATCCGGGGGGATTATGTTTTTTTAGTGCAAAGTACTTTTGCTCCTACTGATAATTTGATGGAGTTACTGCTAATGATTGACGCTGCCAAAAGGGCCAGCGCCGGTAAAATAGTAGCAGTGATCCCTTATTATGGTTTTTCGCGTCAGGACCGGAAAGACCGGCCACGGGTGGCGATTGGAGCCAAACTGGTAGCCACCCTTATAGAGGCCGCAGGTGCTGACAGGGTGATTACCATGGACTTACACGCTCCCCAGATCCAGGCATTCTTTGATATTCCGGTGGATCACCTGGACAGTTCAGCCATTTTTATTCCTTATATCGAGCAATTAAACCTCGAAAAGCTTACCTTTGCGGCCCCTGACGTAGGAAGTACGAACAGGGTAAGGGAAATTGCGAGCTATTTCAATGCTGAAATGGTTATTTGTGATAAGCATCGCAAGCGGGCAAATGAAATTGCCAGCATGGTAGTAATAGGTGATGTGGTAGGAAAAGATATTATTCTTATCGATGATATCTGTGATACGGGCGGTACGCTTGCGAAGGCAGCGGGTCTGTTGAAGGAGAAAGGTGCCAGAAGTGTTCGTGCACTGTGTACGCATCCTATCCTTAGCGGAAAAGCCTATGAAAATATTGAGGCGAGTGTATTGGAGGAACTTGTTGTTTGTGATACTATTCCCCTGAAAAAGGAGAGCGCCAAGATAAAGGCGTTAAGTGTTGCAGATCTTTTCGCCATCGCTATCCGGAATGCGTATGAAAACAAGAGCATTACAAGCTTGTTCATTCATTCGCAGCGCAGACACCAGTAAGAAAGCGTTTTTAATAAAACACATATAATAAAATGAAAACAATTACAATCGAAGGACAACTGAGGACCGATTTTGGCAAAAAAGCCACCCGCCAGCTTCGCTCTCAGGAACTCGTGCCTGCTGTAATTTACGGGGGTGCCAAGGAGATCAACTTCTCCGCTCCGGCCAAGGCTTTTAAACCATTGGTGTACACAGGTGAATTCCAGCTTGCTGAAATCAAGCTGGATGGAAAAGCTTACAGATGCGTACTGAAAGACCTGCAGTTTGACAAGGTTACAGACGAACTGATCCACCTTGACTTGCTGGAACTGGTAGAAGATAAAAAAGTTATCGCTACGCTGCCTCTGAAGTTTGTAGGTACTTCAGTGGGTGTTAAAGCCGGTGGTAAACTAATCACCAAAATGAAAGCGCTGAAGGTAAAAACTTTACCTAAGTATCTGAAAGAGAACATTGAGGTTGACATCACTACCCTGGAACTGAATGCCAACATTCGTGTTCAGGATGTGAAAGCAGAAAACATGGAGGTGATGAACTCTCCACGTATTCCTGTTGCTTCTGTAGTTATGACACGTCAGCTGAAACAAGAAGAAGCTGCTGCGGCGAAAGAAGACAAGAAGAAGTAAACGGACTGATTCCAATAGCAAAAACGGGTTGGCTGCCAAGAGCAGTCGGCCCGTTTTTTTTTGCATGTATGTGATTTTAGGTTTGAAACCAGGGGAATGCTTGCTTGTTTCAAATGAAGGAATACAGGTGTTGGCCGTGGGATAAGGCCTGGGCTGTGGCTGGCTCAACTGGCTATGGGCAACAGGAAGCTAACTACGCTGCCTTTGGGATGGTTGGCGGTAATTTCGAGGCGGCCGCCGTTTTTTTCAAGAAATTCTTTGCAGAGTAAAAGTCCTAACCCTGTTCCTTTTTCATTGGAGGTGCCCCTGGTTGAGACATTTACAGATCCGGAATTCAGCAGATCGAGCTGTGCCTGCGATATACCGATGCCCTGATCGGAGATGGAAAGGCACACAAAGTTTTTATGGGCCTGGCTGCTTACTATAATGAGTCCTCCTACGGGGCTGAATTTGATGGCATTGGTTAACAGATTTCTTAGAATAAGGCTGCAATGATCCATATCTGCTTTTACGAGTGCCTGATCGGTAATGTCGATGCGAATTAAGATGTCCTTTTTAACGGCCTGTGGCTGGAGGAAGGCTGTTTTTTCTTCGGCCAGTTTCCGCAGGGAGACCAGTTGTTCTTTAACTGAAATGCCGGTGAGCTGCGACCGGCTCCATTGCAAAAGGTTTTCCTGGCTGGCCTGCAGGTCGTCGACCTGTTGGATGAGGATGGCTGCTATTTGTTCGAACTCGGCGGCAGAGATCATGCGCTGCTGCAGTAGGTCGAGTGATCCACGCAGGCTGCCGAGAGGCGATCGCATGTCGTGGGCTATGATTGAAAAAAGTTTTTCTTTGGTACGGTTCAATTCTCCCAGCATCTGGTTATTTTCTTCCAGGGCATCTTTTTGTGCGAGGAGTTGTATTTTTTGATCGTAGAGGGCTTTGTTCTTTTTTTCTATTACCTGCTGGTGGTGCAGGTGCTGCTGTTTAAAATAGTTAAGACTGATAATGAAAAGGAGCAGCATCATTGCAAGGTTGATGATGGCTCTTGTTCCGCCTACATTGGTTATAATGGGGGAGCGGCTTTTTTCGATATATACCCAGATGTAGGCAATGGCTGTGATGCCGCTGAAGATGTAGATGAACCATTTATTATTATACAGAATGACGGCAAGGATGATGGTTAAGAGCAGGAAATGCTCGCCACCATTGTGATACAGGATACTGCTTACGGTAAAAATGATGTTACTGACTATCAGCAACAGTAACCGGGCCAGGTAGTAGCGGCGCTGGTAGTTGATATATAATATTGTAGCACCACCGGCTAGGATGGCGAGATTGATAAAGCCGAGTGTGTAGTATTGTTTAAGCAGGTTAACTATCAGGAAAAAGGTGGTTACCGGCATGCAACTAAGCACACAGATATTGGTAAGTTTTGTTCTTTTTACCTCATCCAAAGGCATATCCGAATGGGTACCGGAAGAGATAAGTCGGTTGACAAAAGCAAAAGTTGATGCAGCGTACAAATTAAAAAGCTTAATAATGGAAATCCGAGCTTAGTAAAAATACTACTTTTGGGTTTCATTTATTATTAAAAATGAGTAAGTTTCTGATCGTTGGATTGGGGAATATAGGGCAGGAGTATGCTCATACCCGGCATAATATAGGTTTTGATGTAGTGGATGCTTTTGCGCAGAAGCACGGTGGTGTTTTCAGGACCGACCGCCTGGCGGAAGTTGCCGAGGTAAAGTGGAAGGGAAAAATATTTGTATGTATCAAGCCCACCACTTACATGAATTTAAGTGGGAAAGCCTTCCGGTACTGGATGGACAAGGAAAAGATCCCTATGGAGCAAACGCTGACCATTGTGGATGATCTTGCGCTTCCCATCAATAAATTAAGGTTGCGGGGTGGGGGGAGCGATGCCGGGCATAACGGGCTAAAGGATATTCAGGCCATGTTGGGCACGGATAAGTATCCCAAATTACGCTTTGGTATTGGAAATCAATATCCTAAGGGGATGCAAATTGAGTTTGTGCTTGGAAAATGGTTTCCTGAGGAGGTGGAAACAGTGAACAAAAAGATACTGGCTTGTACCGGTATTATCGAGCAATTTGCCCAAATAGGGGTGGAAAAAACGGCAAGCCAGGTGAATAATTTAGATTTTTCGAAATAGAACGGCTGATTAACAGTATTTTAGCATAAATATGATGCACGCAAAAGGCTGATACCAATTGTACCCTAGCTGGCTATCGCCCGAGTATGATTATTATTTACTAAAAAAGTTTATCTATGAAAATCTTTTGTGTTGGTAGAAACTATGCAGATCATGCAAAGGAACTTAACAATGATGTTCCTGATGAGCCTGTTATCTTCCTTAAGCCTAAAAGTGCGCTATTGCAGGCGCATACGCCGTTTTACTACCCTGAGTTTTCCAATGAACTTCATTATGAAGTGGAGTTGGTGTTGCGTATTTCGAAAAACGGGAAATACATACAGGAGCGTATGGCTTCCCGTTATTACGATGCCATATCTGTGGGTATAGATTTTACTGCACGGGATGTGCAAAATGAACTAAAAAGTAAGGGACTTCCCTGGGAAAAAGCAAAGGCATGGGACAACTCTGCTGTTATTGGCAAGTGGTTACCCCTGATACCTGAGCTGATGAAAAAATCTTTTAACTTCTCTCTTACGCTGAATAATCAAACTGTACAGCGTGGGAATACCAGTGACATGATTTTTTCCTTTGACAAGCTGGTCTCTAATATCTCCCAGTATTTTTCGCTTAACATCGGTGATGTTATTTTCACCGGTACACCGGCAGGTGTTGGTGAGTGTGTGGTTGGAGATGTGCTGGAGGGCTTTTTGGAACAGGAAAGGATGTTTGAACTGGAGATAAAATAATGGATCAATTATCTCATGCTTGCCATTAACGAAATCGCCAGGGCGTATCATCTCATGGCGACCGCCCGGGCTATGGGGAACTTGTACGAGAATAACAGGAGTACCTGTAAATATGTACATTCTACTTCCAAAGGTCACGAAGCCATACAAATTGCTGTTGGCATGCATTTGTTGCCTTGCGATTATGTAAGTCCATATTACCGTGACGACAGTATGTTATTGTCGCTTGGATTTACGCCTCATGAACTGATGTTACAGCTGATGGCAAAGGCCGAAGACCCTTTTTCGGGAGGACGGTCTTATTATTGTCATCCTTCTTCACTTGACGAAACCAAACCCAGGATCATTCATCAGAGCAGTGCCACGGGGATGCAGGCTATTCCTACTACCGGCATTGCACAGGGGCTGCGTTTTCTCGAAGAAACAGCTTCTCCTTTATTAGTAAAAGGACCCGACGGTGAGCTGCCTGTGGTATTGTGTTCGTTTGGAGACAACAGTATTACTGAGGGCGAGGTTAGCGAGGCTTTCCAGTTTGCTGTACTAAAGCAGCTACCGATCATTTACCTGGTTCAGGATAATCAATGGGGCATTAGTGTGTCGGCCCAGGAGGCGCGTGCCATGAATGCTTACGAATATGCAGCCGGTTTTAAAGGCATGCACCGGATGCAGGTAGATGGAAGCGATTTTGTAGCCAGCTATTTTGCTTTAAAAGAGGCGGTAGCATTTGTAAGACAGAAGCGGGCTCCTCTGCTTATTCATGCCAGTGTGCCGCTGTTGGGGCATCATACCAGCGGGGTAAGGAAAGAGTTTTACCGGTCGCAGAAAGACCTGGATAAACATGCGCTGAAGGATCCATTTCCGGCTTTACGCCGCCTGATGGCGATGCATGGTTACCAGGAAGAGCAGATATCTAAAATTGACGAAGATGCGGCTGTCATTGTCCGGGAGGCGTTTGATGCTGTATGTGCTGCAAACGAACCGGATGTGGAGCAGGTTACCGCACATGTTTTTGCAGAGACCCCTGTTACGCAGGAACTTGGTGTACGCCAGCCCCAGTTGGGCGAAAGAGTAATGATGGTTGATGCGGCTTTGCATGCCATTGAAGATATTATGCGGGCGCATCCGGAATGTGTATTATATGGTCAGGATGTAGGGCAGCGGCTGGGCGGCGTGTTCCGTGAAGCTGCTACACTGGCTGATAAATTTGGTACGCATCGTGTTTTTAATACTGCCATACAGGAAGCTTATATTATTGGTTCTACCATTGGCATGACGGCAGTGGGGCTTAAACCTATCGTTGAAGTTCAGTTTGCCGATTATATTTATCCGGGGTTAAATCAACTGGTGACGGAGATTTCAAAGTCCTGCTATTTAAGTCATGGTAAGTTTCCGGTGCCAATGATCTTAAGGGTGCCTACCGGGGCTTATGGTGGCGGCGGGCCTTATCATAGCGGAAGTATAGAGTCAACTTTATTGTCGGTAAAAGGTATTAAGGTGGTTTATCCTTCGAATGCTGCTGATATAAAGGGGCTGATGAAGGCTGCATTTTATGACCCGAACCCGGTGGTGATACTGGAGCATAAGGGGCTTTACTGGAGTAAAGTGCCGGGTACCGATCCGGCACGCATGGTAGAGCCTGCTTCAGACTATATACTGCCATTAGGTAAGGCGGCGGTTGTTACCGAAGCTACGGCTGCGTGTGTTGATAATGGAGAATCGGCTTGCGTGATCACCTACGGTATGGGCGTATACTGGGCAAAAGCCGCAGCTGCCTCTTTTCCCGGACAGATAGATGTGGTAGATCTTCGTACGTTGTATCCATTAGATGAAGCGCTGGTGTTCGAGGTGGTTAAAAAACATGGACGTTGCCTGGTGCTGACTGAAGAGCAGCAGAATAATTCTTTTGCCGAAGCGCTGGCCTACCGGATCACTAAAGCCTGCTTCAATTATCTCGACGGGCCAGTGGAGGTAATGGGAGCTTTGAATTTGCCCGCTGTTCCTATTAATATTTCTCTTGAGGCCGCTATGCTGCCGGGAGAGGAGAAATTGAGAAAAAGACTTGCCCAATTGCTTCAGGGATAGCATCGATGATTCATGTTGTATGGCAGTTCGTTTTCTTCCCGATGTGGCTATTCCGGGAATCAAATAAAGCTGTACATTAGAAGAAGAGAGTTTACCGTTAACCCAAAATAGAAATTATGCTATCGAAAACAATGCAGGAGGCTTTGAACCAACAGGTATTTATGGAAGCCCAGTCGTCGCAGGCTTACCTGGCCATGGCAAGCTGGGCTGAGATCCAGCCCGGATTGAAAGGTGTAACGCAGTTTTTCTTCAGACATAGTGAAGAAGAACGTATGCATATGTTAAAGCTCATTCATTATATCAATGAGCGTGGTGGTTTTGCCGTGGTCCCTGCTTTGGAACAGCCGGTGTTAACTTTTGTATCGCTCAAAAAGGCTTTTGAAAAGTTGCTGGATCATGAGCTGAAAGTGAGCGGCAGCATCAATGATCTTGTAGATCTGTCGTTGAAGGAGAAGGATTATGCTACTCATAATTTCCTTCAATGGTATGTAAATGAACAAATGGAAGAGGAGCGATTAGCCCGTGAATGTAATGATAAGCTGGAACTGGTGGGTGACGACAAGAGCGGCCTCTATTTGTTTGACAGGGATATTATGACAATGGATCAGGATTAGGAATGAAGTGTTGAAAACTGTGCGCATCCTGTTTTGCTAAAAAAACGGTGTCAGCTTTTGCTAAAAAAAGAGGCGGTTTTGTAAAAGGAGTCTTAAAGCATCCTCAAAGCTTCTTTAAAGCTTCTCAAAAGCTTCTTTCAAAATGATCGTTTTTTTAGCATTCTTTAGCAAATAATAAAATAGCCCCGGTTTTGCCGGGGCTATTTCTATTTAGAAAGATGCTTAGCAGTTATCTGCTATTCTGCCATCTGTTCTTATTCCGCCATCATGTCCTGGATGGCTTCTATGACGTCTTCTGCATTTGGTTTGCTGAAGTAATCGCCATCGCTGCCATATGCAGGGCGGTGCGCTTTTGCCGTGAGCGTTCGTGGCGCTACGTCGAGCCATTTGTAGCCACCCTGTTCTTCCATTACTTTGTTGAACATGTATGCAGCGCCGCCTCCGGGCACATCTTCATCGATAAAGATGATACGGTTGGTTTTCTGCAATGAGCCGAAGATCACATGCTGTGTATCGAAAGGAAGTAAAGTTTGTACGTCGATGATCTCGATATCGATGCCTAATGCCTGTAAACGTACGGCTGCATCCTGAACGATACGGAGTGTGGAGCCGTAAGATACAACCGTGATATCGGCGCCTTCTTTTATTACTTCGGGCACACCCAATGGAACGGTATATTCCAGCAGGTTGGCGGGCATGGTTTCTTTCAGGCGGTAGCCATTCAAACATTCCACCATAATTGCCGGGTCATTGGCTTTGAGCAGTGTATTATACATGCCGATAGCTTGTACCATGTTGCGCGGAACGCAAAGATATATGCCACGTAAGGCGTTAAGCATCATGCCCATTGGAGAGCCACTATGCCAGATACCCTCCAGGCGGTGGCCACGGGTACGTACAATAAGCGGACAGCTTTGCTGGCCACCTGTACGGTAATGGAGCGTTGCCACATCGTCGCTCAACGGCTGAAGGCCGTATAGCAGGTAGTCGAGATACTGGATCTCGGCAATAGGTCTTAAGCCGCGTAAAGCGAGTCCTATGCCTTGCCCTATGATCGTGAGCTCCCTGATACCGGTATCGAAGATCCTGTTTTTGCCGTGTTTTTCCTGTAGCCCGGCGAAGCCCTGGTTTACGTCCCCGATCTTACCCACATCTTCTCCAAAAGCCAGTACTGAAGGATTGGAGGCGAAGAGCTGGTCGAAGTATTTGTTCAATAATTCGTAGCCGTTGATCACCGGTGCTGTTTCATCGATGGCCGGAGTTACTACCGGTACTTTGAGGGCACTTTTTTCACCTTCGTTATACAGGAGACTGTTATAGAGCGGATCGTTGATTTGCTGCAGTTTTTTCCGGTAGGCCTTTACTTCGGCTACCGATGGCGACCCGGGAGCAATTTCCGTAGCAAGCGCCAATGAGCGCATGATATGGCGGCGCAACGGTTCGCGGTTGTTTTCCAGGTCTTTGGCCAGGTCCTGAACCTTGCTGTAGGCTTCCATGTCGTTCACCGTCATGTTGCGGATCAGCGACACTGCTTCCTGCACCTGTTCCTTGATGGGCTGCTGGTATTTGCGCCAGGCATTTGCCTTGCTTTCTTTCACCATTTGTTTGGCAGCTTCATCTATAGCGGCGAGTTCATCTTCATTGGCAATGCCATTTTCGATGATCCATTCGCGCATTTTTTTGATACAGTCCCATTCTTTTTCCCATTCCAGTCTTTCGGCCGATTTATAGCGTTCATGACTGCCGGAGGTGGAGTGGCCCTGTGGCTGTGTTATTTCTTCGACATGAAATACTGCGGGAACATGCGTGTCGCGCATTCTGGTGAGCGCCGATTCAAACACTTCGCACATGCCGGCATAATCCCAGCCCTGTACTTTATATATATCAACTCCGTTGGTATTGTCTTTTTTCTGGAATCCTTTCAGTGCTGCTGAGATAGATCCTTTGGTGGTCTGGTATTTTGTAGGCACGGAGATACCATATCCGTCGTCCCATACAAAAATGGCCAGGGGCACCTGCAATACGCCTGCGGCGTTTACGGCTTCCCAGAAATGGCCTTCCGAAGTAGAGGCGTCGCCAATGGTGCAGAAGCATATTTCGGAGCCGTTACGCGACAGGTGCTCCATTGAATGCAGTTGTGCTACTTCGCGGAATGCTTTCGAGGCGAATGCGAGGCCGAGTGCTCTGGGCATCTGGCCTGCAGTTGTTGAAATATCGGAAGATACGTTCAGCTTATCGGCTATCGGTTCCCACTGTCCATTGTCCTGCACGATGCGGGTAGCGAAGTGGCCGTTCATCTGACGGCCCATACTAAAGGGCTCATTTTTAAGATCGGGGTCGGCGTACAGTTGTGCAAAAAACTGTTCAACTGTAGCTAAACCTGTGGCAAACATAAAAGTCTGGTCACGATAATAACCGGCGCGCCAGTCGCCAGGCTGGAAAAACTTAGCCATAGCTACCTGGGCAAGTTCTTTACCGTCACCAAAAATGCCAAACTTGGCCTTGCCTGTCAATACCTCGCGGCGACCGAGTAAACTAGCTTCGCGACTTTCCAGCGCTACTTTGTAGTCTTTCAGCACCTCTGCTCTGAACCCTTCGTAAGAGAGCATGTCATTGCTCATTTGAATATCTGCAGATGTATTGTTCATGGCACAAAAATAGGGTTTACCACCCGTGAAAGTCCAAAACGATTTTCATTTGGGAGGTCAGGTAATAAACTCCGCTTAAATTCTTACTGAAAAGTGTAGGAAATAAAGTTTATCAATAACTTTATCACATTGTTCAGATAGTAATAATTAATCACATGAAAAAAATAGCCTGTTGCCTGGCGCTTTTAATAGCTTTTGGCAGCCTTCACGCTCAAACCAACACTGGTACAGCACCTGTTCAAGACATCGAAAAGGTGATTTCGTTCTCGGAAACGGATCATGACCTGGGAAAGATCCCTTACGGCAAGCCTGTGGAATTTGACCTGGAGCTTAAAAATATCAGTAAAGATTCGGTAAAAATAGATAATGTTCAGGCTGGCTGCGGCTGCACTACGCCTAAGTGGCAGGCAGGTCCTTATGCTCCTGGTCAGAAATTTAAAATAACTTTGGGCTTTAACGGTTATACCGAAGGCCATTTTGTAAAGTCAGTGACTGTATATTTCTCTAATGGCCTTACGAAACAATTGTTATTCCATGGCGATACTTACAAGGATCAGCCAGCTGCGAAAACCAAGTAAAATTGAACCAGATAAAATAAGAAAGTATGAAGAAGTTGTTCCTGTTCGCGTGCCTGCTCATCTCTGCGGCTACATTTGCTCAAACCACGTCTACTTCACCGCTTGAGTTTAAGGAAGTAAAGCATTCTTTTGGTAAAGTGCCCCAGAATGTACCGGTTACCACTACATTCACTTTCACTAATACCAGCGATAAAACTGTTATTATTGAAAATGCTACTGCTGAATGTGGTTGTACTACGCCTGTTTATCCCAAAACTCCTATTTTGAAAGGAAAAACCGGCGAGATCAAGGTTACTTATAATGCAGTTGCTGCCGGCCAGTTTACAAAAAATGTTCATGTGAAGATTGCAAACGTGCAGCAACCAGTTCAGCTGACCATTTCCGGTGAGGTGGTTACTGCTCCTGCGAAGACGAAGTAAACAGATTTGACTTACTATAATGAATTGGGTGTTAAAGGGATCTACGACCTTTTAACACCCATTTTTTTTAAAGAATATAGCGTTTAAAAATTGTTTGATTTTTATAACGATTCTAAAGACATTTGCGCCATGTCAAAACTAAAGATCAGTAACAGAGGCAGGGAAATGCCTGCTTCCCCTATAAGAAAGCTTGTGCCCTATGCCGAAGCTGCCAAGAAGCGAGGAACGATCGTATACCATTTAAACATTGGACAACCTGACATTGAAACTCCCAAAATGGTACTTGATGCGGTGCGTCATTCAGAATTTAAAATTCTGGAATACAGCCATAGTGCGGGTAATGAAAGCTACCGGAAAAAATTGGTTCAATATTATAACCAGGTAGGTGTTCAGGTAACTCCCGAACAGATCATTATTACCACCGGAGGGTCGGAAGCGATCCTGTTTGGATTTATGGCCTGTCTTGATGCGGGTGATGAGGTTATTATACCGGAGCCTTTTTATGCCAACTACAATGGTTTTGCTGTTGAGGCCGACGTTAAGGTAGTGCCTATTTCTTCCAGTATTCATAATGGCTTTGCTTTACCGGCAATTGAAGAGTTTGAGAAGGCTATCACGCCACGTACAAAGGCGATCATTATTTGTAATCCTAATAATCCTACAGGATATCTCTACAGTAAAGAAGAGATGCTTGTGCTGAAGGAGCTTGTTACCAAACACAATCTTTACCTGTTTTCGGATGAAGCTTATCGTGAATTTTGTTACGAAGGAGAGCATTTCAGCGCCATGCAGCTGGAGGGTATTGAAGATCACGTGGTACTGATGGATACCATCAGCAAAAGGTACAGCGCGTGTGGCGGCAGAATTGGGGCATTTGTTACCCGCAATAAAGCTTTGATTGAAACTGTGATGAAATTTGCGCAGGCAAGGTTAAGTCCACCCAGTTTTGCCCAGATAGCGGGTGAAGCGGCTGTTGATCTGCCGGCAGATTATTTTGATGAAACCAAGGCGGCTTATAAATCGAGGCGTGACCTGATTGTTGAGCGGCTTAATGCGATGCCAGGTGTGTTTTGTCCTAACCCGGGCGGCGCGTTTTATGCAATGGCGCAGCTTCCGGTGGATGATGCCGACGTATTTTGCCAATGGCTCCTGGAAAGTTTTGAATATCAAAAGCAGACCGTAATGATGGCGCCGGCCAGTGGTTTTTATGGTACTCCGGGCCTTGGGAAGCAGGAAGTAAGGCTCGCCTACGTATTAAATGAAAGTGCAATAGATAGAGCTATGAACTGCCTTGAAGAAGCGCTAAAAGTGTATCCCGGTAGAACTAATTAATAATCACTTGTTTATGATTTTTTAGTGGACGCGGGTTGAGCTTAAAGACGTATTTAAAAATAAAATATGTTATTGTTTTTAGGTATTTAATCCTTTACTTTGCTTCATAAAGAGAAAAGTGATGCATATTTTAATGATTTATGTATCCGTGAATTGAAAAATGTGGCACAATCTTTATATTAATTTAACGTGTTAGGATAGGTTTTAGCCTGGATGGTGTATTAGTTTTGCCTTTCCTTACAAGAAGATCATATTGAACTGATTATAATATTATAAGCCCTTAGGGGTTGAAGATTTTTCATATGGCAAGCAATCGAAGACGCCCTTTTGTTTCTACAAGAGGGCTTTTTTATTTTGCTATTTCAATCTTCACTTTTTTGTTTTTGATCTTTTCGTTCCGGATAAGCTGAAGGGTATGACTGGCTTTTGATTTCCGGATGGCTACAAATGAGAAGAAGTCTTTCACGTCGATTAAACCGATGTCTTCCTTTTTTAATTGTCCTCTGTTCGACAGGAAGCCGACGATGTCAATTTTATTCACCTTGTCTTTTTTGCCCGCTGCAATAAAAAAGGTCGTCCATTTGGGTTTTTCCGGAAGTACTGCTTTTTCGGGCAATTCAATGGGCTGCACTGTTTCTGTTATATAGTCCGGGATCTTTTCTTCGGGACCAAGCAGGAGTATGGCGGTACCGCTGGCTTCCATACGTGCTGTTCTTCCGTTGCGATGGGTATAGATCTCCTGGGTGGCAGGCAGGTGATAATGGATGATGTACCGGATAAAAGGTATGTCGAGGCCTCTGGCTGCCAGGTCGGTTGTTACCAGTACCGATACGGTGCCATTTCTGAATTTACTGAGGGCGCTGTCGCGGTCGCGCTGC